>JAGBBE010000149.1 GCA_017938645.1 Clostridia bacterium
ACTTCGCGGTCACGGATCTCCTCGTTAATCATGAGATCGTTGATAGGGATGCACCTCCTAAGAAAGTTCGGGTAATGAAAAAGAGCAGCGCACAGCGCCACTCTTCAAACACCCACAATGGGATATCTTCTAATAAGAACCTATGCATTGTTCACGCATGGTGAGAAGTGGTCGCTTCTGCTTACTTGGTTATTATAGCACAGCCCATCCCCTTTGGCAAGTATAGTTCCTGTTAACTTTTTCAAGTTAAGCGCGAATTCTTCCCACCAGAGAAAAGATCAAGAAAGCGGCCAGGTTCACCAGCACAATGCCCGCGCCGGCAGGGATGGAATACAGGCAGGACAGCATAATGCCGACCACAAAGCATACCACGGAAACAACCGCAGAAGATACAATGACCGCCTTAAAATTCGAATAGACGCGCATGGAAGTGAGCGCCGGGAAGATGATCAGGCTGGAGATGAGCATGGTACCCATCATACGCATGCCGATGACGATAGTCACAGCGGTTAGGATGGCGATGAGCATGTTATACATGTTCGCCTTTGTACCGGTAGCCTTGGCAAAGGGTTCATCGAAGGTTACCGCAAAGATGCGGTTGCTGAACAGCACAAAAAGCACAAGAACAACAACGGACAGGCTGATGGAAATCACAACGTCCATTTCGCTCATAGCCAGGATGCTGCCGAACATATAGTTCATCACATCCACATTCATGCCACTGGTCAGCGAAGTCACCAGCACGCCGACCGCCAATGCAGCCGTGGACAGGAGGGCGATGGCTGCGTCGCCGCGCAGGGTGCTGTTTTCGCTCATGCGCAGAAGCAGAAACGCAAGCGCAATGACCACAACCAGCGTAAACGGCAGCGGACTTTCGGAAATCATGGAACAGAGTCCTGCCAAAGCTCCCCTCATTCCCTCCGGCAGGAACCCAGGAAAGGATTCCGCAGTTACAAAGCCAAGGGACGCAGCGATGGACAGCGCGCCGAAGCCCACGTGGGAAAGGCCGTCGCCGATCATGGAATAACGCTTCAAAACCAAAGTCACACCCAGCAAAGCGGCACAGAGCGCCACCAGGATGCCGACGATCAGTGCACGCTGAATGAACTTATACTGCAGGTACATGCTCATTTCTGTGAGCGCAGCGATAAAACCATTCAAATTAAAACCAATCAGCAGCACGAATACCAGGCACGCCAGCCCAAGGATGATCAGCGCCGTTTTTTTATTTCTATCCTTACGAGGGGAACCTAAAATACTTTCCAGAAATCTTCCCATTTGTATCCCCTCCGGTGCGCGTGGCAAAGCTTGTTATATTCAGAAATGGAGCCGCAGAAGCTCACGCCCTTATCCACGACCAGAACCTTGTTGGCATCTGTCATGGCGCTTCTCAGGTCGTGCGATACCATGGCGATGCTCACGCCGTGTTCGCGGTTCAGGCGGCGGATCAGTTCATAAAATTCCTTGGTCGTTCCCGGATCCAGGCCGGTTACAGGTTCATCCAGCAGCAGAAGCGAATCCGTGGCGCACAGGGCACGGGCAAGCAAAACGCGCTGCTGCTGGCCGCCGGAAAGCGTTCGATAGGATTTCTTTCGCAGGCCTTCAATATCCAGCATCGCCATTTTCTCACTCGCACGTTCGCGCAGCTTCTGGTCATAGAAGAACTGAATGGGACGCAGGCGGCTGGCACATCCGGACATAACAACTTCCTCAACCGACGCCGGAAAATCACGCTGGGCGGCCGTCTGCTGCGGCAGGTAGCCGATTTGGTTGCGCTTCAGCCCATCCCCATAATAGATAGCGCCGCTGCGGGGATGTACAAGTCCCAGCATTGCACGCACCAATGTACTCTTGCCGGAACCATTTTCACCGATGATCACCATGTAGTCGCCACGATTCAGCTCAAAGCTGACGTCTTCAACGGCTGCCACGCCTTCAAAGGCTATGGTGACATTCTTCAGAGTGATCAGAGCCATGATCGTGGTTCTCCTTTCCGCCGGCTGCACAGCGCGCGCAGATTCCGACGAGTATAGTTTCGCGGGCATCGAGCTCAAAATTGTGGTCGGATTGAATATGCTTCGCAAGTGCGTCCATCAGATCGCAGTTAACATGGTACAAGCGGCCGCATGCCTTGCACATCATATGAAAATGCGTATCGCATTCCCCATGATTTTCGATGTGCTGATACTGGATCACCCCCTGGGTATTCTGGTATTTGCGCACACGTCCCTGTTCAGCCAGGGATTCAAGATAGCGATAAACCGTCGTACGACCGATCTTCTCTCCCTGCTCCTGCATTTCAAAAACGAGATCATCCACGGAATAGGGTTCGAGATCGTGTCTCTTCAGGAATGCCAGAATTTCGCGCTTCTGACGGGTATTGTATTCGCCACGCATATCAGTTCAATCCTTCACGAAGGGCTTCAACATTTCGCTGCATCAGGCTTACATAGGTTTCGCCCGCAGAGAAATCAGCCTCTGTTACATTCTGAATGGAATGGAAAGTCATGATCTTGGTTCCGGTCTCTTCCGCAATGGTCTGAGCGGTCTTTCCGCTGCTCAATTCCAGCGTATAAATCACTGGGATGCCATCCTGGTTGACCTTTCCAATGAGTTCGGCGATGGTCTTGGCACTGGGTTCACTTTCAGATGTACAGGAAGGAAACGCAGCATGCCATTCGATTCCATACTCCTTGGCGAAGTACAGGAAGGGAAAACGGTCGGCGAAAATCATTTCGCGGCGCGCAGCGCTTTCTACAATATCATGAATCTCAGAATCCAGCTGAGCAATCCCTGCACCATAAGCCTCTTTGTTTTGAGTATATACGTCTGCATGACCGGCATCAATCTCACACAAAGCGTCGCAAAGAGCGTCGATCATAACAACTGCATTTTTCGGGGAAGTCCAGATATGCTCGTCATATTCATGATCGTGTTCCACATGATCATGCTCCCCTTCTGCCTCGATCGTCTCTACGCAATCGAAGAATCGAAGCGTTTTAGGCGCAGCCTTGCCGAAGGAATCCAGGATATCGACCACCCATGTATCGCTTTCGCCACCAATATAGACGAAAAGATCGCAGCCGGCAATCGCCATGACGTCCGCCGGAGTGGGCTCAAAGGAATGGACTTCCGAACCGGGCTTGATCAGCATCTGTACCTTCGCCCTGTCCCCCGCCACCGCTCGAACAAAATCATAGCAGGGAAAGCTGGTGCAAACGATGCTCAGCACATCGTCGGCCAGGCAGGTTCCGCCGCAAACAAACAGCAGGGACGCAATCAGAATCACAGCAAACATTCGCTTCATAGACGCCATAGTCTTCTCCTAAAACTCGATTTTGAAATCCGAGTTCGAATTCATATTATAGGGAAAAGTATTTCCGATGTCAAGGCAATCCATGCAAAAATTGCAGCAAAAAAGCACTCCGTTAACGGAGTGCTTTCTGCGGATTCAGTTTCCAATCGCAATTCCAACCACCAGGGCGATGACGATCAGGGCAACCACAACATAGATGATGATGTCCATGGTGTGAACAGACACCTTGATCTTATCGTAGAGCTTGCCGCGGGTTCGGTAAGTCTTTGCAAATTTCTCATCCCCGGTACGCTGGCGAAGCGTTTCCTGAAAATCCACTTCGTTCTGCCCGTGCTTTGCGGCCTCTTCCATTTCAGCGCGCTCAACACGTCCGGAACTGCGGGAATTGAACAAACCCATCTTACTTCTTGGCGATGTACTTGCGAACGTCGATAGCAACGGCCAGGATGATGATCAGACCGCGAACAACGTACTGCAGGTACGGGTTGACGCCCAGGAACTGCAGGGAGTAGTTGATTGCCTGCAGGATGATGGCGCCGATAACAACGCCCTGGATGGTACCTACGCCGCCGGAGAAGGAAACGCCGCCAACTACAACTGCGGAGATAGCGTCCGTTTCGTAGTTGATACCGGTGTTTGCACCAACGGAGGTGATACGGGCAGCCTCGAGGAATGCAGAGATACCGTAGAGGATACCGGCTACCAGGTAAACCAGCATGATGGTCTTGGCTACGTTAACACCGGAAACTGCAGCAGCTTCGGTGTTGCCGCCGACTGCGAACATGTTCTTGCCCAGGCGGGTCTTGTTCCATACAACCCACATGATGATGGCAATGATCAGGAAGTAGATAACTACCAGAGGAACCTTCACGCCGCCGATGGTCAGGTTACCTGCGGCAAAGTTCAGGAAGTTCTGGTCGAAGGTGGACAGGGCCTGAGCAGTACCGGAGGGCTGAGACTCGATGAACAGGCAGTTGCAGCCGAAAGCGATCAGCTGAGTACCCAGGGTGATGATGAAAGCATGCAGATGCAGCTTAGCAACACCGAAGCCGTTAATCAGAGCGAAGATAACGGCAACGCCGATGGAGGCCAGGAGCGGCACCCACAGGGGCAGCTGCTGGGTCATCTGGGGGAACATACGGGCAGAATAGGTTACAGACTGTACCAGAGCTGCAGTTACAGCAGCAGACAGACCCAGAACACGGCCGATGGAAAGGTCGGTACCGGCCAGAACGATCAGGCCAGCGCAGCCCAGAGCCAGAATACCCTTGGTGGAAGCCTGCTTCAGGATGTTCAGGATGTTGACCGGATCCAGGAAGTTGGGCTTAACCAGGCAAACCACAACCAGAATAGCAATCAGGATGATGTAGAGAGCATAGTTCAGGAAGAATTCGCCAACCTTGGCAGCCTTGGGGCTGACCTTGATGCCGCCCTTCTTGCTCTTCTTGGAGTCATCCATCAGCTG
>JAGBBE010000150.1 GCA_017938645.1 Clostridia bacterium
GCCGGCTTGCAGACGGTGGATACCAATCTGTATGAGGCTGCCGCCATAGACGGCAGCGGAAGATGGCAGATGTTCTGGCACATCACCCTTCCGCAGATCAAGCCCACCACCACGCTGTGCGTGGTTATGGTGACCACATGGGCTTTCCAGATGTTTGTACAGCCCTACATGATGACCAGCGGCGGCCCCAATTATTCCACCACAACCATCACCTACTATCTGTACCAGCAGGCCTTCTCCTCCTATAACATTGGCTATGGCAGCGCTATCGCTGTGGTCAGCGTGGTCATCTTCCTGGTGATCACCTCGCTGGAGAAGTACATTCTGCGCGAAAGGGGGTAAGACGATGGAGTTTGGAAACAAAAGCACTCTGAAAATCCGCAGACTTCTGCGCGTTGTGTTCCTGTCGCTGGTGGGCGTCACGGTCGTCTTTCCCTTCTACATCCTGCTCATTGAATCGCTGCATCCCAACCTGATCACCATGCCCTACCCGGTGGAGCTTTGGCCTGAAGAGGTGAGCATGAGCAACTATGCCTACCTCTTTGCCAAAAACCCGATCAGCAAGTGGACGCTGAACAGCCTGATCATCTCCGTGGGCACAAGTCTGCTGCAGATGCTTTTGTGTTCTATGGCCGCCTTTGGCTTTGGGCGCACGCAGTTCCGCGGGCGCAAGACGCTGCTGTGGCTGCTGATGCTGATGCTGGTCATACCGATTCAGACGCGCATTCTGCCGCTGTTCATCGTGTTTTCTGAGCTTAAGCTGCTCAACACCTTCTGGGCCTGGCTGCCCTTCTGCGCGGATGCATTTGGCATCTACCTGCTCATGCAGTATATGCAGGCCATTCCCATGGACTTTGATGAGGCGGCGCGCATTGACGGCGCAAGCCTGCTGAAAACCTACACCAGCGTCATTCTGCCGCAGACCAAGCCTGCGCTGGTGGTTCTGGTTACGTTCAACTTCGTCAACCAGTGGAACGACTTCCTCTATCCGCTCATTGTCACGCGCAGCGACAAGATGTATACCTTGCAGCTGGGGCTGAACAACATCTACTCCTCTGCTACCCGCGGCGAAGGGGGCGGCATGGGCGTAGCGCTGGCTGGCGCAGTGATCTCCTTTATTCCCACGCTGCTGATTTATGTTTGCTTCCAGGACAAAATCATTGATGGTATGAACATTTCAGCAGGTGTTAAAGGGTAAAAGGGAGAAGTTTTACCAGAAGGCCCTAAAAAAGGACAAGGAGCAGGACAACATGCCGCGCAAAAAGAGCAACACCTCGCTTGTAAGAGAATACATCCGGAACCTCATCGTGAGCCAGGGGCTCAAATCCGGAGACATGCTGCCCTGTGAAGGCGATATCGCTGCAGCCCTGGACATCAGCAAAAGCTCTGTGCGCGAAGCCACACACGCGCTGGAAAGCATCGGCCTGATTGAAATCCGCCACGGCATCGGCCTGGTATTGCGCGATTTTAATCTGGATGCTATTGGCGATATCTTCGACTACAGCTTCGTGCTGGATCCAAGCATTGTGCTGGATCTGTATGATCTGCGCCAGCAGCTGGAAAGTTCCCTCATGCCTCGCATTGTGGAAAGGGTGCAGGACATTCACTTTGATCGGTGCGAATCCATCCTCGCCGAATGGGAACTGCTGGCGGATGCAGAGGAATCTACCTATGAAGTAGACCGGCAGTTCCACGAAACGCTGTATTCCGTTGTGGATAACCGCATGCTTACCAAGCTGTGTCATATTTTCTGGAATACATTCCGCGATCTGGAGCTCACGGAGCAACTGCGGCGCGGACAGCCCAAAACCATCGAAGGCACTCACAAAATCATCCAAGATCACCGCCGCATTCTGGAGGCGGTTCGCGCTCGCGACAGCGAGCTGGCCTCGCGGCTGATGTTCAGCCACTTCTCCAGGATCGAACGCCTGAATTTTGACACCCAGACCCAGAACGATCGGAGGAATTGACTTTGAAAGATATCCAGACCATACGCGGCGTTATTCCCGCCATGATGACCTGTTTTGACGAGAAGGGAAATTTTGACGAAGACCGCCAGCGTGCCCTGACGGAATTCCTGATCAGCAAAGGTGTGGACGGCCTCTATCTGACCGGCAGCACGGGAGAAGCCTTTCTGATGGAAGGCAGCGAGCGCTGTGCTGTGGTGGATGCTGTGGTAGACCAGACAAAGGGAAGGATTCCGCTGATTGCGCATGTGGGCGATATCGGCACGCGCAAGTCCATTCAACTTGCCGAGCATGCCTGCAAAGCGGGTGTGGACGCCCTGTCCTCTGTGCCGCCGTTCTACTTCCGCTTTTCTCAGGATGAGATTTATGCCTATTACAGAGACTTGAGCGCTGCGACTCCGCTGCCCATGATTATCTACAATATTGCGCTGGCCGGCGCTGTAAGCTCGGATGCTGTGAAGCGTCTGGCGCAGCTGCCCAATGTAAAGGGCATGAAGTACACGCTTTCAACCCATCACGAAATCCTGCGTCTCAAGCAGGAGCTTGGCAAGGAATTCATGATCTATTCCGGCTGCGATGAAATGGCCATGTCCGGCTTTGCCTTCGGCTCTGATGGCATCATCGGTTCCTTCTACAACGTGATTCCGGAGATCTTCCTGCAGCTGGATCGTGCCGTCAAGGCCAACGATTTGCTCCTGGCAGCCGAATGCCAGCGCGTGGCGGACGCTGTCATTCTCTTCGTGCTGGAGTTCCCGTACTTCTCTGCCATGAAAAAAATGCTGCAATGGATGGGGCATGATTTCGGCTATGTGCGCGAGCCCTTCGCAACCCTTACGGCGGATCAGGAAAAGCGCCTGCGCGACGGCCTGCTGGCCATTCGCGCCCAGTACGGCGCTCATGGCATGGAGGCGCTGGAGGCGCTGTAAAAGAGAAGAAAGTTTGTTTTTGGGGAGGTTCCTTGTGGAGTTCACATCATTTTTTCCTGTATGGAGCCGTCTGACGGCTCAGCAGCAGGCCGCTCTTTCTGGCAGCGTTTTCAGCCGCAAGGTGCAGAAGGGCGATGTGATTCATAACGGCGATGCGGACTGTACCGGGCTTCTCCTTGTGCGCAGCGGTCAGCTCCGGGCGTTTATTCTGTCTCAGGATGGACGGGAGATTACCATCTATCGGCTGTTCGAGCGCGATCTGTGCCTGTTTTCCGCATCCTGCATGATGCGCTCCATCCAGTTTGAGGTGACCATTGAAGCGGAAAAGGATACCGAGCTGTGGGTGATTCCCGCCGAAATCTACAAGCAGGTTATGGAGGAATCCGCGCCGCTGTCCAATTTCACCAATGAAGTCATGGCGACGAGATTTTCCGATGTTATGTGGCTGGTTGAGCAGATCATGTGGAAAAGCTTTGATAAGCGCCTGGCCGCTTTCCTGCTGGAAGAAGCGGCGATCGAGGGCGCGAATGTCCTCAAGATCACCCATGAAATCATCGGCAACCATATGGGCAATCCCCGCGAGGTTGTCACCCGCATGCTGCGCTATTTCCAGAATGAAGGCATGGTAAAGCTCTCCCGCGGCACGATAGAGATTACAGACGAAGATGCACTTAGAGATTTGGCTGAATAAGCAAAGGCCCTGTACAGGATCGGACTGTACAGGGCCTTTGCTTATGGCTTAATCCGTGATGATCTCGCCGGGCCAGTCGATGATTCCGCCGAATTCGACAATGTTGGTATATCCAAGCTTGACCAGCTTATCGGATGCCTGCTTGGATCGGTTTCCGCTCCGGCAGTACACCATGATCAGCTGATCTTTATCGGGAAGCTGCGGAATCTCTGCTGTGCCGATGGTCTCGTTGGGAATTACGATCGCGCCCGGAATATGACCTGCGGCATATTCCTGATGCGTGCGCACATCCAGAATGATGCGGTTTTCTTCCTTCTCCATCATTTCCACCGCCTCCTGCATGGTGATGCGGCGGTAGGTGTTTGCCTCAGGAACAGGCGCGGACGCGGCACAGCCTGTGATTGCAAGCGATAAAAGCAGCAGCATAGGAAGCATTCTTTTCATTCAAATTCCTCCCTACAATCATTTTGTATTTTTGACTTTGCAGATGAGCTGGGTCATGGTGCCCATCGGGCAATAAACACACCAGCTGCGTGGCTTGAACAGAACCATGGTGATCAGGCCGAGTATGGTAGAGGTCAGCATCACGCTGTAGAAGCCAAAGGCAAACTGCGCAACGCCCGGATGCAGCAGCGTTCCATGATAGGCCCAGTGCCACGGCAGCTTGAACGTCCACAGCAGCGTTACCGCCTGTTTGAGATCCTGCGCGCCCGCGAACACCAGATACGTATTCCACAGCATCAGGAAGAACATGGCGAGGAAAAAGATCAGGAAACCGTAGCGGAATGCCTTGCTCTTCATCCAGCGCGGAATATCCTTCTTCCGGGAAAGGCCGAACCTGCCGCCCAGCAGGCCGAACAGCTGCCCGCGGCCGCAGTAGCGGTTGCAGTAGCCCTTGGTTCCCTTGGCAATGGAGATGATCAGCGGAATGAAGAAGCACAGCAGTCCCAGCCACGCAAACAGGATGTTGAAAAATCCCAGCGCCAGATACGTCAGCGATACGATCCAGAGGTAGTCATACCATTTCTTTTTCATACCATCACCTCCCGAATCTCAATCACCGTTGCAGGGCATTCCTTTGCGCATTTGCCGCAGCCTACGCATTTTTCTTCATTCACCTGCGCATACAAGCCGCGATCTATCTCAATGGCGTTCATCGGACAAATCTTTGCGCAGCAGCCGCAGGCCACGCAATCCTTCTGTTCGACAAAAGCTCTTTTTTTCTTCCGTATACCCGCCATAGCCATTCCTCCCTGTGTTTGTTTGCCCTGATGATAGCATAGCGGACGGCTCTTTTCTGTGATGATATCACAGAAAACAATGCCTGCCGGTGAATGGCCGGCAGGCATTGTGCTGCTGGATTATACGTCCGTCTTCCACAGGCCGTGGAGATTGCAGTAGGCATATACGGCAACGGCCTTGTCGTCGCCCAGATGGAAGGTCACGTTGGGCTCTTCGCCGGGCTTGAGATACCTGCGCTGGCCGCCGTTTTCGGTTTCCACATACACCCATTCGATGTAGTGCTCGTCGACCATCGGATGATCAACACTGCCGACGTTGACATTGACCGCGCCGTCCTCAACGGTCACGGCAGGCAGGTGCTTCTCGCTGCTGGCCTCGACGGTGTTGGGAACCAGCTCCTCCATGGGCTTTCCGCAGCAGACCACGGGCACGCCGGAATCCTGGATCTTTTCGATGACATTCCCGCAGGTGCGGCAGAGATAGAACTTCGTATTCATAAGGTGAACCTCCTGTTATATTGTTGTTTGTATGATACCACAAATTTGCAGATGTTAAACGCCAAATTGCATTTTTAGAGCATTGCAAGAATGGCGCTCTTGGGCTTTGCACCCATGGACTGACTGACGACCCTGCCGTTCTTCATAACCACCAGCGTGGGAATGCTCATCACGCCGAACTGCCCGGCAAGCTCGGGGTTTTCATCCACGTTGATTTTGCCTACCTTGATATCGCTGCGTTCCCGGGCGATTTCCTCAACGATGGGAACCACCATGCGGCAGGGGCCGCACCAGGGCGCCCAGAAATCCAGCAGGACGGGTTTGTCGGAATTCATCACTTCGTTCTGGAAATTGGTTTTGTTGATATTGATAGCAGACATCTTTCTGCCCTCCTTCTTTTCTTTTGTGATGATAGAATACCCCATATTTGGATTGGTTTCCGTGATGATGTCACAGTGTCAGGTTCTGGCCATGCCGTCCACGCTCAGCACAACGCCGGTGATGTAGGACGCCTCATCCGAGGCGAGGAATGCAAAGGCATTTGCAATGTCCTCCGGCTGTCCCAGCCGTTTCAGAGGAATTCGCGCGATCATGGGATCGATAACCCCTTTGGGCACAGCCTTCATCATATCCGTCTCCGTAATGCCGGGGGCAACAGCGTTGACACGGATGCCCTTGGGCCCGAGTTCCCGGGCGAGAGAAACCGTCAGACCGTTGACCGCAAACTTGGATGCGGGATAGGCGAAGCCGCTGGGCTGGCCGGTAAGGCTGACCATTGAAGACGTGGAGAGAATCACGCCGCTTCCCCTTGCCGTCATGCACTCCGCTGCGGCCCGCGTGGCATTAAACACGCCTTTGACATTCAGATCCATAACCTTGTCAAAGGTTTCCTCCGTGTATTCCATAAAGGGCGTGCTCTCCGATACGCCTGCGTTGTTGATCAGAATGTCCACGCATCCGTATCGGGCGGTTGCTTCCTTGAAAGCCTCCCGAACGGAATCGAGGCTGGACAGGTCGGGGCTGATGCCTGCAACCGTGGCGTCCGGGTACTTCTCCTTCAGCTGCGCCGCGGCTTTATCGGCGGAGGCCTGTGTGCTTGCGGTCAGGATGACCTTCGCTCCTTCCTGCAGGAACTTGTCTGCGGTCGCATAGCCGATGCCTCTGCTGCCGCCGGTGATGATTGCTACTTTATCCTTCAGTCTCATTGCGAGAACCTCCTCGTTGGTTGATGGCTGTATCCTACCCACATTTGCGGCGTTTTACCGTGATAACATCACATTTCTGTTTCAAGTGGCGCTCAACGAGGTATTTTATAGAAAACAGTTCATGCACGTTCTGCGTGATTTCATCACGGAAGATACGGGCTGTTCCGGGTATACTACAGCCAAGCCAAACGAAAGGAGCTGGCACAATGGCAGCTATGAACATAAACGCGAAGAAACTGAAGGAAATGATGGAGAGCCAAAAGACCTTTCTGGTGGATTTCTGGGCTCCGTGGTGCCCGCACTGCCGCAAGATCAACCCGGCCTATGAACAGATCGCTGAGCAGTATGCTGACGTGCTTGAGGTGGTAAAGGTTGATATGGACGAGGGTGACAGCCTCTGGAATGATTTGGAGATTGAACTGATTCCCACGCTGAGGCTGTATGTGGA
>JAGBBE010000151.1 GCA_017938645.1 Clostridia bacterium
GCGGTTTCAGCAGCCATCTGAGCGGCGAAGGGGGTGGACTTCTTGCTTCCGCGGAAGCCCAGGCCGCCAGCGCTGGCCCAAGACAGGGCGTTGCCGTTGGTATCGGTCAGGGTAACGATGGTATTGTTAAAAGAAGAACGGATGTGGGCAGCGCCACGCTCGACGAGCTTCTTCTCACGACGCTTGCGCGTTACTTTCTTAAGCTTCTGCTTAGGTGCCATTTTGTTTATCCCTCCATGCTACATAAGCAAACGTTCAGTGGATTACTTGCCAGCCTTCTTCTTGCCGGCGATGGTGCGCTTAGGACCCTTGCGGGTGCGCGCGTTGTTCTTGGTGTTCTGACCGCGAACGGGCAGGTTGCGACGATGGCGAACGCCACGATAGCAGCCGATTTCCACAAGACGCTTGATGTTCAGGGAGACTTCGCGACGGAGGTCGCCTTCTACCTTCACATTGTGCTCGATGTAATCACGGAGCTTGGAAACTTCGTTCTCGGTGAGGTCCTTGACGCGGGTATCGGGATTGATCTCGGTGGCAGCCAGGATTTCCTTGGAAATCGCAGGGCCGATGCCGAACACGTAGGTCAGACCGACTTCCACACGCTTTTCTCTGGGCAGGTCAACGCCCGCAATACGTGCCATTTGGGTACACCTCCATGTGATGTGCTCTCTTGAGCCGAGGGGTCCTTGTCGTTGATAGCGTCCGCGTAGAGTAGGCAGAGCGCAGTCCAGACCCCCGCATGACCCCGAAGGCCATGCTTTGTTAGCGATGTTGAAGCGTATTGCCCGGCCCATGGTCACCCGCCCGCAACCCGGACGAATGCAGCCGCCCATGGCTCCACGGCATACTCCAACCTGTACATTATAGCACATCAATGGAAGCTTTGTAAACCATATTTTCTAAAAAATTTTCGGTTGTTTTCCGCTTTTTCGTCCTATTTGCATGTGATATACTGGGTGCATACGGAAGGCAGGTGAAAAACGCATGGATCTGAGCCGGTGGTATCATCCGATTACGGCTACGCCCTTTCAAAATGACGCAAGCTACCGCGAGCAATCACCCCGGCATGCGCTGCTCAGGCCATGGGTACGCTGCCTCTGGGGCGGACGGGCCGGGTCAACGCCCGCGCCGCATCCGGTGATTCCCGATACCTGTTCGGACATCATCCTCCGCCTCGACCATCGCACAGGCGCAATCCGTTCCGACTACTGCGCGCTCAGCGATGAAACGTTTTTCTCCTCCTCTGCGCAGGACCCGCGCGTGGAGCTGTTTGCCGTACGCTTTTACGCATGGGCTGCGCCTGCATTCATGCAGGACTCGCTCCGCGGCAGGCTCAACGGTTTCTTTGACGCCCGGGAGCTGTTTCCGTCGCTGGTGCGGGAGCTCAGGCAGATGATATCGGAAACCGACTGTTTCCAGGAGCGCTGCGAGCGTGCGGAAATGATCCTTCTTGCTCATCTGAATCCGTCTGCGGTGCGTCCGGAGGTGCTCAACGCCGTTGCTGACATTCTGCAAAGCCAGGGACGCACCCGCGTCGCCGGGCTTGCGCAGCGCAATCAGCTCAGCACGCGGCAGCTGGAGCGCCTGTTTGACGAATATACCGGAGCTTCGCCCAAGAAGCTCAGCGAGCTCATCCGATATCAGTTTCTCTGGCGCGAGGCGGTCTCCTCGCCTGCCTTCGACGTGCAGGACGCGGTCTTCCGCTACGGTTATGCCGATCAGAGCCATCTGCTGCGCCAGTTCCGACGCTATCACGGCATGACGCTGAGCGAAGCCGTTTCCTTTGCCCGTGTCGGATTTGTTCAAGACAGTCTGACCAAACCATGATAGGCTTCTTTTCAAAAGGAGGCTGACCGATTATGAAAAAGCTGACCCGACAGCAGTTTGCTCACGTTGAAAACTGGATTTTGCGCCATGCGCGTCCCCTGGAGGCTGCGCGGTATGCCATTTTGTTCGGCGACGGAAAGCAGGAGGATTTTCTTGCGCTGCTGAAACAGTACCAGAACCCGGATGGCGGATTCGGTCATGCGCTGGAGCCTGATAACTGGGATCCCCATTCCTCGCCCTATACCACGCTAAAGGCCGTGCACCTGATGCTGGAAACCGGCTTTGCCGATTTCAGCCATCCGCTGTATCAGGGTGCGATGAGGTATCTGCGCAGCAGCGATGGCTTCTGCGACTGCGGCGGATGGCAGTTTTCCATGCCCACCGGCAACGACCATCCGCACGCGCCGTGGTGGTCGTACAGCGAAGAAAGCAACGGCGCGGAGAACCTCGGTCTCTCCGCGCAGATCGCAGCCTTTGCGCTGACGGTCTGTGAAAAGAACGATCCGCTGTATCAGCGTGCAGAGGCTGTTGCCAGCCGCGCGCTGGAGGCGCTGATGCAGGGTACCATCGGCGGTGAGATGGGCGTCGGCGGCTGCGCCATGCTGATGCCTTACTGGATGCAGACAGCCACGCCTTATTCACCCGCTGAAATCACGCTCAAAATGATGGAAACCTCCAATGCAGCCATCGTCCGCGATCCGGCCCGCTGGAACACCCATGTGCCCCGTCCCTCCGCCGCTATTCCATCTCCCGCATCGCCCATGTATGCCGGAAATGAAGAAGCCATCCACATGGAGCTCGACTGGCTGATCGACACCCTGCCCGAAAATGATCTGTGGCCCATCGACTGGTCATGGTTTGACAACAACGCCCGCTACCCCGCCGCCTTTGCCATCAGCGAAATGTGGTGGAAGGCATGGTGCGCCATTGAAAAGCTGACGCTTCTGCGCAATTTCGACCGTCTGCCCTGAGGAGGTCGTCCTATGAACATCCTGTACGAAAAATCCCGCGCCTACCTGTACCGCAACGCCCGCCCGCTTGATCTGGCGCGCTTCCAGTATCATTTTGAAAACGGCTCGCAGGGAAATGTCCTGCATGCGCTGTCCTTCTATCAGAACGAAGACGGCGGCTTCGGACATGCCATCGAGGCTGACTGCTGGAACCCCCATTCCATTCCGCTGCACGCAAACGGCGCAGGCAGCATCATCAGCGAAATCGGCTTTGAAGACGCCGGTCATCCGGTGGTTCAAAAGCTGATCGGCTGGTACGAAAGCGGCGCATGCTTCAACGGCCATACGTGGGCGGTGACAGTTCCCTCCAGCAACGACCATCCGCACGCGCCATGGTGGCACACCGAAAGCGTGAGCACCTGTCACACCGATTACAATGGCACCGCGCAGATCGCCGGATTTCTGATCCACTATGCCCAAAGAGGCAGCACCGCGTTCCAGCTTGGCGTGCGCGTGGCCAACGAGGCATTTTCCGCGCTCGATCCTGAAACGCTGATGGACTCCCACACCTGCGCGTGTTATCTGCGCATGGCCGATCTGATCGAAACGGCCGGAGCCACCGACGTGATTCCCTTTGCCCAGCTCAAGGAAAAGCTGCATCTCTCCGTGCAGCGGCTGATTGAAAAGGACTTCTCCAGATGGAGCGGCTATGTATGCAAGCCCTCGCAGTTTTTCAGAAGCCGTCAGAGCGAATACTATCCGGAAAACCGCGAAGCCGCCGAGTACGAGTGCCAGTTCATCCGTTCAACGCAGCTCGAGGATGGTTCGTGGCCGATTCCGTGGAGCTGGGAGAAGTATCCCGAGGAATGGGCGGTTGCGAAGAACTGGTGGAAGGGTACAGTCATTCTGGAAAACCTGCTGTATCTCAAAGGATTCGGACAGATCTGAACATGCAAAAACACCTGCCAGAAGCGGCAGGTGTTTTGTTTTTTACTGCTTGTCCACCACGGGATCATCGCCGCGCTCGTTCATGTAGCGGTCAATGATGAAGCGCGGGCGGCGCTTGGTTTCGTTGTAAATCTTGCCGACGTACTCGCCGATGACGCCCAGGCACAGAAGCTGAATGCCGCCGATCATCCAGATGGAGGCCAGCGTGCTGGTCCAGCCAAGCACGGCGTTGCCGGTAATCCAGCTCACCAGCGTGTACAGAAGCATGAACAAAGACACCACGAAGATGACCATGCCCACCGTGGTGATGAGTCTGAGCGGCTTTACGGAGAAGCTGGTGATGCCGTCGATGGCGAAGGCCAGCATCTTTTTGAAGGGATACTTGCTCTCGCCGGCAAAGCGCTCGGAGCGGTCGTAGTACACCACGTCGGACTGGAAGCCCACCAGCGGCGCAAGGCCGCGCAGGAAGAGATTGACCTCCTCAAACTGGCTGAGCGCCTCCAGCGCGCGGTTGCTCATCAAACGGTAGTCGGCGTGGTTGAAGGTGATGTCCACGCCCAGCGCCTTCATGAGGCGGTAGAACATCAGCGCCGTTTCGCGTTTGAAGAAGGTATCGGTCTCGCGCTTGTTGCGCACGCCGTAGACGATCTCGCAGCCCTCCTCGTACTTTTCGAGGAAGCGGTCCATCGCGTCCATGTCGTCCTGCAGGTCGGCGTCCATGGAGATGCTCACGTCGCAGCGGCCCCTGGCCGTCATCAATCCGGCCAGAAGAGCGTTCTGATGGCCGCGGTTGCGGCTTAATTTCACGCCTTCAAACATGGGATTCTGCTTGTGCAGATCGCAGATCATCTCCCACGTGCGGTCGCGGCTGCCGTCGTTGACGAGCAGCACCTTGCTGTCGGACGTGATCAGACCCTTCTTTTCCAGCTCGGTCATCTTTTTGACCAGCCGCTTCGAGGTTTCGGGCAGTACCTCCTCCTCGTTGTAGCAGGGAATCACCACAAAAAGTTTGCTTGCCATGAAAAGAACCTCCTATTGGATCGTAAAAGCGGACGAAAGAACCGTCACGGTTGTATCATTCATATTGGCCTGCGCGCGCACGCGGTAGACGCCGGGCGCGGCTTTGGAGCCGTCGCGCAGGGTTCCGTTCCAGTAGTAGACGCTGCCCTCGGGGCTGATCTGCATGGGACGGGTGGACTGACGGTGGCAGATGCGGTGGACGACCTTTTCGTTTTCGTCCACGATGGCGATGCTCAGCGTACAGGGATAATCATGCCCGATAAAGATGCTCAGTTCCCGTCCGCTCGACAGATTCAGCTCCGCATCCACCGATGCGGTCAGGTTCATCTCGCCCTCGGACGGCGGCACGCAGATCACGCGCCCCGCATGCACCCTCAGTTTGCCCTGATCGATGCTTACCAGCTGCACCAGCACATAGCCGTGGCTTGCCCCGTTGAGTTCTCCCAGATTGACGCTTCTGAGCTTGCGGCCCGCCGACACTGCGCCGGGCTGGTCGCCGAAGGCTGTGAAGCGCTCGGCCTGGTCAAAGATCAGCTGCGCCTTGTCAAACTCCCACTTGCCTTCGCGCTGGTACACGATCTGATACGCCACGCGCACGGGACGGGTGGCGATGAACTCAATGCCGATCTGCCTTTCATCGCGGCTTAAGGTGGTGCCGGTAAAGGTGACGTCCATCACCGGCGAGCGATCCAGCCCCGTGGGCTGCGGCGCGTCGGGATGATAGCGGAAGATGACGAAATCATCGTTTTGCGGATACACCTGCGGCGTGGAGGCGGCATGATTGAGCAGCAGATAGTCATACGCCTCGCTGAGCGTAACCGCGCCGTCGCGGTTGGGATCCGCCGGATAGCCGCAGCGCGCGCTCAGGCCCTCCGCCAGCGCCTGCGTAAAGTAGAAAGCGCCCTGTCCCGCCAGATCCTGCCCGGCGGACCAGTACCAGCTTTCCTCCATCGCGCCGGAAGAGGTGAGCACCTTGAATTCATCGCCCAGAAAGTACCGCTCTTCCATCGGCTGCGCCATTCCCTTGCCGATGAACGCGCCGGAGTTGCACGCATCCAGAATGAGCACCTTCGTGCCCGGAATGCCTTCAAATGCTTTTTCGAGTTCAGCAGGGGTAATTCCTTCTTCTACCGTTCCATCGCTTAACAAAAGCACCGGTTCCTGCTCATCGTACACGCCGTGCGTGGACAGGTACAGATAACTCACATCATCCTCCCCTGCGCCTTCAAAGGTGCTCCGGATCAAATGCGTGAGCGCGTCCACGGTGGTAACGGGTTCATCCGGCACGATCAGCATTTCCAGTTCCAGCGCGCTGGACTGGAACATCTCCTGCATGGCATAGACATTGTTGGTCGAGCTGGGATAGGCGCTGGGCTTGGTAACGAAGTCATCCACGCCGATGAGCAGCGCGCGTCCCGTGCCCTCGGCCCGGGCGCAGAAGGGAAGCAGCAAAAGGACGCACAAAAGCCAGATATACCGCCTCAAGCCCATGCGCGTCCCTCCCCTCCGTTTCGAAACAATACAACTATTGTACACCATCTTGGCCGTTTCGTACAGTGTCGGAGGGGAAGAGGGAAAAGTTGTTACAGGCTGAATATTCCCGATCAAACAAGCGAGCCGGAGCCCCTGCTGGCGGGCTCCGGCGGTCTGTCTATGCAGTTACATACTTCGGTGTTCAAGCCCTGTGCGCAGCGCAGTCCGCAAGCGAACTCAGTTCGCCTGCACGGTCGATGCGCTCCCAGGGCAGATCGATGTCGGTGCGGCCAAAGTGACCGTAGGCAGCGGTCTGACGGTAGATGGGGCGGCGCAGATCCAGCGTACGGATGATGCCGTCGGGGCTGAGATCGAAGCGCTTCATCACTTCCGCGCTGAGCACGTCGTCGGCAAGCTTGCCGGTGCCGAAGGAATTGACCTGCACGCTCACGGGCTGCGCCACGCCGATGGCATAGGCCAGCGCCACTTCGCAGCGGCTGCACAGGCCGGAAGCCACGAGGTTCTTGGCCACGTAGCGGGCGGCGTAGCAGGCGGAGCGGTCCACCTTGGAGGGATCCTTGCCGCTGAAGGCGCCGCCGCCGTGACGGCCGTATCCGCCGTAGGTGTCAACGATGATCTTGCGGCCGGTCAGACCCGTGTCGCCGGCGGGGCCGCCGAGCACGAAGCGTCCGGTGGGGTTGATGTAAACCTTGGTTTCATCCATCCACAGTTCCTCGGGAATCACCTTGCGGATGACCTCGGAGAGCACCTTCTCGTGGATGGTTTCCTGGCTGACGTTTTCATCATGCTGGGTGGAGATGACCACGGTGTCTACCGCCACAGGCTTTCCGTCCTCATAAACGACGGTCACCTGGCTCTTGCCGTCGGGACGCAGCCAGCCGAGGGTGCCGTCCTTGCGGACTTCGCTGAGCCTGCGGCACAGCTTGTGGGCCAGAGAAATGGGCAGGGGCATCAGTTCCTCGGTTTCGTCGCAGGCGAAGCCGAACATCATGCCCTGATCGCCGGCGCCGGTGGAGGAGGTCTCGCCGTCGCGGGTTTCCAGCGCATTGTCAACGCCCATGGCGATGTCCGGGCTCTGGGCATGGATGGCGGTCAGAACCGCGCAGGCGTTGCCATCGAAGCACATCTCGCCCTTGTCGTAGCCGATTTCGCACACGACCTTGCGGGCGATCTCGTCAAACTTGACCTGAGCGGTGGTGGTGATCTCGCCCATCATCTGCACAATGCCGGTGGTGGCGCAGGTTTCACAGGCCACGCGGGCCATGGGATCCTGAGAAAGGATCGCGTCGAGCACGGCGTCGGAGATCTGGTCGCAGACTTTGTCGGGATGTCCTTCGGTAACGGATTCGCTGGTAAATACAGTACGCATCTTTGGATTTCCTTTCTGTGGGTCGGAAGAAGAAAAAAATCGAACCTGCGCACACGCAGGCCCGATAGAAAGCATTGTCATCCTTATCTGCCAGCGTATGTACGCTGCGGGATTTGCCACCATGCATTGCTGCCGGTTGGCGGGTGTCATTGGGCCCGTCCCTCAACCACTCTTTATAAGGTATTCAGTTGACGGCTGATATTATAACGGCACATTCACCGGATGTCAACCCTGAAAAATGCGCAAAACGTCCTTAAATGTAAAAAACAGCATCAGACCCAGCAAAAGCGCGTAGCCGCACAGATGCACCACGGCTTCGATCTTCTGGCTCACGGGCTTGCGGCGGATGGCCTCGATGACCATGAACACCAGACGGCTTCCGTCCAGACCCGGAATGGGCAGCAGATTCATCAGGCCCAGATTGATGGAAATGATCACCATCAGATACAAATAGGTATCAATGCCGCCCTGCGCCGTCTCCTCGGCAACCAGCTGAATCACGCCCACAGGGCCGGAGGTCTGATCCAGACCCTCGCCGGTGGTCACCAGCTTGCCAAGCGACTTCAGAATCACAGTCGAGGCCTCGGCGCAGATGTTCCACGCGGCGGGAATCACCTTGCCGCCGGGCAGGTCGGCATAGCCCTGCTGAATGGTGATGCCGATGAGATAGCGTCCCTCGGCGTCGTCAAAGCGCGGCGTGATGGTAAAATCCATCTCCTCGCCGTTTCGGCGGATGGTCAGATCCACTTCCTCACCCTTGGAGATGTCGCCGATGGCGTTGCTCACGTCCATCACGGTGCGGTCGGTCATATCCAGCCCGCGCACGGTGACAAACTCGTCGCCCGGAAGCAGACCGGCCTGAGCCGCAGGCATACCCTCGTCCACGGTGTAGATGAAGGGCGTCGCAGCGGTTACGCCGTAGGCCGCCATCATTACCACCGCCACCACGAAAGCCAGTACGAAGTTCATGGCAGGGCCGGAGAATACGGAGATCATGCGCTTCCACACCGGAGCGTTGTTGTAGTTGCGCGGATCGTCCTTCATTTTGCCTTCGGGATCGTCGTCGGTATCGCCGTAGAACATGCAGTAGCCGCCCAGCGGAATCGGACGGATGGAAAACACGGTTTCATGCTTTTTGCTCTTCCACTGCAAAAGCTTGGGGCCGAAGCCGATGGAGAATTCCTTCACCGGAATGCCGCACAGACGCGAGGAGAGAAAATGGCCGTATTCGTGCACTGTGATCAGCACGCCCAGCAAAACAAGAGCCAAAAGAACATACAAAATCGTCATCAGTCATTCCTTTCCGGAGGAGCTCAGTTCAAAAGCAGCTTTGCAACCTCGCGCGCACGGCGGTCGGCCTCCAGAACCTCCTCCAGCGTGTTCGCCGGAAGATGTCCCACGCGCTGCAGCGTCTCCTCCACTGTGTCAAAGATTCGTCCCACAGGCATCATGTCCTGCTGGACAGATTGTAACAAGCGTCCAACCGCCACTTCATTGGCGGCGTTGAGCACACAGCCCGCCGCGCCGCCGGCCTGCATGCACTCGCGGCTTAAGCGGATGGACGGGAAGCGTTCCTCATCGGGGCGCTCAAAGGTGAGCCCCTGCAGGCGGAACAGATCCAGCCGCTCGCCGCCGGTGGGCAGGCGCTCGGGATAGCTCATGGCGTAGAGAATGGGCAGCTTCATATCGGGCGTGCCCAGCTGCGCAATCAGCGCGCCGTCTGAAAACTCCACGCCGGAATGGATCACGCTCTGCGGATGCACGATCACCTCAATCTGCTCAGGCGCAACCGAGAACAGCCACTTGGCCTCAATCATCTCCAGCGCCTTGTTGAACAGCGTTGCCGAGTCGATGGTGATCTTCTGTCCCATCACCCAGTTGGGATGCTTGAGCGCCTGCGCGCGGGTAGCGGAGCGGATGGCGTCCTTTTCCCATGTGCGGAACGGGCCGCCGGAGCAGGTGAGCGCAATGCGGCTGACGGGATTGCCCGCCGCGCCCTGCAGACACTGGAAGATGGCGCTGTGCTCGCTGTCCACCGGCAGGAGAAAGTTTTCACCCTCGCGCTGCGCGGCCTCCATCACCAGATGGCCTCCGGCAACCAGCGCTTCCTTGTTGGCCAGAAGCACGCGCTTGTGGTTTTTCAGCGCTGTCAGCACGCTGCTGAGACCCACCATGCCGACTACGCTGACGAGCACGTCGTCGCAGTCGCACTGCGCGGCCAGATCCAGCGCTTCGGGCCCGAACACCCACTCGCAGAAGCGCAGATCCCCGGGGATTTCATCCATCGGGATAGGCTTTACCAGACCCGCCAGCTTTGGACGGAACATGCGCACCTGTTCAAACAGCTTTTCCCTGCTGGAATAGGCCGTAAGCGCCACCACTTCAAAACGGTCCTCGTGCAGCTTTGCCACTTCGCACGCCTGCGTACCGATGCTGCCCGTGGAACCCAGAATCGCCAAACGACGCTTTTTCATATGTTGATTCTCCTTTTTGAAAAGCGGAGCCGGACCCTGCGGCCCGGCCCTCTGTTGTACGTCAGCCGCCGATGAAGGCGCGCAGACAGTATATGATGATCGCAGTGAAAGCAATGCTGTCCAGCCGGTCGAGCATGCCGCCGTGACCGGGGAAAATATTGCCGAAATCCTTGATTTTGCAGTGGCGCTTGATCATGCTGAAGAACAGATCGCCGATCTGCGCGGTTGCGCCGCCCAGAAAGCCCACAATCAGCTCAGCCCAGAAGGGTATGAACGTGACCGAAGGCACAAACCACGTAAAGCAGCGGCCCACGACCACCGCGGCCAGCACGCTGCCCAGCAGCCCGCCGATAGCTCCGGAGATGGTCTTGTTGGGGCTGATAGCGGGGCAGAGCTTGGGGCCGCCCACATTGCTGCCCACAAAATAGGCGCAGGTGTCGCCGATGATCGGGATGGCAAAGGTCAGCAGCAGCAGATACAGCTGCATCGCGCGCGGCTGGGTATCCAGCACGCCGTAGAGGCAGATGCCGGGCAAAACCAGCGACAGGATGGGCAGCACGCTCATCAGCACGTCGGAAAGCTCGGGCTTCCTGCGCATCATCACGCATACCAGCGCCGCCATGGTAAACACCAGCAACACCGGCGCAACCGTGACTGCGGAGTGGATCAGCACCAGCGGAACCGCCGCATACAGCGCGGCATAGCTGGTCCACCACACGGGGTTGTATCCGCCCTGCTTGAGCGCGCGCAGCTCCTCATACAGCGCAATGGACAGACACAGCGCAATCACCAGCGCCATCAGCCATCCGCCCACGGCCAGCGCAATCACCAGCGCCGCCACCAGTGGAACCGCCGTCATGATTCGCTGCATCATGGATTTTCTTTTTTTCGTGGATTCTTCGCTCATGGAAAGGTTCTCCTTATTATTCCTCGCGCTTTCCGAAGCGGCGCTTGCGGCCCTGGAACTCCGCCAGACACTGATGGTACTGCTTCAAGTCAAAATCCGGCCACAGCACTTCGGGGAACACAAATTCAGCGTAGGAACACTGATAGAGCAGGAAATTGCTCAGCCGCTGCTCGCCGCTGGTGCGGATCATCAGATCCACCTCCGGCTGGCCTGCGGTGTAGAGCTTCCCGGCAAACAGCTCCTCGGTGATGTCTTCGGGGCCGATCAGACCCTTCTGAACATCCCTGGCCAGTTCCTGCGCAGCGCGCACGAGTTCGGCACGGGAGCCGTAGTTGATAGCAATGTTGAGGCGCAGGCCGGTGTTGCTTTCGGTGCGTTTTTCGGCCTCGCACAGGGCTTCGCACTGCTTCTGCGGCAGCCCTGATTTGTCGCCAAGGATGGTAATGCGCACGTTTTTCTCATCCAGCTCGTCAATCTCGGAATGGAAAAAGTCGAGAATGAGCTGCATGAGCGCTTCGACCTCAGTCTGGGGCCGGGTCCAGTTTTCGGTGGAGAAGGCGTACAGGGTCAGTGCCTGAATGCCGATGTCGCTGGAATTGCGGATGATCTCACGCAGCGCCTCGGTGCCTGCGCGGTGGCCCATGGCGACCTTGTGCTTGTTCTGCTTGGCCCAGCGGCCGTTGCCGTCCATGATGATGGCGACATGCTTGGGCAGACGCTCCAGATCAATGGGCGCATAAAGGGTTGTGCTCATGAGTGACTCCTTTCACGCGGATCTCCAGTCAAAAAACGCGAAACGATGAGCTTGCGCCCATCGTCCTCGACCGCCACCACGCGCGTGGAGGCATAGCCGGAGCGCTCGCCCTCGTCTGAGCGAAGCTGATCCTCCGGGGAGGGCTTTTGGCGCGGCGGCGCGGCGGTGACCACCACGTCCACGTTCACGATGCCGTAGGACGCAAGAATTGCCACCGCCGCCGACGCGGGCAGGCCCAAAAGATGTTCAAAAGTTAGTTGCATGAAAATGCTCCAAGTCTAAAATTGCCTGACAGCTGACTTGCCGGAGGCATCGGAGGGCGGGGAGTTTGCGCGTTTACGCGCAAACATTCCGACAGTCGTCGATGAAAAAGGCCGCAAAGCGGATTTTTTCATAGGTTCCTCAGACCGCCATGATCTCCTTTTCCTTCTCAGCGCACAGAGCATCGATGCCCTTGATGGCCTCGTCGGTCTTCTCCTGCATCTTCTTTTCGGCCTTGGTGCGGTCGTCTTCGGTGATCTTGGAGTCCTTCTCCAGCTTCTTGAACTGATCCATCGCGTCGCGGCGAATGGAGCGCACGGCCACCTTGGCTTCCTCAGCGCCCTTGCGGACCAGCTTGGTCAGATCCTTGCGGCGCTCTTCGTTGAGCTCCGGAATGACCAGACGGATGATCTTGCCGTCGTTGGAGGGGTTCAGGCCCAGATCGCTCTTGAGAATGGCCTTTTCCACCAGAGGAATGGACTTCTGATCCCACAGGTTGATGACCAGCATGCGGGGTTCGGGAGCGGTGATGTTGCCCATCTGGGTCAGGGGAGTCTGCACGCCGTAGTAGTCCACGGTGATGCGTTCCAGCAGCTGGGGATTGGCGCGGCCGGCACGGATGGAGCGCAGCTCGTCCTGATAGACGTTCTGGGTCTTCTTCATTTTGTCGGTGGCAGTTTCAATAACCTGTCGATACATGTGATATCCTCCCTTGCGGTTGAAAAATCAAAATTTCGGTTGTACCAATTCTACCGCATTTCTTCTCAAATTACAAGACGGGAATCAGAACATGCTCAGCTGCTCGCCGTCGTTCTTTTCGGGGAAAGCGTGCATGTAGGCGAAAATCTCCTCAGGATGATGCATCACGCCTCGCCGGGTGCATTCCTCATCAAAGATTTCCCACAGCCTGTCGGCATTCGGGCTGGGACACTCATAATTCAGCCCGAACTGACGGATGTACTTCTGCTTCACGCCGGGAAAATGCCGGTCCAGCGCCTGATAGAAATACTCCCTGTCGCCCTCTCGCAGCGTAAGCCCCATGCCGAAGTCCACAATGCCCCTGACGCCCGCATCAAAACAATAGGAAAGAATGCCGCGCAGGTTCTCCTCGGTGTCGTTGATGAACGGAAGCACCGGCGTAAGCCAGACCACGGTGGGAATCCCCTCGCGCTGAAAGACCTTGAGCGCCTCGTAGCGCTTTCGCGTGGTGCAGACGTTGGGCTCGATGATCCGGCACAGCGCCTCGTCATAGGTGGTCAGCGTCATGTTGACCACGCACTTGCTTTTTTCATTGATGCGTTTGAGCAGGTCAAGGTCGCGCAGGATGCGGTCGGATTTGGTCTGCACCGTGAGGCCGAATCCGTACCGCGCGATCAGCTCAAAGCACTTCCGCGTCAGGCCCAGTTCCATTTCGCAGTGCATGTAGGGATCGCACATCGCACCGGTAGCAATCATGCATTTGCGGCGCTTGCGCCTGAGCGCGTCCTCCAGAAGCTGCGGCGCATTCTGCTTGACCTCGATGTCCTCAAAATCGTGGTTGATCTGATAGCATACGCTTCGGCTGTCGCAGTATATGCAGCCGTGCGTGCATCCGCGGTAGAGATTCATGCCGTTTCCGGCGGACAGAATGCCTTTGGCGCTGACAAAATGCATGGTTTCACCTCCCCTGCAGCACAAGACCCTGCCTCCGGAAAGACGGAAACAGGGCCTGTATTCAGTTGCCGCATTCGATGCTGATTTCGTTGAACTTGCCGAGGATGTCCTCCAGCGCAAGCGCCTTCTTTTCCTCGCCTTCGTAGTCCATCACGATGCTGCCCTCGTGCATCATCAGAAGTCGGTCGCCGTACTCCAGCGCGTAGCGCAGATTGTGCGTGACCATCAGCGTGGTCAGCTTCTTTTCCGCCACAATGCGTCCGGTCAGCTGCATGATGATTTCCGCAGTCTTGGGATCGAGCGCGGCGGTGTGCTCGTCAAGAATCAGAAACTTGATGGGCGTGAGCGTGGACATGAGCAGCGCCACGGCCTGACGCTGTCCGCCGCTGAGAGAGCCTACGGGCACGTTGAGCTTGTCCTCCAGACCCAGACCCAATTCGGAAAGCATCGCGCGGTAATCGTCCACACGGCGGCGGTTGATGCCCGGCGTGATGTTGTAGGGACGGTTTTTGTTGTCCGCCATGGCCATGTTTTCCAGAAGCGTCATGCTGCCGCAGGTGCCCATGGCCGGGTTCTGGTATACGCGGCCCACGGTGCGGTAGCGCTTGTGCTCCTTCATGCGGGTCACGTCTTTGCCGTTGACGAGCACCTGACCTTCGTCCACGGGAATGGAACCGCAGATCAGGTTTAACATGCTGGTTTTGCCGCTGCCGTTGGATCCGACAACGCTGATGAACTGGCCGTCGGGCACGGTCAAGTCAAAATGCCTGAAAAGAATGTGCTCGTTCACCGTTCCGGGCGAATAGACCTTCGAAATGTTTTTGAGCTCAAGCATCGAACTTCACCTTCTTTTTCTTCATGCCGCTGAGAACCAGAATGATCAGGAACAGTACCGCCGTGATCAGCTTGAGATCCTGCGGCATCAGACCCATCGAGAGCGCAAAGGCGACGCAGGCCTTGTAGATGATGCTGCCAACGATGGCAGCGGTGGAAGAGTTGACCTTCTGACGGTTTTTGAAGATGTTCACGCCGATGATCACCGCCGCAAGGCCGAAGACCATCGAGCCGGTGCCCATGGTGATTTCAAACACGCGGTTCTTCTGCGCCATCACAGCGCCGGCCAGCGCCACGAGCATGTTGGCGATCACAAGGCCCTCGATCTTGATCAGTCCGTCGTCGCAGGCAAGCGTGGTCACAACCGCTCGGTTGTCGCCCACGGCGCGCAGCAGGAAGCCCGCCTTGGTGTTCATGAACAGATCCAGCAGAATCTTCACAATCATCACGATAACAAAGACCACAATGACCTTGCTCCACGGCTGCAGCGCAGCAGGAAAGCTGTCCACAAAGGCATTGTCAAACAGCGTCTCCATGTTGAAAAACGGCAGGTTTGCGCGGCCTGCAATGCGCAGGTTCACCGAATACAAACCCGTCATCACAATGATGCCGCTGAGAAGATCTCGCACCTTGCACTTGACGTGGATCAGACCCGTTACCAGACCTGCCAGACCGCCGGCCAGCGCTGCAAACACCAGCGTGAGCACGGGATTCATGCCGTTTACCGTGAGGATTGCGCTCACAGCCGCGCCCAGAGGAAACGACGAGTCCACCGTCAGGTCCGGAAAATCCAGCACGCGGTAGGTGATCAGCACACCCAGCGCCAGAATCGCATAAATCAGTCCTTCTTCAAAAATACCGATCAGAACGTTCATAACCGTTAACTCCTTATCAATGGGCATATGCAGGGACGCTGTCCCTGCACCCTGCCAAAGGGTTGTCACCCTTTGGCAGCCCACCTTGGTATCCCAATGAAGGGATTCTTAAGGGCAAAGCCCTTAAGCGGAGGTGCAGGAGGCAGCGCCTCCTGCTCGTCCCCCGCGTCCTCTTACTTCGTCACGTCGATGCCGCGGGCGATTTCGGCTTCGGGGATGGTGATGCCCAGCTTCGCAGCCACTTCGGGGTTGAAGCACATGTCGCCGCCCTCGCTGGAGTAGAAGGGGATGTCGCCCGCGAAGGAGCCGTTCAGCACCTGAGCCGCCATCTTGCCGGTTTCCTTGCCCAAAGCGATGTATTCAACGCCTTCGGAGGCAAGACAGCCGTTCTTGACCTGCTCGATTTCGCTGCCGAAAACGGGCTTGCCGGCGGAGTTGGCCTTATCGATGATGAGAGCGAGGTAGCTGACGACGGTGTTGTCGGTGAGGTTGCTCAGACAGTCAACCTTGGGCAGGATGCTGTCACAGGCCAGCGGGATATCCGCGCCGGTGGAAACGCCGGTGGCCACGATTTCAAAGCCGTAGGCAGGAGCGAGATCCTGATAGAGCTTGAGCTGGCTTTCGGAGTTGGTTTCGCTGGTGGTGTAGAGAATGCCGATGGTCTTGGCCTCGGGCAGGATGGAGCGGATGAGCTTGAGCTGTGCTTCCACGGGCAGGAGGTCGCAGGAACCGGTCACGTTGAGGCGGCTGGTGCCGTCCTCGGAGGCGAGCATCGCGGCCACGGGATCGCTCACGGCGGTGTAGATCACGGGCTTGCCGTTGTCCATGCATGCGTTCACGGCAGCCTGGGCGATGGGCGTGGCGATGGCGCACACCAGGTCGCACTCCTGCGCCATCTGCTGGGCGATCTGCTGGGTGAGGCCCATATCGGCCTGCGCGTTCTGAACGAGGAATTTCACATTGTCGCCCTCGACGTATCCGGCCTCGGCCAGACCTGCGATGAAGCCCTCGCGGCAGTTGTCAAGGCTGGGATGCTCGGCGAACTGGGCGATGCCGATGGTGAGGGTCTTTGCGTAAGCGGGAGTCAGGGAGAGAACCATAACCAGAGCCAGTACCAGAGAGAGAATCTTCGCGAACTTCTTCATGTTTCGTCCATCCTTTCTTTTTTGAAACCGGTATTGGGCGTTGGTCAAAATCGAATGCTTCCCAAAGAAAAACGCCCCATGCATACTGCATGAGGCGGATATTCCGCGGTGCCACTCAATTTCCCCGCAAAGCGGGCTTACTTTCGCGTACCAACATACGCGCCGCCTGGATAACGGGTGCGGGATCCCGTCAGCGACTACGGCCCATTGGCTTTCGCCGCCGCCCTCGGAAGTCCATTCGCCGCCGCGCTGCGCGCCGTGGTTTCACTGTTCACGGCTCCCTTGATCGCACCGGTGTGACGGTTACTCCTCTTCCTCAACGGTTTGAGTGATTGGGGTTATGATACGATAATTTGTCGTTTCTGTCAATCCTTTTACCAGATGTTTTTCAGTTGTTTTTTCTTAGAGGAGGTTTCCATTGCCTCGGCATTTTTGCAATGCTATAATGAGTGTATTCTCCTGAACGAAAGGACTGGTACGCATGAAGAAACTCTCCGCCCGCCTGTGGGTCTCCATGATTCTCATCGGGCTGATGGGACAGTTTGCCTGGACCATCGAAAACATGTACTTCAACGTATTTCTCTATAATACCATCACCACCGATCCCAACTACATCGCGTCGATGGTATCCGCCAGCGCGATTGCGGCCACGCTGACCACGCTTCTCATGGGCGCTGTGAGCGACCGCGTGGGCAGGCGCAAAGCGTTTATCTGCTTTGGATACCTCCTCTGGGGCGTGAGCACGGCGGCCTTCGGCTTGATCACCGTGGAAAACACCGCAAAGCTCCTGCCCGGCGTCAGCGCCGTGTCCGCAGCCGCCGTTGCCGTAATCGTGATGGACTGCGTGATGACCTTCTTCGGCTCCACGGCCAATGACGCAGCCTTCAACGCCTATGTAACCGATCAGGTGCCCAACGAAAAGCGCGGCAGGGTCGAAAGCGTGCTGGCGGTGCTGCCGCTGATGTCGATGCTGGTGATCTTCGGCCTGTTTGACGGTATGACGCAGGCTGGCAACTGGCAGGGCTTCTTTATGATCTTCGGCATCCTTGTCACCGTAACCGGCGCCGTGACGATGTTCCTTTTGCCCAAAGAAGAGCCTCATCCGCGCAGGGAGGCGTTTTTCAGCCAGCTGAGCTATGGATTCCGTCCGTCGGTGATCCGGAGTCACAAGGCGCTGTATCTGTCGCTTTTGTGCATGTGCGTGTTCTCCATCGCTGTGCAGGTGTTCTTCCCCTATCTGATCATCTACATGCAGCATTACCTCAAGCTGGACAACTATGCCATCGTGCTGGGCGCTGTGCTGCTGGTGGCCAGCGCGGCCACGCTGGTTTCCGGCTCGGCCATCGATAAGCTGGGCAAGCTGCGCTTTGCTGTGCCTGCGGCCATCGTGATGCTTGCAGGCCTGGTGGGCATGTATTTTGCGCGCAGCATCGGCTGGGTGATTCCCTGCGGCATGGTGATGATGAGCGGCTACATGCTGCTTTCCGCCGCGCTCACTGCCCAAATGCGCGAGCTCACCCCCTCCGACATGGCCGGTCACTTCCAGGGCATCCGCATGATCTTTACCGTGATGGTGCCCATGATCGTGGGCCCGTTTATCGGCGCGGCCGTCATTCGCAGCGGCGGCGAAACCTACGTCGACCTCGGACAGGTCAAAACCGTGCCCACGCCTGCTATTTTCCTCGGCGGCGCGGCGGTTCTGCTGCTGTTGGCCATTCCGCTTCTGATGCTCTCCCGCGCGTTGCGTCCCGAGCCCCAAAAGAACGAAACTGCGCTTTTAACGCCGTGGGCGGAGCAGGTCAATTCCGCCTGTCCGCTGCCTGAATATCCCCGGCCGCAGATGGCGCGCGACAGCTTCCTCAACCTGAACGGCCCGTGGGACTACGCCATCACCGAAAGCGACCAGAAGCCCTCCGCATGGGATGGAACCATCCTCGTTCCCTTCTCCCCCGAGAGTGAACTCAGCGGCGTCAGGCGTACGCTGCTTGCGCACCAGACCCTCTGGTACCGCCGCTTCGTCTCCTTCCCAGAAGGCTTTGTGAAGGCAAAAACCCTCCTGCACTTTGGCGCAGTCGATCAGGAAGCCACCGTGTGGCTCAACGGCAAGCAGGTCGCTCAGCATATGGGCGGCTACACGGCCTTCAGCGCTGACGTCTCCTCTGCGATCACAGACGGCGTCAACGAGCTGGTTGTGCGCGTGCATGACGATACTGACGCCTCCTGGCACAGCCGCGGAAAGCAGAAGACCGAGCGCGGCGGCATCTGGTACACGCCTCAGAGCGGCATCTGGCAGACGGTGTGGATGGAATCCATCCCCGAGGGCGGCGTCAAAGACGTGGTCATCAAGACCGATTTTGACGCGCATTCCGTGCAGATCACCGTTCTGTCCGATGCTTCTCTCACCGGCACGCTCACCGTGGAAGACCGCGAGATTCCTTTTACCGCCAATCAGCCCACGGATGTGGCGCTGCTCGTGTTCCGTCCGTGGAGCCCGGAAAAACCCAGCCTCTACAACGTCGATATCCGGCTTGGCGAGGATCGCATTCAGACCTACTTTGCCATGCGCAAATCCGAGATCCGTACCGATGAGCATGGCGTGAAGCGCCTCTTCCTCAACAACAAACCGTACTTCCACAACGGCCTGTTGGATCAGGGCTACTGGCCGGACGGACTCTATACGCCGCCCACCGACGAGGCCATGATCTTTGATATCCAGACCGCCAAGGACCTCGGCTACAACATGCTGCGCAAACACATCAAAATTGAGCCCATGCGCTGGTACCATCACTGCGACCGCATCGGCATGCTGGTATGGCAGGATATGGTGTCCGGCGGCGGTGAGTACCGCTTCTGGACGATTTCCACGCCGCTGGTCACCGGCATCCACAAAAAGGACAGCGACTACCTGCGCTTCAGCCGCAGCGCCGAACAGGGCCGCGCCGAATACATGGCCGAGCTGGACGAAACCGTCAGCCAGCTCAAAAATGTGCCTTCCATCGTGCTGTGGGTACCCTTCAATGAGGGCTGGGGACAGTTTGACGCAGCCAAGGCCTGCAAGCGAATCCTTGAGCTCGATCCCACCCGTCCCATCGATCATGCCAGCGGCTGGCATGATCAGAAGATCGGCGACATCAAGAGCCTGCACGTCTACTTCAAGCCCTACAAGTTCAAGGCGGACAAGCTCGGCCGCGCGGTGGTGCTCAGCGAATTCGGCGGCTACAATCACCGCATGGAGGGCCACTGCTTCAACGAAATCGACTTCGGCTACAAGAAGTTCCCTACCACCGAAGCCCTCTGGGAAGCCTATCTCGGCCTCTATGAGCGTGAGATTCTGCCCGCTATTCCGCAGGGACTCAGCGCCACCGTTTACACGCAGCTCACCGACGTGGAGGACGAGCTCAACGGCATCCTCACCTACGACCGCCGCGAGCTGAAGCTGCCCAAGGCTGACCTCTGCGATCTCAACCGCCGCGTAAACACCGCCGGAGGAAACTGATATGCTCAAACGCATTCTTGCGCTTCTGCTGTGCCTGCTGCCTCTGAGCGCAGCAAGCGCGGCGGAGCTCACCGACGAGGACTTCGCCTTCTGGTATGATCAGATGGCGTACCTCGTGGAGGAAATCGGCACGCGCACGGTCGGCAATCCCGAGGAGCGCGACGCCTACGACTACATCTACAGCCTTTTCGAGGAACTGGGTTTTTCCGAGGACGACGGCACGCTCTGGGAGTCCTACAGCATCGCCGAGGAATGGACAGTTGAAGAATCCATCTCGCTCGTCGCTGTGAAGCCTGCGATCAATCCGGATCCCAGCATTATCACCATCTGCGCGCACTACGACAGCTTAAGTCCCGGCGCGCGCGACAACGCCAGCGGCGCAGCTGCCATGCTTACGCTTTGCAGGCTCTTTACCCAGTATGATCCCTTCCCGGACGTTGAACTGCGCTTCATTGCCTTTTCCGCCGAGGAAACCGGGCATCAGGGCTCGATGACCTACTGCGCCGAGCTCACCTCCGACGAGCGTCACCGGACCATCGCCGTGTTCAACCTCGACATCCTTGTCGCCGGATACGAAGAACCCACGCAGGTTTTATCCCTCGACACCGTAGGCATGCGCACGCCCAACGGCTACCAGAACGGTACGCCGGATGATCCCAAAGTCAATCTTGCCGCACAGGCTATGCTCGACGCCATGTCTCTCTCCCCTGCCTTCCCGCCCGATGAGGAGGAGCAGACCTGGTGCGGCGTGCGCCACATGGCTATGAGCGACCACGAATCCTTTCACTACTACGGCATGGACGCTGTCAACGTTTGCTTCCGCGGCACCACCGCTTCCGGCGGCAACTGGCCGGTGCTCATGCACTCCGAATCCGATCTCCTCGACAACCTCAACCTGCCCCGTACCCGCGATGCGCTCAATGCAGTGTATACGGCGGTTTTGGGGGTTATTGGTGAGTAATGGGAAATGCAAGAGGGGGCCTTCTTTTGCAAAAGAAGGCCCCCTCTCGCGCTCTCCCCGAAGAAAACCGGTTTATTGCTGATACCAGGTGGGGATTGGGGTTGTCATATTATCATACCATGCGAGAATATCCCGTGCTTGGTTTTGCATGACGGTGATTTCTGCTTCGCCGAACGGGATTGCCCAGTACAGGGAGGACAGGGTATTGCTTGCGATATAGAGGGCAAGCAGCTGCCAGAAGGCATTGGGGACGTTTGATTTGAAATATCCGTCCACCATACCGCGCGCGAAAGCCGGCGCTTTCTGAGCGCACCAGACGATGCGGTTAAACTCCTCCCACGGGTCGCCGTAGTCGTTGCGATTGAAATCAATTATGCAGAGCTGACCGCTGCGGTCGATCATCATGTTGCCGATATGATAGTCGCCGTGCTGATAGGTCTGCGGTCTGTTTTTCAGCAGATGACGGTTTTGGCTGATGTAATCGAGGAATGCCTGTCCGTTTTCGTATTTGAGAGGGCATTCCTTATATTTCTGGATTTTCGTATCCATTTTGCGATTGAAACGGATCTCCCAGTCTTCCTGACCAGCAGGAGCCGGGATGCTATGAATTTTGCGAAGAATGCGTCCTGCATTCAGACCGTATGCATACTGCTGGTCTGCTGGAAGATTGGGAATCATCTGTTCGGCGTCTTCACCGTCGATCCAGCTTTGAATCGAAAAGATGCCATCCTCGCATGTGCCGAACTCGATGGGCAGGCACATGGGAATCTGCAGGGCTGCAACCTGCTGCATCATCGTAAATTCTGCGAGTTTTGCGTCGTAGTATTGAAGATCGGAAACGCGCATCAGAAATCGCTTTCCATTTTCATCCGTAACGCAGAACTTTTGATCGTTCGACCAGCCCTTATTGATCCGTTCCTTCGAAACAAAATTCATCTTTTTCACCTCGCAATATGCAAAAGCCGAGGCACCTGTATGTGCCTCGGCGTATTGTGCTTAACCCAATCAAGCTGGACACCCAACCCTGAGCGGCTTCGCCGCTCAGTCCGGGGTGCAGGGGGTGCTGCGCACGGCGAATGTTTCAAAACATCTGCCGACCGCAGGTCGCCCATGCTTAGCCCTGCTTCTGCTTGTGCTTGGGGTTCTCGCAGATAACCATCACGCGGCCCTTGCGCTTGATGATCTTGCACTTTTCGCAAATGGGCTTCACAGAGGGACGTACCTTCATGTTGGTTTCCTCCTTTTTGGGAACAGCCTCGCGGCTGTCAGAATGCTTTCGTCTGTTAGTTCTTGCTGCGCCAGGTGATGCGGCCGCGGGTCAGATCATAAGGCGAAAGCTCAACAGTAACTTTGTCGCCGGGATAGATGCGAATGAAGTTCATGCGCATCTTGCCGGAAATCTGAGCCATGATCCGGTGACCACCAGGGAGCTCCACCTTGAAGTTTGCGTTGGGAAGCGCCTCGATAACCGTGCCTTCCATTTCAATGACGTCACTCTTGGACAAGTGCGCGTTCCTCCTTCATGTTCTGCGCCTGTTTGGGCGCGTACCCGGTTTGGATGAGGTAAGCATCCTTCTGCGCCTTGAGCGCCGCGCGGATGTCGCTGTCCTGAACAGGACCGCCGCTGGCGCCTTTGCCCTCCACCATAATGGCGAGCGGCAGCGCGCGGATGTGCTTTACCTGCTTTTTTTTGGGCTTGGCCAGCTTGCGTGTGTCTCCGTCGCACAGGAGCACATAACGTTCGTCCAGCACGCTCAAAACAGCGTACCAGCGTCCTGCGTCATGTCCCTGCGTGGAAATCACCACGCGTCCAGGCTCGGTCGGCTTTGCTTTCACTCGGCTTCCTCCGTCAATACATAGCCCGGATAGCTGAGGATTTCAGGCAGGCCATGCTCGTTGATGGCGATGGTGTGCTCGTAGTGAGAACACCAGCTGCCGTCTTCCGTCACGATGGTCCAGCCGTCTTCCAATTCGGCAACATGATAATCACCAGCGGTGATCATCGGTTCGATGGCCAGCGTCATACCCGCACGAAGACGGGTGCCGTGGCCCGGTCGGCCGAAGTTGGGCACGCTTGGTTCCTCGTGCATGTTGCGTCCGATGCCGTGACCGGTGAGGTCACGCACGACGCCGTAGCCGAAGCCTTCAGCGTAGGACTGGATCGCGTGGCCGATATCACCCAGATGGTTTCCGGATACAGCCTTGCGGATGCCTTTGAAGAAGCTTTCCTCAGTAACGTCAATCAGCTTCTGCATGCGGGGATCAATTTTGCCCACGCCCACAGTGAAGGCGCTGTCGGACTGCCAGCCGTCCAGAATCAGGCCGCAGTCAACGGACAGGATGTCGCCTTCCTTGAGGATGGCGTCGTCGGCAGGAATGCCGTGCACCACCTCATCGTTAATCGACGCACAGATAGAGGCCGGATAGCCCTGATAGTCCAAAAAGGACGGGATCGCTTTGTGCTTACGGATGAGCTGTTCGGCGTACACATCAAGCTCCGCCGTGCTCATGCCCGGTTTGATCGCTTCACGAAGGCGGCAGAGCACCTCGTAAAGAAGCGCGCCGGATTTGCGCATGCAGTCCAGCTGTTGTGCATTCTTGAGATAAATCATACGATCGCCTCAAGGTTGGCAAAGATCTCAGCGCTGATCTCCTCGGGACTGCCGCTGCCGGTGATGTTGCGAAGGATGCCCTCGCCGGCGTAGTAGTCAATGAGAGGAGCGGTCTTCTGATGATAGACCTTCAGGCGGTTGAGCACCGTTTCAGCCTTGTCATCATCGCGCTGGATCAGGGGGGTAGCGTCCACCTTGCAGACCTTGGAGCCATTGAGGCGGTCTACATGATAGGGCGCGCCGCAGAGAGGGCATACGCGGCGGCCGCTGAGGCGGTTGACGAGCACTTCGTCGGCGACGTCGAGGTTCACTGCGGCGTCGATCTTGGCGAAGGTGCCCAGCGCCTTGGCCTGTTCAACCGTGCGGGGGAAGCCGTCGAGGATGTAACCCTTCTGGCAGTCCTCCTTGGTCAGGCGCTCACGCACGATGTCGATGACGACCTCGTCAGGAACGAGCTGACCCTGGTCCATGTATGCCTTGGCCTTCAGACCCGTTTCGGTCTGGGCAGAGATGGCAGCGCGGAGCATGTCGCCGGTCGAAATCTGGGGGATGCCCAGCTTCTGACACACGACCTGCGCCTGAGTGCCTTTGCCAGCACCGGGAGGGCCGAGGAAGATGATATTCATAGCGTTAGACCTCCAGTCTTGCCAAATCACGGATGAAGCCGCTAATGCGCGGCACTCTTACAGGATACCGAAAATCCGGTATTTGTGCCGTGCCGCGCCTTAGCGGCGCATCATTCGTAACGGCCAGTGACCGTTTAACAAACTAACGAGCTCTTAGGAAATGGAGTCGTAGTTGCGGCTGACGAGCAGGTCGTCCAGCTGGCGCTTGGTCTCCAGAACAACGCTCACAGCGATCAGCATGGAGCTGGCCGCGAAGGGCAGCTGCACCTGAAGCAGGAGAGTCAGGAGAGTGGGCACGGTGGCCAGCACTGCCAGGAACAGAGCGGCGAACAGGATGAGGCGGTTGTTCACGCGAGCCAGGTATTCCGCGGTGGGCTTACCGGGACGCACGGAGGGAATCGCGCCGCCCTGCTGCTGGATGTTCTTGGCCATCTCATCAGGCTGGAAGGAGATGGAGGAGTAGAAGTAGGTGAACGCGATGATCAGCAGCGCGGTAACGATGAGGTACAGCGGGCTGAACTGGTTCATATACTGGCTCCACCAGATCGCGGCAGCGCTGTCGGCGCCGCCCACCAGCTGGATGATGGTGCCGGGGAAAGCCATGAAGGAGTAAGCGAAGATCAGGGGCAGAACGCCGACGCTGACAACCTTCAGGGGCAGAACGCTGTTCTGACCGCCGAACATCTTGCGGCCGGAAACGCGCTTGGCATAGTTCACATTGATGCGGCGCACGCCCAGGTCGACAAAGGTAACCAGGACGATCATCACCAGCATGATCGCCAGCATCGCCACCAGCTGCAGCCAGGGGATGAGGGAAGTAGCGGTGAAGGAAGCGCTGATCATGGAAGAGATGCCATTGAACATATTGGAGATGATACCGGCGAAGATCAGCAGGGAGATACCATTGCCGATGCCCTTCTCGGTGATGCGCTCGCCCATCCACATGGCCAGAGCGGTGCCGCCAGCCATGGTGACGCCAACCAGCACATGGTTGAACCAGCCATCCTTCACATAGCCGAGGCTGCTGACGAGGCCGATGGCCTGGATCACAGCCAGAACAACCGTGACATAACGGGTGATCTGGGCGATCTTCTTCTGGCCGTCGGGGCCGCTCTTCTGCATACGCTCCAGAGCGGGGATCGCGATGGTCAGCAGCTGCATGATGATGGAGGCGTTGATGTAGGGAGTAATGCCCATGGCCATGATGGTCATGTTGGCGAAGTTACTACCAGTCATCATGTTGAGCAGATCCAGGATGGGGAGGGTGGAGGTGGAAGCCTGCACCGCGGCGTAATCTACGCCGGGAGCAGGAATCACACCAACCAGACGGAAAATAACCAGCATGCCGAAGGTGTAGACGAGCTTCTTACGAATGTCGCCAACCTTCCACGCATTGCGAAGAGACTGCCACACGCCAGCTTTCTTGTTAGCGTTCTTGGCCATCTTACTTCACCTCGGCTTTCCCGCCGACCGCCTCGATCTTTTCCTTAGCGGACTCGGTGAACTTCGCAGCTTCAACAGTGAGCTTCTTGGTGAGCTCGCCATTGCCCAGAACCTTCACGCCGTCCAGCGTCTTCTTGATGATACCAGCCGCCTTGAGCAGTTCGGCGTTCACCACAGTACCCTCGGTGAACACTTCCAGCTGACCAACGTTGACTTCAACATATTCAGTGCGGAAGATGTTGGTGAAGCCCTTCTTGGGGACGCGGCGATAGAGGGGCATCTGGCCGCCCTCGAAGCCGGGGCGCTTGCCGCCGCCAGAGCGGGCCTTGGCGCCCTTGTGACCCTTACCGGAGGTCTTACCCAGACCGGAA
>JAGBBE010000152.1 GCA_017938645.1 Clostridia bacterium
CCCGGGTCACCTGACCAGCCCATATTAAACTTCAGCATTTCCTCCAGCTTATCAACGCTGTCTCCGTTCTCTAGCCCCAGTGCGGCAAAGGCATGCTCACCGGCGCACATGTATCGATGCTCCAGCCGGTCATCTGTGACGCAGTACTGGTAAACCATCAGCATCAGCGCCTCCTCCAGCTGTGAGATCCGCTTTTTCGCTTCGTCAAGGTTCATGCCAGCACCTCAGCAAAGGCGTCGTAATTCTCAGTCTCGAATTCCCTGCAGAAGATGGCGAACTCGATCAGATCGAAGTATCGGCGGCAGTCCTTCAGCACATTTGCATACGCCTTCGCCACCACCCTTGGATCATTGCGGAATGCGCCGCAGCCGAATGCGCCCAGTACAAGGATATCCACGCCATTGTCAGCGGCAACAGCGAGAATGGCTCTGGCGCGCTGTTCATGGAGCCACTGCAGATCTGCCGGCAGGATGCTGACAGCCTGTCCGCTTTCCGGGTTATACAGATTGGCGGGCGTTTTGCGCAGATTGGGCGCTGCGCAGGAAATCACATCTACGGTAACCCATTTCTCCTTCGGCATGCGTTCCGGGAAGTTCTCGTCCGTCTTGCAGATCACAATATCCGGGGAGTAGATGCAGGCATCGGTATGCAGGACATCACCGGAAGTACGGTTGACATCGTAGTAGTTCTGCCACAGGAACCTGCGGTCGAGTGTCGGATACAGCGTCGAACACCTGCACAGGCTTTCCTCCTGGGCGCTGCTGCCATTGATTACGCCTCCGCCCGGCTTTGTTGCCGATGCGAAGTTCAAAACACCGATCCTCTTGCCCGGGTACTGAGCCGCCAGGCGCATAGCCGCCTCATAGGTGCGAGATTTTGTAACCGTAACGTTGCCCGTCTTGGAGACAGCGTCTGGGAAGGCGGGAACCTTGCCCGCATCGTACAGCTTCGTGTTTTTTCTGCTGGTTTCCACGGCTGCGATCAGCGCAGGATCTGTGCTGTAGAACTGCTGCGTATCCCGGAAGATCTCTGCCAGCCTTGTTCTCTTATCCATCTTCGTGTTCACTCTCCTCTGAGCTCAGAATATTGGTTTCCTTCTCATACATATAGCAGTCGATCTGGTTGTCATGCAGACCGTCCGACGCTTCAAACAGCATCCAGCCGATGCTGTTTTTCTTAAATCCCAGTTTTTCCAGAATGCTTACTGAAGCAGTATTCTGGGCATGCGTCATGGCTGTGATGCGGAGAACATCATACGCCCTGGCCATGCTCATCAGCCACTCGGCCACTTCAGTCCCATAGCCCTGATTCCAATACTGCGGCAGCAGCATATATCCGATTTCGCAGGAAGAGTCGTTTTCCTGCAGCGTCAGACTGCATTCGCCGATGGGTTCACCTGTTTCCTTCAGGCAAATCAGGTATTCGTTGTCTTCAGGCTGAACAGAAGACAGCCAGCTGTGCATCATCCCTTCATCCGTTATCATTCCGGGAAGGTAACGCACGACTTCCGGATTTCCGGTAAGCTTCAGCATAAATTCCAGATCGTCTGAACACAGCATCCGAAATACGAGCCGGTTTGTCGCAAAGTTAATTGTCACCTTGACTCCTCCTTCATCAGAATATCAAGATACCTTTGCCGGTCAGCCTCAGGTACCTCCAGCACATCAAACAGCTGTTTATAGGGCAGGCCCATCGTCCTGTGAAGAGTGGCGATGTTCCGAATGCGAGTTTCTTCCACGACCTCTTTTATCATCTGCTCAATCGCCCTGCACGTCATAGCCTTCCTCCAGACATTTTTCGATGAATTCACCCTTCAACAGGCGATATGTCGCCCGGCTGTACGGATACTGCTCGGCCAGCCGCTGCTTCAAGGCAGCGTATTCATCCCGCACATCCGGGCATGCCAGCAGTATATCCTTGAATTCCAGCTGATCCCTCGCAACCTGATTGGCTGCTGTGGTCAGATGGATGTACACGGCGTCATCCTCCGTATCGCCATCGGAGAAAAAGTAACGTCCGGGACGACCGCACTCGCCAAGGCAGTAGAATTCCCTTGCCAGCGCATGCGGCGCTATTTCCATATCATCGCTGTCTACCGTCACCAGCATATCCACGATGGGCTTGCTGCACATGCCCGGGATGGCGGTGCCTCCGACATGCCGCACGTCACATTCAATGTTTGCATTCCACAGGATATCTGTGATCCGTTCCTTCATTGCCTGAAACCGATGCGCCCACTCCTCCTGATAGGGAACAACCCTGACTGTATCATGAAAGGAAGAATCGTACATGCCTGTCACCTCGTATTTTCTCTGATCAGTTCTTCGATCTTTTCCGGCTCCGGTGGCGTCCAGTCCTGCTCTGAATAGAACTCCTTCATATCGTCCAGCCGCAGGCAGGCGAGCCGCCCGCTCTTATACGCGCAGCCGCAGTCTATGCCGATCATGCGGTTGCCGTGATAGATACGCATTGGCTTGCAGACCTGGTAGTGGTCAGTCGGGGTATGGCCGAAAATGACAATTTTTCCCTCGGGCATTTTCGACGCATGATCCAGCCTTTTCCAAACGGAATCCATCACCGGATCACCGTATTTGTGGTGGAAGCCCAGCGGTGCACCATGCACAAGCAGATAATCGGTACCGTTGCAGCTGACTTCGACATTCACGGGAAGACTGCGGATGATGTCCAGCATTTCTGCCCGGTACGCCCGGGTACAGTGCTTATACCTCTCGTGGGTGATGTTTCCGCCGTTTCGGTACCAGCGCCAGATATACTCGTTATCCGGGTGAGTTTTGGTCAGTGCATCCAGCATCATGTGCTCGTGGTTGCCCAGCAGCACAGTTACGTTCGGCTTCTGGTACAGTTCTTTCAGGATAGGCAAGCCGAACGGGTTACGGTCAATGCAGTCACCGAGCACATACAGATGATCGGTCTTGCGCAGCCGAATCTGCTTCATGACGCTTCTGTACCTGCTGTAGTGACCGTGGATATCGGACATGACGTAGATCATTATGCTTTCTCTTTTACAATCCGGGCATATATATCGCAATAGGACGAATCAAAGCTGTCGTCCACCTTTGCAAGAAACCAGGGCTGACTCGTAACCTCAGCCTTGGTTTTTTCGTCGGTCCAGCTGGTGCTGCCAAGCCGGGCATGGATGTACAGCACGTCCTCTCTGCCAACGTAGCTGTTGAATAGAGAGTACTGCTCCTTTACATCACGCCTTACCTGTCTGAAAATACGTTTGACCGCCTTGCGCTGCTTGCCATGGACGCGATCCCAGCGGACAGCCACCGGCTCATCAAAGCCATTCTCATTCTTCCGGATGACGATGTATCGGCGAGCCCGCGCCTTTGCGCTCTCTGAGTATTCATAGAACAGACCGGATGGATGGAGACGAAACAGCTTCTCAGCCTCGTACAAGGCCTGCTCGGTGATCATCTGCTCAATTTCCGCCGTCGTGACGCGCTCCTCATTCTTCATCAGCCGATAGCCCCGGCAGCGGGGAACAGAAATGCCATTTCTGTCTGCAATCGCCTGCAGATCCTCGATCTGCGTATAGGCGAATAAGTCCATCCCCACACCTCCTCGCCACGAGGTTCGCCCCGGTCGGTTTCGGCTGACAGTTCTCCGACTGTATCCCGGCGCATGGCTTTTCTGCCGTCGACCAGCCGATACACGTCGTAGAAGAGAGCGGTCTGGTTGCGGAATAACCGCTTATCCAGATGCATGTGCCCGAAGTAGTAATGCCTGTGCTCGACTGTCTGGCGCACGTTCTCAAGGAAAACGTTCAGCCTGCCTTCCTGCAGAAAGCGATGTGAAATCTCGCCGGTCTGCACAAACATCTGCATGGTTTCCTCAGGCGCGGCATGGCTGACGATCACATCAACCTTATTGCCATGCGCCGCAAGATTGGTCCATGCCTCGGCATACTCATCATCGCTGGGCATTTCCTCCGGCCACCAGCTTCTGCCCGGGATTCGCATTGCGGCATCAATGGAATAGCCGCCGCCCATGGTGAAAATCGATGTGCCGTCGATGGTGAAAACCTGTCCGCGCATGAGGTGCAGGATGTTCGGACGGATGCGATGAACCCTGCCGCCGTTCCATATTTCCTCCGGGTAGGTGTAAATCTGAGGAAAGCATTCATGGTTGCCATCGATGAACAGAATGCCGTACGGAAGCTTTGCCAGCAGATCCAGCTTGTGTTCATCCCGCCAGCCCAGACCGAAAATGCAGCCGAAGTCGCCGGCAACGATAAGCATGTCTTTCTCTGTCAGCCTGTACTGTTCATGAATTTCTTCGAAGCGGGATACCTCGCCATGGGTATCACCGGTAATGTAGATCATGTGATTATTCCGCAGGCCACTTATAGCCGAAATCCTTTCTTTTGATTTTGCATCTGGGCTCGCCATCCTTCCAGAACACAATGCCCTCGATGTTATGCTCGGC
>JAGBBE010000153.1 GCA_017938645.1 Clostridia bacterium
AGAATCTGTGCCGGACGGCGCATCTTCTGCCCTTGAATCCTTTCTCAATCGGTATGCGTCCTCCCAGCTCTATGCTGGCGACATTCTGACTGCTGCCAAGGTGCGCGATACGCTGGTTGACCCGGTTGCAGCTGCTGCCGCCAAGGGTAAGCAGCTTGTATCCGTTACTGTACCTTCCCTGTCAGCCGGTGTTTCGGGAACCCTGCAGCCCGGTGATGTCGTATCCATCATGGTGACGAGCAAGGTCACGCAGTTCAACCAGAATCTGGGGCTGATGACGCCCGTTGAAGATTCGGAAGAAACGAGCGACTGGCAGACCGGCGGCAGCCTGATTTCCAGCGTCACCAAGGAATCCCAGACCTACATTCCCGAAGAACTGCGTTATCTGGAAGTCTGCAAGGTGTCTTCTTCGGACGGCACGGATGCGCTGGTCAACGGCGATAAGGACAAAGAAGAGCCCAATCGTCTGCCGGTGACGATCACCTTCTACGCGACAGAAGCACAGGCTCTGAAGCTGGCGGAAGTTGAGCAGAATGGTGAGATTCATGTGACCTTCGTTGCCCGCGGTGATGCGGCAGATGCTTATATTCCCCGCGAAGAACGTGTCCTCGCAGACATTGAGGTTCCTGAAGAAACCGCAAAGCCCGATACGGAGATCATCCCCAATCCGGATGTTTCCTCCCAGCCGGTTGCTAGTCCTGAGCCTTCCCAGTCTCCCGCAGATCAGCCCATCGACTTCAACAACCCGGAGGTGGGCGAATGATTATCGCCATCTGGGGCTGCGGCGGTGTCGGTAAAACAACCATCGCCAGCGCTCTGGGCAGCATCTATGCCCGTAAGGACACAGTTGGCGTAATTGATACCTGCCTGAGCCATCCCACGCTGCCGGTACATTTGCCGGAGAAGAAGCTGGACGCCGAGCTTTCGCTGGGCAGGTTTCTGAACCGACTGGGAAGCAATGAGATTCGTCCGTACTTCCACCAGAGTCCTGCCTGCGATGGATTGTTCTTCGCTGGCCTTTCGGATGGCGATTCCTACACCGATTTTGAAATCGGTCTGGAAGCCATCGACAGGGCGCGGGATTTCCTGCTCCAGAGCGAAAAGATGCTGGGCACTGTGATTCTGGATTGCTCGGTGCAGCGCAACGACCCGTTCCTGCCCGTGATGCTGCGCGAAGCAGACGTTATCATCCTGCCCATCGTACCGAATGTGGATGCTGTTTACTGGTTCGGTTCCATCAAGCCCATGCTCAGCGACGCCGGTGCGCTTGCTAAGACCGTTCCTGTCGCCGTCATGACCATGCCTTTTCACCTGATCGACGAGGTGGAAAAGCAGCTGGACATGAAGTTTGCAGCGGAATTCCGTTTCAGCCGCGATGTGGCGCAGACCCATGACGAATGCCGACTTGCCACCGAAGCCAACCGCAAGGACGGCCTGATCTGGTCGAACAACCTTCATAAGCTGTATCATGAGATCGAAAACCGCCTTGCAGACGCCGCCTTTGTACCCGTGTCGGAGGTGGTTGATGGTTGAGTGAAACCCTTTCCAAGATTCTCTATAACGCTGCCAATGAAACGACAGAAGCAGCAGAGGATCACTCCTATGGTCGTGCGCTGTCCCTGACCCAGAACTATCTGAGCGAGCATTTCGCTGCTACCCTTGCGGAAACTGTACTTCAGGAACAGGCCCGCGAGCATGTGCGTTTTCTGATCGAACAGTTTCTGACGAATCAGAAAGTGCATGTCACCGGCATGAGCGTTCAGGAACTGACTACCCGCCTGTATCACGACATGGCGGGTTATTCTATTCTTGAGGAACCACTGGCAGATCCCGAAGTGGAGGAAATCTTTGTCAACGGCTATGATGACATCGAAATCGTGGATGAGGACGGCAGATGCAAAACCAGTCTGCGGTTTGAGAGCATCGAACAGGGACAGGACATTGCCCGCCGTCTGGTCAGACTTGCAGGCAAAACGCTGGACACCATGAATCCGGTTGTCGAAGCCCATCTGACCACCGGTGTCCGCATCACGGCGATGCTGCCGCCTGTTGTAACGGCAGAAAGCGGAATCAGCATCATCATCCGAAAACAACGCCTGACGAATGTAACCCGCGATCAGCTGATACGCTGGGGAACTGTTTCGGATGAAGTGCTGGATTTCATGAAACTCTGCCTGAATCATGGCGTTTCAGTCAGCATTGCCGGTAAGACCTCATCTGGCAAGACTACGCTGCTGTCCTACCTTCTGAACAATCTGGATGAAAAGCAGCGTCTGATCACCATTGAGGAAACCCGCGAAATCCTGATCGTCAATCCGCTCAATGATAAGGGGCAGAAAACCAAGAGTATTCAGAACCTGTGTACCCGTCCCAGTGATGATCCCCGATTCAATATCAACATGCAGTATCTTTTGAAAACCGCCCTTCGATTGAGCCCGGACGTCATCACCATGGCGGAGATGCGCGGTCCTGAAGCACTGGACTCTCAGGAAGCTGCCAGAACCGGTCATACCGTAGCCAGCACCCTTCATGCAAACAGCGCATCCCAGACATACGCCCGCATTATGACCATGTGCCAGATGGCGGATACGTCCATGAGCGCGCAAATCCTGATGAAGCTGATCGTCGAAGCATTTCCCATTGCCGTATTCTGCAAGAAGATTGACCAGCGGCACCGCTGTGTCACGGAGATTGCTGAAGCGCACACCGCAGTGGATGGTGTGGCAAAAACGCGACTGCTTTTCAAGTATGAGCAGGAAGGAGATAAAGGACGCTGGGTGCGGCTGGCTCCCATATCTGACCGTACCGCAGAAATTCTTCTAAGCAACGATGCAGATCCTGAAATGGTGAAATACCTCAAAACCGATCCCAACGGGCAGAAAGGAGGAAATAAGTGACCGCCTACCTGATATGCGCCCTGTTCGTCACGGCGGGCCTGTTCATCCTCATGGATGTGCGCCCCCGCGATGTGACGGACGAATTGAAAAAGCCCTTTGAACGCGAGGTCAATCGCAAAAAGCGTATACGCTTCATCACCGGCAAAAAGCCCTCTGCTGTGCAGCGGATGATGGAGGAAGCTGTGACCATGCTGGACGCATCCGGTATGGGCGAACAGGTTTCCACCTACCGCAACATGGCGATCCTGATGGCTGTTGCCGGTTTTTTGTTTGGCATGGTCATTGACAACATCCTTGTCAGTATCGTGCTGGGCGTTGGCCTCGCCATGACCCCTCTGACCATCATCCGCATGAGAACTGCGGATTACAAGCGCATGGTCAATGAAAAACTGGAAATGGCCATGAGCAGCGTAACCAACAGCTATGTCGCCACCGGCAATCTGCTGACTGCCGTGGAAAACGTGCTGCCCATGCTGCCCGCACCGGTCAATACGATTTTCCAAAGATTCGCTGCCGACATGCAGTATGTGGACGGCAATGCCATCCGCGCCATACAGCACATGCGCGAAGCCTCCGACAACTGGTACTGGACGGAATGGTGTAACGCACTCATTCAATGCCAGGACGATGTGAGCCTGAACAGGACCCTTTCGGGTATCGTGGAACGCCTGTCTGAATCCCGCCAGATTCAGCTTGAGGTAGATACCACCCTGCGCAAGCACATGAGCGACTATGTTGTGACCGTGCTTCTGGTTCTCGGCAGCATCCCCCTCATGGGATTTATGATCCCCGACTGGTACGCCATGCTCATGGATACTGTTCCCGGCAAGATCACGCTGGCTGTCGTTCTGGCAACCGTGCTGATCACCTCTGTGTGGGTGTCCCGCGCAAATTCCGTGGATGAGGAG
>JAGBBE010000154.1 GCA_017938645.1 Clostridia bacterium
ACGGACAGGCCGCAATGCAGTTTCATTCATATCGTCAAACTCCTTTTTCAACTTTTTCCGACCTGCCGAAAGCCTCCATGTAACCGTTCCTTCCGGTATATTCAGCTGTTCGGCGATTTCCTTTGTGGAAAGGCCCTCGTAATAGTAAAGAATAATGATGCTGCGGTAGATCTCAGACAGCATTGCGATCTTTGTTCGGAGAAAATCATATAACTCTTCGGTTTCATCTCCGTCTGTTTCTTCATAAGGGATCTTTTCAAGGACATCATAGAAATACAATGCTCGGTTCTTACCCATGGAGCGACGGAAGGACTTTGCCACATTATTCGCAACACCCCATAACCAAGGCTCAAACTTGCTGTCATCTCTTAACTTAGGCAACTCGCGAATTACCGTAAGCAATATTTCCTGCGATAGCTCGTCAGCCTCATCGTAGGTATATGTGTGATTGACAGCATATCCATAAACCTTATCAATGTAATCTTCAATAATCTCCAGCTTCATCATTCTCACCTGCCTTTCATCTATAAAGTGTCGCGAACAGGAGTTTCATTGGATATCATAAACAATTTTTTGTTGCACACTTCTTTTATGATAAAGAACACATCTGTAGCTGTACAGCTTGGTATTGATCAATCAATTTGCTCAACAAGTATTCTTGAGAGCCGTCTGGGCCCTTGACAGTTTCCATCTGCTGCTCACCTCCTTACACTAATACTGACGATGCTCAATAGGCGATTCTCGGAATTTAAGGAAATTTTATCAGAAATACGGAGATATGAAAAGAGCGCCTGCCTCGAAAGGCAAGCGCTCCAATCATTTGATCACTTAATCACATCATGGCTGCCAGCAAAGATCACATCTCCAGAAGAACTTACCAGCGCATAATACTGATCCGTATTGATCAGCCATACATGTGCGCCAAACTGTGCATGTGCAGCTTCTTCATCAGCCAGATTAATATACCCGTAGAAAGTCTTGGCATCAGCCAGCTTCTCCTTAGGAACATCCAGCTGTGCGCTCATTGCATTCGTACCAATTTCCACAGCCCGTGCTTCGGAAATCGCAGTAGCATCAGGGAGAGCACCCGTCATGTACATCGGAACAAGTGCGGGAAGGCTGTAAGTAATCACGCTGCCATCTGTTGCAATATCCACATGACAGGTGCCGCCATAAGGCAGGCCTTCTTCTTCCAGATGGAAGACAACGCTCCACACACGACGTCCCTTTTTGCTGACCTGAGTTTCGCCATAGAACTGGTCATCAGATTCTTCGTACATGGTTGCCTCGATCTGTGCTTTATCCAGGTTCTCGGCTCCTTTACTGATCAGAAAAGACTTTGCGGCATCTACAGCCTGTACCTGCGTAAACTCGCCGGTTTCGGGAAGCACATAGTTGGTATCCTCTGCAGACAGCATATTGTTGGCATTCAGAAGGTTGTTGTACCAAACCTTGTCCTCCATAGACCAGGTGCTCATATCGCCATGAAGCTTCTCCAGAATGGACAGCAGGGTAACCGTATCAGGCGAGCCGTTCACGTAGGCGCACATAATCTTGTCACAAAGAGCGTTTTTCTCAGCATCAGGCATATCTGTGCTGTTCAGCACTCTTTCTGCATCAGGATTGTCCTTCAACTTGCCGAGATCATAAAGCGCCTTGATCAGCTCAATCTTTGCTTCTGTGTTCCAAGTGTCGTAGTAACCATTTTCACTTTCCATGGGAGCAACCTTTTCGCCCGCATCCTGCCAAAGCAATGTAGCAGCCAGAGCGGTGACCCCCAGAAGCATTACTGCCATCATCAAAACGAAACCAATCGACAGCTTTTTCTTCACAACAATTCCTCCTGTTCCTTGCGTTTCGTGCGCCATATTCAGCACACGCTGCGCCATCCAAGGATCATCCTGAATGCCGGACAGGGAGTTATCGATTACACGCTGGACGATCTGCTTATCTTTGAAGTCTTCCATAACCTAACCTCCTCTCCAGCACGTCATGGAGTTTCTCTCTGGCGCGCTTTAGTCGAGTTGATACAGTAGAATGAGTGACGCCCAGTGCGTGAGCAATCTCATTCACATTCATGTTTTGCCAGTAGTACAGCATGACAACTTCTTTGAGCTTGGAAGGCAGCTGCATAACATCGCACATCACATCGAGATCATCATCGTCATCTGGCGGTAGAATTGCCTGTGGCAAATCTTCTGGCGTAATACGCCGATCATGGTGACGAAACCAGGCGGAACGCTGCATGTCCCGGCATGTGTTCATAGCGATCTGGATCAACCAAGTCTTCTCGCTGCATTCCCCACGGAATGAATCCAGCGACTTGTATGCTTTAAGGAAAGTATCCTGTGTGGCATCTTTCGCCTGTTCCATATCCCGAAGGTAAATGTAACACATGCGGAGCAGCAATCCCTGATATTGGTTCACCATCTGAACCAGCACCTGGTCACGGTCGTTGCCTGGATCCTTGACAACTTCCATTCGTTGCTCACCTCCTTCGATTATGTAGACGAGATAGAATGGCTCTCATGTCGATTTTTCAAAAAAGATTTCAAAAGAATTGTACATCATTCTGAACGCCGTGTCACGTATAGCAAAACAAGCCTCCTGCAGAGATGCAGGAGGCCCGCTTATGTATGAAGCTATTTCGCCATCTGCATGATGACACTATCCAAGGGAATCCGTCTGACAGCGCAGTATTTGAAAATCAGTGCTGCCAGATCGGAAGGATTCATTTCATCCATTTCTGTCGGCTGGAGTTTAAGGGCTGACGCCAACTCCTGCCGGTCATGGAAATGGTGCTGGAGCATATGATCAGTCAGGCAGTTGCAAAACTTCTGTTCCATTTGAGGAATTGGTTTATTCATGTTCTTTACGCTCCGCGTTCGTGGCGAACCAGAGAAAGTACGCCCTGATCCATTTCGTAGACCGTATCGCACAATTCATCAATATCCTGTGCAAAATGGCTGGCAAGGATGATCGTCTTGCCCTGAGCCTTGAGTGACAGCAGCAGATCACGAATGCTGCGGACACCGTTCTTATCCAGACCATTCATCGGTTCATCCAGAATCAGCAGTGCAGGATCATCCAGCAAAGCCTGTGCAATGCCAAGGCGCTGGCGCATACCAAGGCTGTACTGGCTGACAGGCTTGCGCAAAGAGGAATCAAGGCCGACCATCTCAATCAGGGCCTTTACACGGTCTTTTGAGGCTCGCTTTCCCAGCTTTGCCAGCCACAGCAGATTATTCATGCCTGTTTCATGGGGCAGAAAGCCCGGTGTTTCGATCAGCATCCCCGTATTGGGCGCAAAGTCGCATTCCTTTCCAACGGTCTTGCCGAACACCTGGGCTGTCCCTTCTGTGGGGCGGAGAAAACCGCAGATGCATTTCATCAGCACCGTCTTGCCGCTGCCGTTGCGTCCGATAATGCCATGGATCTTCCCTTGCTCCAGCTCCATGGATACGTCCTTCAGCACCGTATCGCTGCCGAAGCGTTTCGTGATGTGCTGAACACTTACCGCAATATCACTCATCAGAATACCCTCCTGTGAA
>JAGBBE010000155.1 GCA_017938645.1 Clostridia bacterium
ACATCGGATCAATGGCACTAAATGGACATGGCTGCAAGTGGAAAACGGATGAGGTTGTAACGGGGGTAACAAAACCTATCCTTGCAGGAAAAACAATATGGTATGTGGACAACAACGGAAAAACACAAAACCTTTGGGTTGCAACAGGATGGTCGACGCAGATGTCTGTGACAAAAGAAGACATTAACTATCTGGGTTATTCGTACTAAGGGGGCTTGCGCATGGAACCCAAAACGGTCATAACAAAACTGCACGCGATTGCAGACTACATTCGCGGAGCCAGAATCCCAATTGGAGAAAAAGAAGCCATTGAAAGGCTTCTTGGCTGCGCGGCAATGCTGGACGACATGGCGGAGGAGCTGAAACAGAATGAAGCTGACAACCAGTAAGGGATTGACCTATAACGTGGACTGGGCAGACGGCCCGACCATTACCAGCAGCGGGCTGCTGATCCAGATGCAGGACAGCCGAAGCATTGCCGTGATTGCTGCCGAGTTTGAGGGAAATGAGACCATCAGGCGCGAAAGCGAAACCGAAGGAAACAAGGAATGGCATGGTTATACGGAAGTGATGCGCGTGGCACGGGTGGCGGAGGGCGTCGTAACAATCGCGCTGGCAAAACCTGTGCAGTAAGGAGGGCGTATGGGCAATCTTCAGATGCAAATGGTGTTCCGGCGAGAAGTATCCGCGCCGCTGCTTGTGCAGTCGCCGGTGACGCTGCTCAAGCAGGGTGACAGCGACGCAAACGTGCTGATTGTGGACCTTTACGACAAAGGAGAAGCGGCAGATGCCAGCGGCCACACGGTGAGCGGCTATCTGTTGAGAGCAGACGGCAACCGTGTGCCTTTGGAGGGCAGCGTTGCAGGCAACCGCGTAACTGTGCAAATGAACGAGCATTGTTATTTGGTGCCAGGGCCGTATGGAGCGTTTGTAAGGCTGGTCAAAGGCGATTTCAAACGTACCATACTCGAGATTGCAGGCGAAGTTGAAAGCGAAGGAAACGGACCTGTGGTCGATGTCGACGAGAAATTCATCACGATTGAAGAAGTCATTGAACAGATAGAGGCTGCAAGACAGGCAACGGAAGCTGCTGCTGATGCAGCCCAAAAAGCCGACAACTCCGCAGGAAATGCAAACAGCGCTGCGGAGACGGCAAACACCGCCGCCCAAACAGCAAACAGCGCTGCTGCGAGGGCGAAAACGGCAGCGGCATCCGTGGAAGGAATGACGGTAAGCAGTGAAGATGTGGGGCCCGGAACACAGGCGAGTGCGCAGATCAGTTCGGCGGACGGGAAAAAGCATATCCATTTCAAACTCCGCCAAGGGGCAACCGGCGCAACCCCTGACATCACGTTCCGGGTTGCCACGGGCGAGCCGGGAACGCAGGTGGAGATCCAGCAGAGCGGCACACCTGAACATCCCATCGTAGATCTGACCATCCCGCGCGGAGACACAGGCGCTGTGGATGGCATTGATTATTATGCAGGAAACCCGGCTGCACTTGGTACTGCTTCTCCCGGCACGGCAAACGGCTTGGCGCGTGGTGATCATGTGCATCCTATGCCGAGCGCTGCGGATGTTGGGGCGCTTCCTTCATCAGGCACGGCTGCTGATTCTGAAAAGCTCGGCGGCAAGGCTCCGGAATACTACATCCAGCCAAGGAACCTGCTGGATAATAGCGATTTTAGCAACCCTGTGAATCAGAGAGGGCAGACAAGTTATACTGTGGAAGGATATACGATAGATAGATGGTTTTCATATGACGGTATATCACTAACTGTATCGCCTTTTGGATTTAGCGGCAGAGAGTTAAACCAACTATTAGAAGGCACAATGAAGGGTATTCACACATTAGCCGCGATGAAAACAGATGGAACATTGTTAATAAAAACTGGCGAAATATCAGCGGCTTATAGTTGGAGCAATAGTGAATTAGCAATGGGGACACATAACGGAAACACAAGAATTTCCCTTCCTACTGGTTCTTATAAATGGGCAGCACTTTACGAAGGCACCTACACCGCCGAAACCCTGCCGCCGTATATGCCGAAAGGTTATGAAGCTGAGTTTTACAACTGCACGCAAGGATATCCAATCGGCAGCATCTATATGAGCGTAAACAGCACAAGCCCGGCTTTCCTGTTCGGCGGCACATGGGAAAAGCTGAAAGACCGTTTCCTGCTTGGTACTGGTGACAAATATTGGGCTGGCAATACAGGCGGTGAAGCGGAGCATATTTTGACAATTGATGAAATGCCAAACCATAATCACACTTTCTATCGCGCTGCAATGTATTACGGTGAAGAAACGGAAGAAAAAAATGCGCTTGGCGAAACATCATCCACTACAACCTCAATACAAGATAGCACGGGATATACTGGCAGTGGTTGGGGACATAACAACATGCCTCCTTATCTGGTTGTCTACATGTGGAAGAGGGTGAGCTAAATGACGGAAATCTACAATGAGAACATGGAAAGGATTGAGAATCCTGATCTGTCCATCGGATACCTGAAGCCCTCCACACGCACCGAACACCATGCGGCGGTTGAAGGCGTGGAGGAAGTCTGGCACTATGAAACCGTCAGAGAGTACCCCAATGGCGGCAGGGATGTTGAAAAGGTAATTGACGTCCCCGGTATGGAAGCGCAGGACGCATGGGACGAAGAAATCCCGATTCAGATCTACATTCCCTACACGCAGGAGCAGCTTGACGCTATGGAAGCGGAGAAGAACAAGCCGACTGCCGAACAGCGTATCGCCGCGCTGGAAGCCCAGCTTGCGGCATACGAAGCCGCCTATACGGAGGGAGTGAATGAAGCGTGATTCGAGGAACGACACCGACACTTGTTTTCACACTCCCGTTTGAGGCGCAGCAGCTGGAAGAAGCATATATATCGTTTGCGCAAAACGGCAAGGTAGTGCTGGAAAAAACGCTGAGCGACTGCACCAGTCATCAAAACACGCTGACCGTCAGGCTGACGCAGGAAGAAACACTTAAGCTGAAAACAGATGTCAATACCGAGATCCAGATCAGGGCCAGGACAATTGCGGAAGAAGCTGTTGCTTCTGACATCATTCGTGTTCCCACTGGCCGAATCCTGAAGGACGGTGTGATCTGATGCGCTTGAACGTATCGTTTCACGAAAGCAATGTGAAGCTTGACGTGGGGTTTTCCAACCTTCAGAAGGTGACCGAGTACAACGATGCAGATCCGTACACGGGCAGCTATGAGATTACGCCAAAGGTTGACGCGCAGATATTGCCGACTGCTCAAAAGTTAATGACAGAGGATTTGACCGTGAAGGCCATTCCTTTTTTTGATGTGAGCAACAACAGCGGCGGCAGAACAGTATACATTGCCAGGGAGGTATGAAAAGCATGGCTATTTCAAAAGTGGTCTATGGCGGCGATACGCTGATTGACCTGACACCCGATACGATCACGCCAGACAAAGCCCTGAAAGGCTACACCTTCCATGGTGCGGACGGAGAAAAAAAGACAGGCTCCTGTACGTTTGACGTTGACACATCTGGCGCTACCGCCGCTGTTGCGGAGGTGCTGGCAGGCAAGACTTTCGGTGCAAAGGGCAAGATGAACACCGGCACGATGCCGAACAATGGAGCTGTGAATGGAACGATCAGCACAAAGGCCCAAGCTTACACCGTGCCGCACGGCTGGCATGACGGAAGCGGCAAGGTGCAGATTGCCAGCACGGAGCAGGCGAAAATCATTCCTGCCAACATCCGCAGCGGAGTGACCATTCTGGGCGTTGAAGGCACGATGAGTTCATCGGAAGGCATAAAAGCACAGTCCAAGACCGTCACACCCAGTGTGTCCGAACAGGTTGTGCTTCCTGACAGCGGATATACGCACCTTGCACAGGTGACGGTGAATCCGATCCCGTACAGCGAGAGCGCCAATTCTGCCGGTGGTATGACTGCGACAATCGGCTGACAGGAGGTGACGGCACATGGCTGTCAATAAAGTGATTTATGCAGGGAAAACGCTGATTGACCTGACAGGCGTTACAGTGAAACCCGAAACGCTGGCAGAAGGCGAGACGGCACTTGATGCCAGCGGTGAACTGATTGTTGGTACGATGACAGGCGGCAGCGAAGAGCCTGACTTCCGGGCGCTATATCAGCGTGTGGAATACATCGAATCGGCAGAGGAGGAAACCTATCCGTATATCATTACAGATTTTATCGTGGACAACAGCTGCGGTGCGGAAGTCGTCGCGTCGTTCCCCATCCTGCAAGACCGAATCCCAATGGGTTCCCGTGTTGATACCGGCTCGACACGCTTTTATGTCGCATACATACTGTCTTCAAGCACTGCCTACTACGGCTTTAACGGCGGATATTCGATATCCGGTTCCTTCAAAATCAATACCATTTACAGGCTGCAAACCAATTTCCTGAATAGCCGCCTTGTAAATGTTTACGAGGAGGACGGAACCAGAAAGGCCAGCGCAAGCATTTCCGTCGCATTGACCCCACATACTGTACCATTGTCTATCTTCGGATACCATTCTGCAAGCAGCGACACAGTTACATCCAAACGAGAATACAAACTGTACAGCGCGAGATGTTCCAGAGGGCATGAGATTGTGCGGGAATATATTCCATGCTACCGCAAGGCTGACGGTGCGGTGGGACTGTACGAGAAGTTTACAGGGGCGTTTCTGCTGCCCGAAACCGGGGCGTTTGCCAAGGGCGCGGATGTTGACTGGTAATGAAAAGCGCAAAAAACAACTGACCATACAGAAAGGGTGAGTGAAAAATGAGCATGACGGATATCTTCCGCAGCCTTGGCAGGGCCGATGCGCTGAAGCTGCGAACGGAAGCTGCAGGCCTGACCGGCACGCAAATCATTGACCGGGAAGTGAGTATCCCGGCATGGCGTGCGGATGCTGACTACAGCGCATGGCCTGCCGGATCGCCTGTGGCTGACGGCGGCCAAGTGTGGACGCTGATCCAGCCGCACAACGCTGCACACTATGCCCAGCGCCCTGCGGAGCTTCGCGCACTGTGGGGACTTGTGCATACCACCAATCCTGCACGTGCAAAGCCGTGGGTTGCTCCTCTTGGCACCAGCGGCATGTACATGGCCGGAGAATGCTACAAAGACGATGAAGGCACAGTTTGGCGCTGTCTTGCGGACAACACGGTGCACAGCGCAGCGGCGTACCCGGCTGTGTGGGAGGCGGTGAACGCAGAATGACGATTGCAGCCTTTCTTGAAAAAGTCCGCGAGATCGCGGCGCGGGAGCTGACGTACCGGACCGGCGGGAGCGGGGTGGACGAAACGTGCGACTGCATCGGCCTGATCATGGGCGCCATGTACAACTTGGGCCGGAGCAGGTATGACCTCCACAGCACCAACTACTTTGCCAGATACCAGATGGAAACGCTGGAACCGCTCAACCTGACGAAACTGGAAGCCGGAATGATTGTTTACAAGGCAAGAGAAGATGCAGGCGAACTGAACGCCAGGTACAAGCCGGGCGGACGGTACTACAAAGAAGGCGACCTGCTGGACTATTACCATGTGGGCGTTGTAGAAAACGCAGATCCTCTTGTCATTGTACATTGCACCAGAGACGGAACCATCAACGGAATCACCAGAGATTATGCGCGAAAAAACTGGACCCATGCCGGATGGCTGAAAGGGCCGTCGAAGACCGAAACAGAGGAGGAAGCGCCTGTGGCCACCAGAGCAATTGTCATTGCGAACGAAGGCAGTACCGTTAACATGAGAACCAGCCCGGGGCTCAAGGGAGAGCTCGTGATGCGCGTGCCTATCGGAGCAACTGTCACGGTACTGGAAACCGCTGAAAACGAGCTGGGCGAAACATGGAGCAAAATCCAAAATGGCGGCTATACCGGTTACATGATGAGCAGATTCCTGAAGGCCGTTGCAGACGATATCGAAGCTGCACCGAGCCCTCCTGAAAACGAGGATGAAGTGCAGGTCACCATTCCCAAAAATGCTGCAGAAGCCATCCTGAGAGCGCTTGTGGAGGTGCTGAAAGCATGAACGCCGGAAATGTAATAGCCCTGTTGTCTCTGATTGTGGCTGTGGTTGTGCTGGTGATGAACAGCCGAAAAGATGTGCGGGGCGACGCCAAGCAGGAAGCAAGAACCGAGGCCAAGCTGGATGGAATATCCAGCGGTGTGACGGAGATCCGCGTGGATTTGCGCAGCATGCGCGAAGAACTTCGGGACCATGGCCAGAGGATTGCAGCAGTAGAAGGAAGCGCAAAAAGCGCTCACCATCGCTTGGACGATCTGGAAAAACTGGTGCACACCATCCATCCGCCCGCAACCCGGCAGATGGGACAATAACAAAAAAGGAGCATGAAAAAAATGAATACTGAAATGCTGAAGTGGCTGAAGGCTGCGGGGATCCGCGCTGTGAAGACTGTGGCTCAGACTGCCGTTGGCATGCTGAGCGGTGAGATGCTGGGGATCATGGAAGCAGACTGGCTGGCAGTGCTGAGCGTGAGCGCTATGGCGGGCGTGGTATCGCTGCTGACGAGCGTGGCCGGCCTGCCGGAACTGAAGGAATAAACATGCAGAAGGAGGAGATGCATATGCGTAAAAACAGCCGCAAATTCTGGCTTGCCGTAACGATGTGTACCATGCTGGTGCTGTATGCGCTGCTGGCGGAGGGATACGACGCTTTGATGCGTACCGTGCTGCTGACGCTGGCTGCGCTGGTGGCCTGCGTGTGGATTGTGTGTGAAAGCCGCATTGACCGTGCTGCCGCGCCGCTGAGAATTGAACAGGAAAGCTGCAAGTGCAGTATGCATCCTCCCGATCAGAGAGAATAAACTGCGTGCGGAGGGCAGCAGCCGGGTGAAAAAACACGATTACAAGGGCCGGATGCGCGGCTTGGAACGGGCAAAAATCGAACAAATGATTGACGCCTATGTGCTGAACCAGCGTGACCGGAAGGTGATCAAGCTGGCGCTTCTCAACGATATCTCCTATACCAATATTGCCGGCCGGCTGGATCTGGAAGTGAGCAGCCGCACGGTGCAGGAAATCATGAACAGATGGATGCCCATCATTATGGAGCATCTGTAATTAGGGCCGTTCTCCTATGGCAGGGGAACGGCCTTTTTTATTTGCACAAAACCTGCATGACAGCTTCATCACATCCGCATGGCTGCTTCATCGCGGCTTTTTTGTTTTTGCGCGAAAATAAGACCGTGGAGGCGGGCGGGACGCCCGTGAGGACTGAGGACACTTACGAAGCAAGTGCCGCAAGGACGAAGCCCACGACGCAAAGCGGCGCGGGCCGATATGGAGGTGATGAACGAATGCCCATGATGTATGTCCCCGACGATATGGCCCATCAGGTGCAGATGCAGGTACACCAGCGCAGCATTCCCCAGCCCATGAACAGGCAGCAGCCCATGATGCAGCAGCCTCAGCCGCAGAGCGGCCCGGACTGGGTGCGCGTGCCCAACCTGCAGCAGGTGGAGCAGGTAACGGTCCTGCCCGGGCAGACCGCATGGATTATGGTGCAGAGTGAGCCGGTTTTCGCCGTTCGCACCGCAGATCAGGTGGGCCTGATCCACACGGAATACTACCGATTCGAGCGTTTTGACCCCGCAGCGGCCAGACAGGAGGCACAGCAGAACGCCGTAAGCGCAGAGAGCTTCGAGCAGCTGGTGCAGCGTGTGGCACGGATGGAGGAACGCTTTGCCGCTGAAGGAAGGGAGGATGTAGGTTGAGCAATCCGCTTTTTGGCAAGGCCAACGGGAAAGGACAGATTCCCATCAACCGCAGAACGGTGCTGGATCAGCTGCAAAGCTTTGCCAGCCAGATCAGCGGAGATCCCCGGCAGATGGTACAGCAGATTGTGCAGGAGCGCGGGGTATCGCAGGAAGAGCTGAACCGCGTTGTGCAGGGAGCGCAGAGCTTCATGCAGCAGTTCGGACTGAAATGACGGTTTCAACGGGCGCGCGCGGCCCGCTTGAAATAAATATTGAAAATGAGGTGATCAGATGAACGACTTTGCAACTGGCTATGCGATTGGACAGAACGACGGCAGGGGCAGCGGAGGCGGCTTTGGTGACTTTGGCGGCGGCTGGCTGTGGATCATCGTGCTGTTTGCACTGATGTTCGGCGGCTTTGGCTTTGGCGGCCTGGGCGGCTTTGGCTTTGGCGGAGGCGGCGCAGGCCTGCAGGGCATGGCGACCCGCGCGGACATCACTGCCGGCTTCCAGTTCCAGGAGCTGCAGAACGCCGTGCGCGGTATTGAACGCGGCATCACGGACGCTACCTATGCCCTCAACAACACGGTCGTCAGCGGCTTCCACGGCGTGGAGCGCAGCGTGTGCGACCTGAGCAGGCAGATTTCTGAGTGCTGCTGCGACAACAGGGCCGCTCTTGCAGACCTGAAGTATGCGGCTGCGCAGGAGAGCTGCGACACCCGCAACCTGATCCAGAACGTGGCCCGCGACATCACCGACAATGCCAACGCCAACGCCAGGGACCTGAAGGACTTCCTGGTTGCGGAAAAGATGGCGGCAAAGGATGCGCGCATTGCACAGCTGGAGAGCCAGAACATGTTCAACGAGCAGACGAGCATGTTCCGCGCCATGCTGGACGCATCCCGCGCTGAGATCCTGCGCCGGACCGGCTACGAGTATCCCACCCCGTCCTATCTGGTGCAGCCCCCGACTCCGCTCAACTTCCCCACCAATGGCTGCGGCCAGGTGCAGTTTGGCGGCAACGGCTGGGGCAACTGCGGAAACCCCTGCCCGTGCGGCTGACGGCATGAGATTCCCCAGTGATGGGTGATTTGATCGGGGCGGCGTGAAACACCGCCGCCCCTGAAAGGAGCTGAAGCAATGAAAGAAAAGCTGATGGCCAAGGCAAACGAGCACATCAACCGTCTGCTGGAAAAGCCGGAACTGACCAACGAGGAATATCACATTATCCATGAGCGTCTGCGGGAGATCAGGTGGGCGGAGGAAGAGGCAGCGCGTAATCTGGGCTTCGAAAAACGCATGAACCAGATCATGGCCGCTGCCACCATGGCAACCGGAGGAGGTGGTATGTGTGCGCAGTAACTGCAATCGAAACTGCCAGCTTTGCAAAAACCTTGTATTTTCGCAGGGCATCACCTTCGCAGACGGAACGCTGACCATCAATCTCCCCGCTGGGAGCTATGACGCCGGCCAGCACGTATGCATCGTGCTGACGCAGACCATCCCGGCAGAGTCCACCATCGTCGCGCCGGTGGTGATCACCGTCGGCACCGGCACAGCGACCTATCCACTGACGAACCGCTGCTGCGCACAGCTGACAGCATGCGCCCTGCGGACGCGCCGTGTGTACCCGACGACCGTCGTCACTACACCCACCGGCGGCTCCTTCCGCCTGAACGGGGACGGTGCATGCGCTCCTGTGTACAACCTGCCGGCTCTTGACGGTACCGTGCCTGCAACTGGGGGTGCTGCTGGATGAAACCCGGAATGAGAATGTATCTGCTCAACAGGCCTGATGGATCCGGCGGCGAAGAGAGCCGCGAGGATTGGGGCAACCGCCGTCGGCAGCCTACCCATTACACCGGCAGCGGCATGCACGAGGACTGGCCGGAAGAAACAGAAATGCGCCGCCGCAGAGACGAAAAAGGCCGTTTCATGATGGATGATGACGATATGCCGGAAGACGCACGATCCTATGAGGCGCGTCCTGAGTACCAGCCTCACCGCAATGAATACGGAAGAGTTGAAAGCCGGTATATGCCGTCTTATCCGATTATCCAGAAGCCGAGCGGCGGGCTGTATGACGGCGGAGGCGGTCTCGGTTTTGGCACCCGCAGCCATTATGGCACTGAGAAAAATGACCGCCGGCAGACTGCACGCGTGGGTGGGACGATGTGGATGGAGCCGGAAGAAAACGAGCCGATGGTGCTGGACAAAAAGACGGCTGAAAAATGGGTGCAGAGTATGCATGGCGAGGACGCCGAAAGGCCAAGCGGCGGGCGCTGGACCATGGAAGAGCTCAAGCCTATGGCACAAAAATTCGGTATCGAGCCGGATACAGAAAAGTTTCTGGAATTCTGGGTGATGACCAATGCCTTCTACAACGACTTCTGTGAGGTGGCCAAAAAGAATGGCATCACCAGCCCGGAGTTCTACGGCATGATGGCCATTGCCTGGATGAAGGACAAGGACGCCATGCCGGGGAAAACCGCCCGATACTACAAGTATATAGTGCAGAAGTAACAATCCGTGAATAGCGGATAGTTCGCCCGCCCGAAATGGGCGGGTTTTTTATAAAAATGTGTGAGGGTATGATGTTGTGGCGTATGTATCCGCCACAACATCATACCCTCACAGCGAAAAATAAAAAAAATCACTTTTTTATCAACGGGAAAACGTCAATGAAAAACTCCGCAGGATCCGAGTACACATGGCCTTTGATGATAACGCCCTTCTTTTGCTTGAAATACCGGACGGACGATATGCAGGATTTGAGCATATCGTTTTTTTCTTGGGGACTGGCGGTAGGATACGCCTCCAACAAATGCACGATAGCAGGTGCAAGCTCCTGCGGCGTGGCGTATACTGGCCGGGCGGCCAGACGGGCGCGCTCTTCCGCCATAGAACGTTCCAGCTCATCAAGGCGGGATTGAAGCTTGCCAAAGCGCGCACGGTACTGTTCCACACTGTAGACGCCCTGCTCCAGCAGATCCTGCAGACGGTCAACCTGTCCGCGCACTTTTTGCTGTTCTGCCTCAAGCGTTTCAATGGCGGAAATTAGCGACGCATGCTCTTTGGCAGCAGGAGAAGCCAGCTGCCCGGGATCGTCCAGCCAGCTGCGCAGGGCAGAAAGCACGGCTTCCTCAATAGGTTCTCGATAGCTTTGCACGGTAGGGCATCCGCGCGTGCGGCATTTGAGAATAGCGGGCTGCCGACCGCACTCTGGCAGATGGCTCATGACGTGCCCGCACCACCCGCAGACCACAAGCCCGGCCAGCGGATTGGCCAGCGGAGCACCCTTTCGGACAGGAAGATGCTTTTGATAGCCGTGCAGCTTGTTTTGGATGGCGTCAAACATTTCCTGCGGCCAGATAGCCTGATGCATCCCCTTGCGCAGTTTGCAATCGTTGTTGATGACGCGGCGCTTTGAGTAGCCGGTCAGGCTGAGATCCTTTTCAATCTTTTCATACCCATAACGGATCCAGCCCGCATAGACGGGGTTGCGGAGCATGTTGTAAATCCTGCTGGCGGTCCACCGCTTGGCGTTCTGACCGGGCGGTACGCCCATGTCAGTAAGCCGGGAAGCAATGGCCGTCAGGCCCATCGGCTCGCCGTCCATGCCGTAGAGGTACCATGAGCCGATCTGATAAACAACGCGCGCTTCCTCCTCGTGAATCATGAGGCTGTAGCCGCGCTGATCCGGCAGCTTGTACTTTCGGTAACCGTAGGCAGCGTGGGTGCCGACAAATTTGCCTTCATCGGTGGAACGTTCGCGGCCCGCCTGCTGACGCTGGGTGCTGATTTTGTATTCCTGCCGGGCAAGAAACAGCGAAAACTCCACGGACTGCTCGTCCATAGCGTTGCCGCGCGGATTGTATACGCGCTCCGGCGTGATGATCAGCGCGCCGGTGACCATGAAAACGCGCTGTATGGTGCCCTGGTCAGCGGTATCACCGCGCGCAAGACGGTCAATGGCGGCGACGTACACGCCCTCCCACTTGCCGGCAATCATATCATTGAGCATCTGCTGACATTGTGGGCGATCCTGAATGGCGTCCGCGCCGGAGACGACTTCACGGTAGATCTGCCCGATCACATGATGGTTGCGCTGGGCAAGATCTGTAAGGATGGAATGATGACGGGCGAGCGTGTCTTCTCCCGTGGTGTGCTCCAATTCGAGATCACGGCGCGACTTACGCAGATACATGCAGTATGCCATAAAAACACCTCATCCAAAACGGCCAATGATGCCAAGGCTCTGGGCATAGCGAATCAGGCCGGCGTCGGGGTGAGTGAGATCCCATATGAGCCAGCCGCAGATAACGGCGGTCAGCACACAGGCCATGACGCACCACATGGTACGGCCTTTTCGGACGTCTGCAAGATGCTCGTCACGGGCTTTGCTTTCTGCGCGGTGGGCATCAATAAGCGCCTGTGTCTCACGATCGTGTGCAGCCTGCAGGGCTTCCATTTCACGCTTGTGAACGGCCTTCATACCTTCCACAAAAGCATTTGCGTCATACTGGGAAGGAACGGCAGGCTGTTGAATTTGAATGGAGGTAATGTTCTGCTGATTGCTGACGGACGAATCAGCTGAAGCACCTATTCCGAACACTTCATCCAATGAACCGCCGACGGCGTGAACCAGACGCGCAGCGATGTCAATTTTGACGCTGTCGACTTTTTTATAATAAATATTGTTGATGGTATTTTCAGTGACATTGGCCAGTTCTGCATATTGCCGAACCGTAAGCCCTGCGGCCTTTTGGCGGCTTTTCATGTACTCGATCAGGTGGTCAATACTATCATTTTGTAACACTTTTGGCACTCCTTACAATGGATTTGTAGGGGGGTCAGCAACACTGGTTATTGATGGTAACGAGATTGTAGGTTATTCTTGAGACACACCAAGGGGAACACCGGGGATTAGCTAAAGAAATTTGATATCATCATACCACAAAAAGCAAAGGAGTGCAAATGCATGGATAAGCAGACGGCCATTATCAACATGATTTCCAAGATGGACCCTGAGCGCGACAGCGGCCTGCTGGACCGACTGTACGACATTGTAAAGCGCATGTATCGCAGAGGCGCCAGAAAGTAAAAGAACAGAAAAAATACCGCGCAGGACTGTACAAAGAGAACGTATGTTCCTATAATAAGAACAGAGAGACCACTAAGCCCCGTAAAAACCATCAGGAGGAAAAATGAAAAGACAGATCACGGAAAAGCAGATCAAAGCCCTGCTGCGGTACATCAATGACAGCGACCTGAGCAACCTGCTGTGGATGGTGCAGAAGTTTGCGGCGGAGGGAATGAACAAAGCTGGATAAAACATGGAGCCACGGGCGTGAAAAAACACGCCCGTTTATTTAAAAAGATCACAAATACGTATTGACAATACGTATAAAATGTGATATATTATATTCAGGAGGTGAGGGGAAGTGCCAATGAAGGCGCAGGAAGCGCTCAGGAGGCTGACGAGAGAAGGCTGGGTGGTGATGAGGCAGACAGGAAGCCACATTCAGCTGGTGAAAGACGGGAAGCGGCTGACGCTGCCGTACCACAGAGGAGACCTGAGCCCCGGCGTAGAGAGGGACATCAAACAGAAGGCGGGATGGGAATAACCATCCCGCCGCCCAAAACATACAGAGAGGTGAAAGACGATGAGGAAAACCAAGTATACCTACAGCGCACGGTTTGAGCCCGAAGAGAACGGAGCCTACAGCGTGAGCTTTCCGGATTTGGACGGCTGCTATACTCAGGGCGCGAATTATGAGGAAGCATATGCCAATGCTGTAGACGCGATGAGCCTGCACCTGTACGGGATGGAGGAGGACGGGGAGGCGATCCCGGAGGCGACAGTGCCGACGCCCAGCGCCGAAGCGCTCAACGTGATGGTGACGGCATGGATGCCTCCTTTCCGGGAGGCCATGCGCAGCCAGAGCATTAAAAAGACGCTGACCATTCCTGCATGGCTCAACGCAGAGGCAGAGCGGCGCGGCGTGAATTTCTCCAAGCTGCTGCAGAGCGCGCTGAAAGACTACCTGAGACAGTATGATTGATGCACAGTACAGCCCCGGACGCTTGACGCGGCCGGGGCTTTGCACGTATAATGGAGAAAAGGGAGGAAAATACAAATGAAAAAAATGATCTACATTCTGGTGACGCTTCTGATGATCCCGGTTATGGCTGCCGCTGAAATAAACCTTGACGGGATGACTTATGAAGAGCTGGTGGAACTGAAGGACAAGATCAACCTTGCCATTTGGAAAAGCGAAGAATGGCAGGAGGTGGAAGTGCCCAAGGGCGTTTACAGCATCGGTGAGGATATTCCTACGGGGAAGTGGACCATCAAAGCTCCTGAAAAAGGTTACGTCAAAATATACTGGGGAGATGCCTTGGACGAATCGGGCGTCAATATGTCTTATGACGGGCGTATTTGGGAAGTAGAGAGGCTTATCCATCCGGAATACAGGTACTATGAAAAAGGCGATGCAACTGAAGTAACATGGGATCTGAAAGAAGGACAGTACATCATTGTAGACGAAGGAACGGCAGTATTTACGCCATACGCAGGAAAGCCCTCATTGGGATTTAAGTAACAGACATAAGAAAGAGTTGTTCTAATAGCAACAGGCGGAGGATTAAAATGAGAAAAGCGCTATGTCTCCTGCTGGCGTTATTGATGACATGTATGGTTGCAATGACCGCCCAAGCAGAAAGAAGCAAATCAGAAGTTGAACTTTTGCACTTTATGGCGGCTGCGGCATTGGACAGCCTTGGCGATGATGTGACTGGAATCCCGGAAATTGCCTACAATGAAGAACTGGACGTGTTTTACATGGTATATGTCAACGACAGCCTGACGGCCATGCAGCACAAATTCAACATTGCTTCAATAGAAGGCTATCAGGAAAAGACGGCAAACAACTGCCGGCAACACTTCTGCAAATACTTTTTTGATTTCATGGACGCGGTAAAGCTGAACGTGGATATTGCCATAAGGCATTTTGATGCCAATGGAAATTTTATGTACTGCATGTACAATGGGGTTTATCAGGAAGAAGATATACCGATCCAAAAATAGAACCACAGCAAAAAGGAGGAGCTTACTGCTCCTCCTTTTTTGTTGCCTTCAGGGCTTTTTCCACCACGGCGTTGAGGGCCTTCCAGTCCTCGAGGGAAAGCCTGCTGACCAGCTGCTCCAATGCCGCCTCGATGGCCGGGGCATTGCGCAGGGCGGTGGTGAGCTGGGAAACCAGACTGGCCTTGTAGGGTTCAGCATCTCCGCCGTTTTCCAGCCATTCCGGATTGACGTTGAACTTTTCACAGATCAGCATTCGCTTGGCTGAATCTGGAACAACCTTCCCACGTTCGTATGAAGTGATCATAGCTTGAGTCGCCCCGATAATCTCGCCAAACTCCGTCTGATTCAATCCCGCATCCTTGCGGATTTTTTTTATTCGGTCATGCATGGTTCTAACCTCCTTTTCGCCATTATTCTAGCACAAAAAAATATAGCTGTAAATATATAAAATTTTGAAAAAGATATTGACAACTATATAAACAGGTGTTATTTTATATACGCAAATATAAAACGGTTCAAAAAATATGGTCACAACCCCACCAAGGAGGCATCACGGTTGAAAAATCAGTCAAGGCCGCCGAACCCGGAAACACTGCGCATGATGATGCGGATGATGCTCAAAAACTTCGGAAACGCAGAGAGACGAAGCGCTGGATCAATGATCGGTGCACCAACGATGCGGAAGGGCTATTTGAGCAGAAAACCTGCAAAGCCATGATGCAGTTATCCAGCTCACCGGCGGAGGGACGGAAACCGGGCTGAGTATCCAGCTTTTCGAGAAGGGCTTGAACGCTGTCAAAGAGAGCGTCGTATTCGGGCCCGGGCGGCATGGGGTCAAGCGCAAACTGGAACGCTTCCACAAGCGCCTGAAATTCGGAATGGCTGAGATTCACAGAAACACGACCCTTCGGTTTTTCTGACAGGATACCACAAAGCAGCAAGGGCTGCAACCAAGCAAAGGAGGCAAACCCATGAAAAACATCCCCCGGATCAAAAACATTCTCATGGAGCAGATTGAACTGCTTCACCAGAGCACCGCTGCCGCAGCGAAAATGGGCACCGAGGATGTGCTTGCCATCAGCGGCCTGCTGGGCGAACACGTCAAAGAATATCTGAGCGCCTGCCATCTGGAGAACAGCGAGGGCGAAGACAGCCCTGCCAAACTGGTAAAACGCATTCTGGATGAGGGGAGCGGCAGAAAAGGCTGTTTTCCGAAGGAGTTCACTAAAAAAGTGAACGACGGGGAGGAATCCGTGATTTTCACCTGGCCCAGAAAATATGAGGCACCCGTGAAAGGAGGTGAGCCCCATGACAGAAGCAATGGAGAAGAACAACGCCCTGATTGAAGCCGAACAGCTGAAGCTGGCCGGCATGATCCGGCAGGATGAACAGCTGGCGCTGGTTGCGCTCAACAGCTTCATCACGGCCTATGAGCTGCTGAGGCCTGCGCCCTGCGGGTGCGGAGCATGACCGCAGACGAAACCACAATCCTGTGGACGCCCCGCAAGGTGGGCGAAATGACCCGGTACTACCGGGACGGCGCAGGCGGTTACAGCCTGCGCCGGGTGATGGATCCCGCGCCGGCCGGAAAGCCGCAGCGACGCAAATGGGTGCTGTACAGCGGCGAAAGGCGCATCTGGGATGTGCAGCCGGAGGGGACCATCAAAAGCGCCGTTGCAGCGGCGGAGGAATGGCTGACTGGCACATGACAGCAAGGGGACGGGCCCAGGCCGAATAGACTGAACCGACGGAGAGGAGTGATCGTATGGCGATAGTAGCCGTATACACGCACGAAAACTGCCCCGGGATGCCCAAGGGCGCCACGGTGAGGATCCACGACGATTGCCTTGCGGAGGATCAGGAAGCGGCGTGGGCCCATGCCAGAGAGGTGCATGCAAGGATCTACTTCAACCAGCAGCGCAGGGCGCTGGCAGAAAGGAAAGCACATGAAGAAGCACAGATTTCCAAGGAAGAGCCCCATTCCCGCCAGCCAGCGTCTGCTGGCCTGGCTGATCATGATTGTGGCCCTCATGCTGGTGCTCACGCTGCTCAGCAGCGTGGAGGCGTGTGGGATCCATACGCCGGTGGGCGTTTGGCCGGAGAGTGAACACGGCCTGCCGTGGGGAACGGTCAACGCGATGGACGTCAACTTCCGATCCGGCCCGGGGCTTGAGTACGGCGTGATCGAGGTGTGGAGCCTGGGAGCGGCGGTGGAAGTGATCGGCATTGAAAACGGCTGGGCGCAGGTTCTGCGCTGGACACAGCCGGAGCCCATGTGGGTATGGGCTGAATATCTGGATATTGTGAAGTGATTCAAAGTGGCTCACAGGGTAAAGCCGGAGAATGAACGTCCGGCCGGCTCAAAGTACATGGTGTACGCAGAGGATCTGAAGAAACTGCGGCAGATCAAACGGTTTCTTTGCTCCATGACAGCGCCGACGGGCAGGCACCGTCCGACGGATGAGCAAATCGCGGACACTTGCAGAGGGTGCAGCTCCCAATGCGCCTACGGGCGCAGGTTTGCGGAGCTGGTGAAACAGCAAAAGGAGGCAGGTAACATGGCAACAGCCAAAAAGGCGGCGGACGAACTGACCATGCAGGAGCAGCTTGAACAGAAGATCAAGGAATGCAGGAGCCTGACAGTTCGGCTGGAGCAGCAGGAGAAAAAGGCCAAGGAACTGGCGGAGGCGCTGCTCCAGAAGGAAGAAGAAAACAAAGACCTCAGCGGGCAGATTAGCCAGCTGAGCACCGGGCTTGTGGAAATCAGCCGCAAGAACGAGATCGCCGAGCAGAGGGAGAGGGAGAGCGGGCAGGAAATTGCAGCGCTTGCGCTCCAGATCCTGAAACTCAAAGCGGCAGTCTACGATCTGGAACACGACGACATATGAGGGCGAAGCCCTCCATGCGGCGCTGGCAGACGGAATAAGGCAGCGTTCCGTCGGGGGCACTGCGGGTTCAAGGCCCGCGCGCCGCACCAACAGCCCTGCTGCGATCGGGCGAATTCATATAGATACGCAGTGGCAAAGCGGAAGTGAGCAACGCTTGACGCCGGGACAGACCGGGCGCGCAGCAATCGTCCAGAGGAAGGGCACCGGCCTTCCAAGCCGGGAACGCGGGTTCGAGTCCCGTTTGCTGCTCCATGGCAAAAAAGAAAACCTCCCTGCGCGGGTACGCAGGGAGGTCAGCCAAAAGGGGCGTCACTTAACCCCTTCATTCTATCACAAAAGGAAGGGAAATGCAATGGTAAACCGTGCAATGGACAAAATCCGCGATGAAATGGCCGCCAAGGCAAATCATCCGGGTGTGCAGACCGTGGGCCAGTTTATGACGATGCTTTTGCAGAACCGCCCGGAAACCGCCGGGCAGATCCTGCAGGAGGGCAAGACGCTGGAGGGCGCGTTCGGAGACGTGCGAAAGTACGCCGAGGGCCACAAAACCGGCAATTATGCCTTTGTGCCGCCGGACAAGGCCGACGAAATTGTGCGCGGTTACTACGGCATCGGCGATGAAAAGGCAGAACCGCAGGCGCCTGCGCATGTGCAGGTTGTTCGGGCCGAGCATGACGATCTGGATCTGGACGCGCTGCTGGGAGGGCTGTGACATGACGGGCCTTGAAGCGATACAGCACCATCTGGGCGGTCAGTTCATTGATGACGAGATGCGCAAAGCGGACAACTTTCTGGGCCGGACAGGCTGGCTGATGAGCTGGACCGCCAAGCGCAAAGAGATCTGGTACGAGTGCTGCGGCAAAACGCTGGTGCAGGGCGAGGACAACACGCCGGATGAGGAGCACGCATTGTACGGCGCTGCCCATCGGAAAGGCGGCATCTGCCCCTACTGCTGCGCGCATGTGACCTATCTCAACCGCCGCTTTGTGAGCATGAACGACTATACGCAGGTGTATACCGTGCACTACCGCATGAGCCAGGCCGAGCCGAATACGCTGCTGGTGCTGGGCATGTGGAGCGGGCGCAGATGGTGCCGCGCCAAGCACGGCGCGGATCCAAAGGAGATCCGCACGGAGCATGAGCCCTGCAGCATGGTCATCCTGCCGTGGAACGGGAAACCGGCGCGCTTTGTGCGCGAGGTGCTGAAAGGCCCCGGCAGCTATGACAGCTGGTGGTGGGGCAGCCGCGCGGCACAGGACAGCGGCGGCTGGGTCAAGCGCGAACGAGTGGAGGGCGGAGACAGGCAGAGCATCACCGGAAGCGGGATTGAATACCTGATCTGTGACGATCTGCTGGAAACCGTGCGCGGTACGCGCTGGGAAAAGCCGGCGGCCTTCGCCAAGCGCCCGACAGGAGCCTACTACAGCGCCGACCGGGTACGCCCGCTCAAAATGTTCTGCACCCATCCGGCCATGGAATACATGCTGGGAAACGGCATGGAAGGCATCCTGCGGGACTGTACGCGCGAGGACGGAACCATGGGCGGGATCCGCTGGAGGCGGAAAAGCCCCAAAGAAATGCTGCAGCTGGACGGCAACGAGCTGGCAAGGCTGCGCAAAATGGATCCTGAAAAGGTGAACGGCGCAGGGCTGATGGTGCTGCGGGTGGCCCGCAGCATGGGCCAAAAGGTCAAGCTGGAGGACGCCATGGAGGTGACCGGCGGCCACAGCAGGCTGAGCTATTCTTCTCAAAGCCAGCTGAAAGGCATGCTGGAACGCTACGGCAGGCGCTGGGGTGTGATGCGCATTCTGCGCTACTGCGCCAAGGAATACGGGCGGCTGACCATGTGGGTGGATTATATGAAGGAACTGGCCGAGCTTGACGAGGCGGGGGACGAGGCCAGGGTGTTCCCGAGAGATCTGCACACAGCGCATGCCGAGACCAGCGCGCGGATACGGTACAAAACAGATGTCACTACAGGCGAAAAACTGATTCTGCGGGCAGAAGAGCTGCAGAAAATGACGTTTGAGGCCTGCGGGCTGATTCTTTCCCCGTTTGAAACGGCGCAGGAAGTGATCCGGGAGGGCAGCTATCAGCACATCTGCATCGGCAGCTATGTGAACAGCTATGCGGAGGGACGAACCAACCTGTTCAAACTGCGCCGCGCGGACGCGCCGGAGGTCCCGTTCCATGCGGTGGAAATGAGCGCACGGGACGGCCGGTTGATCCAGTGCAGGGGCGAGTACAACGAAACCTATCCAGAGGACGAGGCCGTTGTGCGTGCCTTCTGGGCAGCGTGGGATGAAGCCCACCACACGCATAGTGAATTGCATCTGAACATCAGCAGAAGGGAGCGCATTGCATGAGTGAAATCATCAGAAACGAATGGACCGATCAGGACAGCCTGACGGAGATTGCCCAAAGCATCAACCGGATCAAGGCGGAGGTGCGGGATGTGGCCATCCGCGGGGCGATTGAGATCGGCCAGCGCCTTCAGGCGGCCAAGAGCATGGTACCATACGGCGAGTGGGGCAGGTGGCTGAACGAAAATGTGGACTACAGCGAGCGCACAGCGCAGGATCTGATGCGCATTGCCAGCGAATACGGCCGCAAAGAAACGCAGGCGCTTGCGGAAATCCAGAATACCACGCAGGCGGTGATGCTTCTGGCACTGGACAGCGGAGAACGCGAGCGTTTTGTTCAGGAGCACGACATGGCGGCCCTGTCCACCCGCGATCTGGAAATCGAACTGGCAAAGATCAAGGAAGAACGCGCCAAACAGCAGCTGACCATTGAAGAACTCATGGGTCAGGTGACGGACCTGACCGGGCGGCTGGACGACGCCAGCGGCCCTGCTCCCGAGCAGGCCGAGGCGCTGGAAGCGGAGCGGAAACGCGCTGATGATCTGGATCATTCGCTGGAGCAGGCCCGAAAACAGGTGCTTGAAGCCGAGCAGAGGCGGGAAGCAGATGTAAACCGCGAGCGGGAAACGGCCCGCAAAGCCCAGACCGAGGCGCTGGAAGCCCGAAAAAAGGCGGAGGCACAGGGCAAACAGATTGCCCGCATGGAAGAGGAACTGAAGGCAGCCCGCGAGGACGTGCGCGTGGTGGAGGTACTTCCGCAGGGGATGGAGGAGGAGCTTGCCCGCCTGCGCGCCCAGGCGGCCCGCACTGGCGCGGAAAGCGATATGCGCGCTGCGTTTGAAAACCTGAAACACGCCTTTGAACGTCTGGCCGGAACGGTGGAAGAAGCAGAAAGCGCCGAGCCGGAAACCGCATTGAAATACAAGGCAGCCTTTCACAGGGCGATGCTGACCATGGCAGAGAGGATGAAATAATATGAATGCCAAGCAATGGAGACTGGAAAACGCCAAGCTGGCCAAAGCCTACATGGCAGGCGGGATGCCGCCCTTCCAGGCGGCTCAAAAAGTGGGATTCCGAAACGTACCCGATATGGATGCGGCCATTGCTGATGCAGAACGTGCAGCTGCACAGCCTCTGCCTAACCGGCCGGAGCCCAACAACCAAATCGGGCCAAACCTGATTGGAGAATGGGGAAACAACCTATTTACAGCCAAGAAGTTTTCGGCAACGGAAGAATGGCCGGAGATGGTGCGCATATGGGCCGGTGGGAGACCCAGTTACATCTGGTTTACGCCGCAGGATGCACGCAAGCTGCTGGACGTCATCAACAACGCCACGGGCGTGCTGGATAACCTGTATGCAGAATTTCAGGAACTGAGGGACGAACGCGACGAAGAGGCCAAAGCCCATCTTGCGGAACTTCAGCGGAACGAAAAGCTGGAACAGCAGCTCCGCAAACCGGCAATTGAACTATCAGCAGACATGGGCGTTATTCTTTCTGCTGATCAGGATGCGGAACTGAGGGCACAAAACGAGGCACTTACCGAGGAAAACTCCCACTTGCTGGAGGCTCTCAGGAAACACAATGAAACCATCCTGAAGCTGAAAGAGAAGATTGCAGATCTGGTGATGGCCGGATGACCAGATGGCACACGTCGGTGACCGGCGTCTAGGCACAAAGGCGGCGGCCAGAACGCGGCGCATTGCAATGATTTGGAAGTGATGAAGTGTTTCCAACGCTGATCGGCCGGCGGGTGGAGCCGGAATGGAAGAGGACGGCAACAGGCGTATCAAAGAGCACCGGGAGCACGCCTTGCATGAGGTTCCACACTGCGGCCAAAGGAAAGTAGACAGATTATAAATCCCGAAAACGGCACAGCGCCCCTCTGAGGAAGAGGCGGAGGGGCGCGATGATACGGGCGCATCGTATAACGGTCAGTGCAGGCGGCTCATAACCGTCATGGTGCAGGTTCGATTCCTGCTGCGCCCACCAGCTGCAGACGCCGGGCGGGAAACCAACAAAATATTCTTGGGCTGGATGTGCCAATCCGTTCGCGTCCGGCGCTGCACATGCATGCAAAAGGAGGGAAAACGGTTGAAAGTCAAAGATCTGAACACGCTGGCGAAGATTTACCGCACGCTGACGCTGATCAACGAGCGAACGCCCAGCGGAAGCATTGTGCGGCAGTATCTGGACGGCGGAGGTTATGTGCTGTTCCCGCTGGACGGGCTGCCGGTGATCACGCCGGAAACACTGCTGGTGCTGGCAGACATCCCGGAAGAAGAACGGGAAAAATGGAAAGTTTTTGAAACGGACCGAACGGACGCCATGGAGCTGCTGACCCGGGACAGCATGCCGGGGGATACGCAGGCAAGGCTGGGGCGCGTCGCTCTGAAAGTGGGTGGTCTGGAACTGGCAGCCGTTGTGCCGGAGACCGGCGAAAACAAGCCGGTGATGTTCCTGCCCGCAAAGCTGCTGAAGATGGTCAAGGACGCAGAGCAGCTGAGCTTTGTGATTCGTGCGGTGGATGACAAACAGAATGTGGTTATTGCGCTGGAAGGCTGGAAGAACATCGGGGCCATCGGTTCGGCCACACGCTGGGCGGGTCCGGAAGAAGCAACGGAGCTGGTGCAGACCGTGCAGACGGTACGGCAGCTGGCGCTTGAAAATGTCATGCGGGAGCAGGACAGCCAGTGAAAAAGCCGGAAGCTGTTTCTATATATAAGGAAGAAACTGCTCCGGCATGCTGCCTGACCTGCGGGCACTACCGGCCGCAGTTTTACCGGGTACAGAACAAGGAGTGCGCCGCCTTTGGCACCACCAAGGGCGTCAAATGGGAGCGGTGCGGGGCATGGTGCAAGCGCGTTGCGCCGCCATCGACGGGCTGAAAACACGGGAGCGGAAACGCTCCTGGAAAGCCTGTTACAGCATTTTTAATTCGCAACACCTGCGCAGATGGAAGCTTTTCCCCGGAAAGGGGAGGGGGTACACCCTAGGGCCAACAGGGGGAAACCGCCGCAGCGGTGTCCCCCGCTGGCCCTGGGTAAAGCAGGAGAGAGCACAAGGGAGGGGAACGGGTGCCGTACTGGGAGCGGAAGATCTACTGTGGGCCCATGCTGGAAGTGAAGCGCTACTGCGGCACCAACGGAGGACGGCCGCTGGGCAGCCGGAAAACCGAGGAGAACAAGACCCGCGACGAGCTCAACGACGCTCAGAGCTGGCGCAAGCTGTGGCGGATCCTGGCCTGCAACTTCAGCCGTGCCAACGGCGACCTGTGCGTAACCCTGAAATTTGCCCGGTGGGTCACCCGTGAGGAAGCTCACAAGCAGTATGAACGATTCCTGAAGCAGCTGCGCTACCAGCGCAAGAAGCGCGGGCTGGAGGAGCTGAAGTACGTAATCATCAAGGAAGTGCAGAGCGGACGTCAGCATGCCCATGTGGTGCTCAACAGCGGGATCAGCCTGGAGGAGCTGACGGTGATGTGGGGCCTCGGCAATGTATGGGCCAGCGTGCTGGAGGATACCTGCAGCTACAAGGAGCTGGCGCGCTACCTGCTCAAGCAGCACAAGCCCCGCAGAGGATCCGATCAGGAAGACAATGCCAAGGAGCCCAGGCAGAAGGGCCAGCGCCGCTGGACCTGCAGCCGCAACCTCAAAAAGCCCGAGGTGAAGAAACGTCTCTGCAGACCAGTCACCATGAATACCATGCCCAGAGCACCCAAGGGCTATCGGCTCCTGCCGGATTTTCACCGCGATGTGGATGTGTTTGGCAACCTGTGGATTGAATGGATGTGCGTGCGTGAAGAGGATACGCCGCCCAAACCCAAGCGGGCCAAAGCCCGCGCCGCCTGAAGGAGGGATGCAGCGCGAGGTACTGTGACATGACCATCGAGCAGCGGGAGGCAGTTAGAAAACTGCAGGACAAGCTGTGCACCAAAGCCGCCAGATACAAAGCGGTGAATGAAGAGGAATGCCAGGGATGCGAAAGCCCGTGCCGGTACGGAATGGACCTGCTGGACGTGCTTGGGCTTTCAAAACCGCAGGCGCATGCGGAAAACCTGTTTCAAAAGCCGGTGCTTGGGCGTGATGACGGCATCCGGCGGATGATGAACGGGATTAAACGGAGGTGGAAGTGAATGACAGATGGGTTTAAAACCTGCCCTTTTTGCGGGAAAGAAATCAAACTGAAAATCGCACCGACGGTCTTTTCAGCCAAGGTAATCTGTGATGACTGCGGTGTAACCATGAGCAGGTGTTACAAAACGGATCCCCGAGTGAAACGCTACATCGAAAACCTCATCAGGGAGGACTGGAACAGGAGGGCGACAGATGTTCCCGACTGAAGACTTTCCCATCCCCAGCGAAAGCACCGAACAACAGCACCTGTTCCAGTGGGCGCGCATGATGAGCGGAGCGCATCCGGAACTGGCGCTGATGTACAAAATCACCAACGAGGGCAGGCGCAGCCGCGTGAACGGCGCACGGATGGTGGCAGAGGGCATGAAAAAGGGCGTGCCGGATATCTGCCTGCCGGTGGCGCGCGGGGGGCATCACGGGCTGTACATTGAGCTCAAACGAGAGCGGAACAGCAGGGTGACCAAGGAACAGCTGGAATGGATTGAGGCGCTGATGGATCAGGGCTATGCAGCCGCTGTTTGCCGGGGCTGTGATGAGGCCATCAGGTTAATCACGGACTATCTGGCCGGGAGGTGAGTGGAAACCAGCATGATTTGTGAAAGGAGTGATGTCTGGATGTCGATCAAGGAGGATTTCCGCAGGTACCGCGAGGCAAGGCGGCTGGTGGAGCTGGACGCGCAGCGGCTGGAAGCCGCAAGGCATGCCACTGATACCGTCAGGGGAAGCAGCACGGAATGGCCGTACACGCAGCACACCATGACGGTGGCCGGGCGTGACGCGAGGGAGGAAAGAACGATCCTTGCCAGAATCGCCGAAAACAAGGCGCGATGCGCCCGTGTGGAAAAGACGATCCAAAAAGCGCCGAACGAAAAGGTGCGCTGCATCCTCATCCTCCATTACGTCGAGGGCTTCAGCTGGGAAAAGGTTGCGGAGATCTGGGCGGGGGACGACGTCAACGCTCCGGGCGGGACGGGCGTGCGGAAGATCGCCCAAAGATATCTGGACAGCCTCTGAAATTTGTGGGCCAATTGGGCCACATGTCACAAATCAAAATGCTATACTGTATGCGTCAAAGGTGCGGGGTCTCACAGACCGCCGCACTTTCTGTTTTGCTGGGTGTGCGCGGCCGGCGCTTGTGCGTCCTTCCATGGCCGCTGCGGGAATGCCTCCCGGTGGAGGGGCCGGAGGAAAAGTAAGAGGTGATTGATTGAGCAGCGCAGATGCGTTTTACCATCGCATGCGTCACAGACGCTGGCGGGACGCGGTGCTAAAACGAGCTGGCTATCTATGCGAGGAATGCAGGCGCTACGGCAGACGGCTGCCCAACGGCGAGCCAGTGCCGGCAACGGTCGCGCACCACATGCAGCATGCAGATAAACATCCTGAGCTGCGCTATGTTGTCAGCAACGGCAGGGCCCTTTGCGAGGCGTGCCACAACAAGGCGCACCCCGAAAAGGGAAGGCGTAAGGGGTACCCCGCCCCCTTCTGAACCCAAGGCTTTGGGGGACTCACACCGGAGGGGGCCACACTTTATATACACGGGCGAAAAAATGGCGGAAGGGGGTAAAGGCAAAATGGGCGGAAAAACTTCCAAAGACGCGCGCGCGGGCGCGTGCACGAAGGCACCCGCCGGTGAACGCCGTAAAAAGCCGGACAGAACGCCATACGAAAAGAAAAGGCGGCTGATTGTGGACCGGATGAAGGCGTTGGGTGTCTACAAACCGCAGTATGACGCGCTGATCGGCAGAACAGCGCGGCTGTATGTGAAGCTGGACGAGCTGGAACGGGAGTACGCAGAAAGCGGCGCCACGCGCTTTGTGGAGTACACCAACAAGGCCGGAGCCACCAACCTGATAGCCAGCCCGCACGTCAAGGCGATAGAGGATGCATACGCCGAATTGCTGGTGCATGAACGCGAACTGGGCTTGACGCCGGCCGCCATGAAGAAACTGGGAGGCGGGCTGGAAGAGAAACCGCAGAAAAACCCGATTGACGCAGCGCTTGAAAAGCTGATGAGCGGATGACGCTGAAAGGCAAGTACGCGGCGGAGGTGCTGGCCTATGTAAATGGCCTTGCTGATGGCAGCATACTGGCAAACAAAGAGCGTGTGCAGGCAGCCAGGCGCTTTCTGCAGATGATTGAATGCGGGAAGTATGACATCCGCACCAAAGATGCCGATCTGGTGATTGGCATCATAGAGGCAACGTTCCGCCACAGGCAGGGCGAGACGCTGGAGGGTTTGCCGCTGCGCGGCAAGCCTTTTTTGCTGGAGCCGTGGGAAAAATTCTGTTTCTACGGGATGCTGATCTTTTGGTATCCCGGCACCAATGAACGCGTCGTCAAAGAGGCGTTCATTTTTTTGCCGCGCAAAAACGGCAAAACGCTGCTGGTGTCCGCAGGAGCCTTTGGACTGGCCATCATGGAAGCCGAAAGCGGCGCGGTGGTTTACGTTGTAGGCGCTGCGCTGAAGCAGGCAAAAGAAACATTTGCCAACTGGAAGTACAACGTGGAAAACACGATGTACCGAAGCAAAAAAGAAGCCAACAAGGCCGGATGGCGCATTGCGGACAATAGCTTTGAACACAGCATCAGCAACGAAAGCTTTGCAGGGGGCTCCATCTCCCTCAACGCACTGGCTGCCAACCCGGACGGTCAGGATTCGCTGAATGCGAACATCATCATTGCCGACGAGCTGCACGCCTACAAAACGCCCAAGCAGTACAACATCCTCAAAGAAGCCACAAAGGCCTACACCAACAAGCTGGTGATTGGCATATCCACCGCAGGCGATGACGGGACCAGTTTCTGCGCACAGCGCCTGAAATACTGCCGGGGCGTGCTGGACGGCATTTTTGAAAACGAAAATCTGTTTATTTTCATCTGCTGTGCTGAACAGGACGAGCGCGGAAACGTTGATTTCCTTAACCCGGAGCAGCACGAGAAGGCCAATCCCAACTATGGCGTCACCATACGTCCGGCAGACATCATGAATGACGCCATGCAGGCAAAGGACGATCCGCAGCAGCGCAAAGACTTCTTTGCCAAGAGCCTGAACATCTTCACAGCGCAGGTAAAAGCCTACTTTGACGTGGAGAAATTTCGCTGGAGCAACCGCACGGCGGAGGAGGCTCTTGGAATCGATCCTGCGTGGGATCTGGAAAAGAAGCTGCAGCACCTTTCCAAGCTGCCCATCCGCTGGTACGGCGGTGCGGACCTGTCCAAAATGCACGACCTGACGGCAGCAGCCATGCACGGCACATACAACGGGATTGACATCTGCATCACGCATGCATGGTTCCCCGTTGTGGCGGCAGCCGAGAAAGCGGACAAGGACAGCATTCCCTTGTTTGGCTGGCAGGAGGACGGCTGGCTGGACATGTGCAACGCACCAACCAACGACCACAAGCAGGTGGTGGACTGGTTCGTGAAAATGCGCGGACGCGGATTCAAATTCCGCGAGATCGGCCATGACCGGAAATTCTGTGATGATTATTTCCGAGGTATGAAAAAGGCCGGTTTCCGCTGCGTGGATCAGCCGCAGTACCACTGGAAAAAAAGCCAGGGCTTCCGGCGTATTGAGCAGCAGATGCTCAACGGGCGCTTCTACTACCTCGGAAGTGACGCCTATGAATACTGCGTGCAGAACGTGTTTGCCATGGAAGGCACGGACGACCTGATCAAGTACAGCAAAATCGAAGACAACAGGCGCATTGACATTTTCGATGCAGATGTGTTTGCGGCTGTGCGCATGCTGGAAGATGCGGAAAACCTTGAGAAAGCGAAGGAGTGGAGTCAATGAGCAAAAGAAACCGGAACGCCGTTGTAAAGGCACGGGACGCCCCCGCACAGACGCGCAGCGTGCTGCTGACCAGCAGCATGACAGGGTGGGACGTGATTATGGACTGCGGATACAAGCCGCTGTCCAGCTGCCCGGAGGTACAGACGGCAATCGGCGTATATGCTGACCTGATCGCCAATATGACCATCCAGCTGATGCAGAATACAGAGCTTGGCGATGTGCGCATCCGTAACGGCCTGAGCCGAAAGCTGGACATTGAACCTCACAGGCACATGACACACCAAACCTTTATGAGCAATCTGGTGCGCGTCATGCTCACCCATGGCAATCAGGTCACCATCCCGCACTACAGCCGGGACGGTTATCTGGAAGATCTGGAACCGGTAGCGCCGGGACAAGTGAGCTTTGTACCTGAAGGCGATGCGTACAGGGTCATTGCCAAAGGCCGCACATTTGCGCCGGATGAGGTGCTGCACTTCCCGGTTAACCCGGATCCTGAACGCCCGTGGATGGGCACGGGATACAGTGTGGCCCTGCATGATGTGGTGGGCAGCCTGAGACAGGCAACCGCAACCAAAAACGCCCTGATGAAAAGCCCTGCGCCAAACGTGATTGTACGCGTGGACGGCCTGATGGATGAAATGCAGGGTGCAGAAGGACGGGAAAGGCTGCGGGAACAGTACCTGAGCGCGAGCGAAACAGGCAAACCGTGGCTTGTGCCTGCCGACGCCTTTGAGATCACGCAGGTGAAACCGCTGACGCTGAACGATTTGGCCATCAGAACCAACCTTGAACTGGATAAACGGAGCGCGGCCGCCATCCTTGGCGTGCCGGCTTTTTTGATGGGCGTGGGAGCATTCGACGAGACGGAGTTCAACTGGTTTGTGGCCACGCGGGTGATGAGCATTGCCCGGATCATTGAGCAGGAGTACACACGGAAGCTGCTGCTTTCCCCGGATATGTACTTCCGCCTCAACAACCGCAGTCTGCTCAATTACAACATCGAAAAGGTGGTCAACGCGGGACGCGAAATGGTGGACCGCATTGCCATGCGCCGCAACGAGTGGCGCGACTGGATGGGCCTTCCGCCCGATCAGGAGATGGACGAGCTGCTGGCGCTTGAAAACTACATCCCCGTAGATATGCTAAGCCAGCAAAAGAAACTGAACCAGACGGGAGGTGACGAGAGTGAGCAGAGCTGAACGGCAGATCCGCTTCTGCCCCAGCCAATTCAGAGCAGCCGAAAACGGCGGGAAAAAGTACATTGAAGGCTATTTTCACGTATTCGGCGACGTGTACCAGATGTTTGAAGGCGGGTCTGAAAGCTTTGACCCGGCGGCCTTTGACGGCACGCTTGGCAATGACATCCGCGCCCTGATCAACCATGAAAGCCGGCTGGTCATCGGCCGGACAACCATTGGCACGCTGGAGCTGCGGGTGGATGAAAAGGGCCTTTGGGGCCGGATTGAGATTAACGAAAACGATGTGGATGCAATGAACCTGTGGGCGCGCGTGCAGCGCGGCGACGTGGACCAGTGCAGCATCGGCTTTGAGATCCTTGAAGAGCGCTGCGACGTGGACAGCGCCACCGGCGCCGTGCACTGGACCATCCTCAAGGTTCGCCTTTGGGAGGTCAGCGTTGTCACCTTCCCTGCCTATGAACAGACCAGCGTAAAGGCCCGCATGCAGGAATACCAGCAGATTTCACAGCGCCGGCTGGACGCCTGGCGCGAACGAATGAAAGAGAGGATCAAGAAATGGCACTGAGACAGCTCATTCTGAGCAAAAACATCGAACGCCAGCGCGCGGCCCTGACTGCCAACGAGCAGGCCCGCGAAGCGCTGGCCCAGCGCCGCGCAACGATGAAGACGCGCGAGGCGGAAATTGAAGCCGCCCTGAACGAGATGACGCCCGAAACCAGCGAGGAAGACCGCCAGCTGGCGGAGGGTGAAGCGGAGCAGTTTGAACGCGATGCGCAGGCTCTGACCGAAGAGGAAGAGACCAACGCCAGCGAGCGCAGCACCATCGAGGCGGAAATTGCCCGGCTGCAAGCCGAGCTGGACGAACTGAACGAGCGGGCAAAAACGCAGGCGCCTGCGCCTGCCGAAAACGAGCCCCGTACGGAAAGAAAGGATGGAAGAACCATGGACACTCGTACGAGCTTTTTCAATATGACTATTCAGCAGCGCGATGCGTTCTTTGCGGATAAGGACGTAAAGGACTTCCTCCAGCGCGTGCGCGCCATGAAGACCGAAAAACGCGCTGTAACCGGCGCGGAGCTGGGTATTCCCACGCAGATCCTTGGACTGATCCGCGAGAACATTGAGAACTACAGCAAGCTGAAAAAGCATGTGACCGTCCACAATGTGCGCGGCGAGGGCCGCGTGCTGGTAAGCGGCCCCATTCCCGAGGCTGTGTGGACGGAAATGTGCGCCGAGCTCAACGAGCTGGAACTGAGCTACACGCAGGTGGAGCTGGACGGCTTTAAGGTTGGCGGCGTGATTTACGTGTGCAACGCACTGATGGAGGACACCGATATTGCGCTGGCCACGGAGATCATCAACGCACTGGGTCAGGCCATCGGCCTTGCGCTTGACAAGGCCATTCTGTACGGCAGAGGTAAAAATTCCAAGATGCCTCTGGGCATCGTCGCACGCCTTGTGCAGACCTCTGACCCCGGCGGCGCCAATGCGGGCGCGCGTCCCTGGGAAAACCTGAGCGCCACCAACGTCAAGTCCGTCGCCGAAGGCACGGAGGGCATTGAACTGTTCAAGGCCATCACGACCTATGCTGCTGCTGCCAAGGGCAAGTACAGCAGGGGTGCCAAGTTCTGGGCCATGAACGAGGCGACCTACAGCAAGATGATGGTTGCGGCCATGAGCATCAACGCCAACGGCGCGGTGGTGACCGGTGCCAGCATGACCATGCCTGTGGTGGGCGGCGCCATCGAGATTCTGAACTTTATGCCGGACAACGCCGTGGTGGGCGGCTACGGCGACGGCTACGTGCTGCTGGACCGCGCGGACGCTGCCTTTGCTTCCAGCGGCCACTACCGCTTCCCGCAGCAGCAGACCGCCTTCCTTGGCAGCGCCCGCTATGACGGCGTACCGGCCATCCCCGAGGCCTTTGTGGCCATCAACATTGCCGGAGGCACCATCAAAGCGACGGACGTCACATTTGCCGAGGACAAGGCCAATACGGCGGATTAACAATACCTCTGTAACCCCTGCAGGCTGCCAAACCTGCAGGGGTTTGCTGATGAACTGAAAGGCGGTGAGGTATGGGAATCAGCATTGACAGAGCGCTGGTAATGGTAAAACAGCGCAAAGACCGAATGCCTGGCGTCAGCGTACGCGACGATTACTACATCGCCAGAATTGAAGCTGCAGTCAGCGAACTGGAGCGGTCCGGGATCCATCTGGTGGACGATATCGCCGACTTGATGCTGGTTGTGGATATGACGGTGTGGCAGATCAACAACCGGGACAAAAGCGGAGACCAGCCAGGATGGCTGCGGCTTGCGATTCGTCAGCGATGGCTGAATGACAGAGCTATTAACGAAAAGCAGGAAAGCGGTGATGAGCAATGATCCTCGATGACGGCATCTGCACCGTTTTGAGCTTGTGGATAAAGCTGAGCCGGGCAACATGCCGGACCTGCAGCCGCAGGAGAAAAGCATGAGCTGGTTTGGCTTTCTGGATTTTGCAACGGCGGAGGCATGGCCGACGGAAGGGCGTGAAGAGGTTGCTGTGACAACCCGAATCAGGATCCTGCAGGACAGAAACATCACCAACAAACATATTGTTGTGCTTCAGGAAACACACAGCATCGAGCCCGGAATGGAACAACTAGAAGTGGTGCGTGCTTTCCACGGGCACGATGACGAAAGCGGGGAACTGATCACCGACCTGACGCTGAAGGCGGTGAAAACGTGACCGTCAAAAGCATCAGAGATCTGATTCTCGAGGCCGATCCGAATGCCAAACACTATGTGAGCGCAGAAGACGGGAGTAATTTTACTCGCTGGATGGAATACGAACGCACTGGCCTGATGGCAGACGACCTGCGCGGCAACGGCTGGAAATTCCAGGTCGACAGATTTACCAAAACGGAATATGACCCTGTAGCCGAGGAGATTGAACGGGTGCTGACCGAATGCGAGGGGATCACGTTTACCTACATGGTGGAATATGACCAGAGCAGCGGATATATCCGTCATATCTTCGATTGTGAGGGGGCGTAATGGCAAGACTCGAATTTGAAGGCCTGGACAAAGCAATACAACAGATGGACCGAATGGGCCACACCACAGGGCCTGTTGCGGATCAAATGCTTCAGGCCGGTGCTGCACCGATGAAGAAGGCATGGCAGGACGCCATTACACGCTATGGCCATGTGGATACGGGAAGCATGAAGCGTTCTGTGGGATATGAAAAAAAGAGCAAAAACGGACATGCGAGCAAAAGCCTTGATGTGTATCCGCGCGGGAAGGACCGAAAAGGAGTGCGGAACGCTGAAAAGGCTTTTGTTTTGCATTATGGACGAAAAAACATGTCAGGCACGCACTTCGTGGATGCGGCCGAAGCAGAAGGAAAGCCAGAAAGCGAAGCAGCCATGCTTGCAGTCTGGGATCGTTTTTTAGAGAAAGGATGAAAGCATATGGCATTTGTGGGCATGAAATATGTGGTTGCGGCCAAGCTGGAAAGCGAAACGCCCGGCCAGCCTCCGGTATACGGGAAAGGATTCAGGGTAGGCAAAGCCATCGAAGCCACCGTGAGCTACACCCGCGCCAGCAATGTGCTGCGTGCAGACGATGCTGACGCCGAAGCGGACAACAGCATTACCGGCGGCACTCTGAACATGAAAGTCGACGATATTCTCGACAGCGTCACGACTGACCTGCTGGGCAACACCGTCAACGAAGACATGGAATACGACGAGGTGGGCGACTCCGCGCCCTATGTGGGAATCGGATACCTGCGCGCCCGCCGTCATAAAAACGTGACGAGCTATGTGACGTACTGGATCTGGAAAACGATGCTTGGCATCGAATCGGAAACTGCCACGACCAAACAGGAAACCACACAATGGCAGACACCCAGCATGACCGGCAGCATGCTGGCAGTGCAGCCGGATGCCACCATGCGCAACAAGTTCCGCCGCCGCAAGACGTTTGAAGGGGAAAATGCGGAGGCGGAGGCTACGGCGTGGCTAAATAGGATGGCCAATATTACGGAGACTGCCTGATGGACAAGCTGACGCTGAAAGCCGGAAAACGAGAACTTCTTCTGCGGTATGACATTCAAGCGATGTGCGAAGTGGAAGAGGAGTACGGTTGCTTGGAAGATCTTCTGGACCAAATGGGCGGCAAAGCCCGTCCTGCAGACGCAGCACTGTTCCTGATCAGCTGCACAGCAAACGCCGGAGAACGCCATCGCAGAGGAAATGCAGACGTTACACCGGAGTGGCTGAAAGAAAACCTTTCTCCCAAGCAGCTGAAAGAAGGGCGCGTATATGCTCAGCTTGCGGTGATGCTGAGCATGAAACGCGAGTATGCCGCCGATGACGACGGCGATGTGGACGAAGTGCTGGAGGAAATCCGCAAAAAAAAAGAAATGAGCAGTCCGGCAGAATCTCTGCGCGCCGATACATAAGCTGGGGACTGATTGCGGGGCTGACACTGACGGAAACGTTAAGGTCGGCCCCGGGCTTTTTGTTTGACCTTTATATGGCGCGCAGAGACTACGACGACGAACAGCACGGAATCAAACGGAAACGGGAATGTGAATGGAGTGAAGACTGATGCCGGTACGTGATATCAGAACACGCCTGACGATAGAGGGCGAAAAGGCGCTGAAACAGGAGCTTCAGGCCGCTGCGCGTGAAATGCGTGTGCTGGAAACCGGCATGAAGGCCGCCGGGGCAGGGTTTGATGCAGCGGGCGACGATATGGGCAAGCTGGAAAGCAACAGCAAAAGCCTGCGCCTGCAGCTCGCTCAGCAGCAGGAGATTGTAAAAGCGCTTGCTAACGCAATGCGCGACAGCGCAGACGCCTTCGGCGACAACTCCAAAGAAACCGACGGCTGGAAAATTAAGCTCAACGGCGCGCTGACCAAGCAGGAGCAGCTGCGCAAGGCCATCATGGATACCGACCGTGAAATGGACGAACTGGCCCGTGACAGTGTGCGTGCAGGCCGCCAGCTGGAAAACGGGCTGGGTGAGTCGGCGGAGGATGTGACCCGCGAATTGCGCAGCATGTATGATGAGCTGAAAAACGGCATGGACGACATCCGGGGAAGCGTTGGGTTTTCTGCGTTTTCGGATGCGTGGCAGATGGGCAGCGGCATCGTAAGCGGGCTGGATAATTTTGCCGAAGAAACAAGAGACTACAGGCGACAGATGGCCTTTCTGAGACAAAACGCAGAAATGGCGGGCCTCGATTTTCAAGCCATCAAAGACCAGTACCTGGAAATGGCGTCGCTGACGGGCGAAGAAGACGGAACGTTTGAAGGCTTGAACAATCTGATAGCGGCAGGTTTTGATATGACGGAAATCATCACCGCCATTGATGAACTGGGCGGGGCTGTCATTCGGTTCCCGGAAACGCTGAAATTCGAATCGCTTGCAGACGGACTGCAGGAAACGATAGCAACCAGACAGGCGGCCGGCCAATACGCCGAGCTGTTGGGAAGGCTGGGCGTAGACATAGATGCTTTCAACACTGCGATGGCTGCAGCCAAAACAGAAGAGGAAGCGCAGCAGGTGGCGTTGAGCTACCTTGCGAATCATGGCCTGAAGGAAACCAAAGAAGGATTCGAAGCCACAAATGATGCGCTGATCAAAGGCGAAGAAGCCACCAAAAAGCTGAATGATGCAATGGCAGGATTCGGAGACGTGGTGGATTGGATTATTGCTCCGGCAAAAGAAAAAATAGCCGAAACTTTATCCACGCTGAATGAGTTCTTGATCGGTGCTGAAACAGTGGCGGGCATGGAGCGCGAAGCCTATCTGGAAGAAACGAGGAAAAAAACGGGCGGCGTCGTGCGAACGGACAACCAGACCGGCGTTTTTCACTTTGACGAAGCAGGAGAGGCTTTATCAAACATTTGGAAAAGCGTAAAGGAAGGCGCAGAAACTTTATTTTCCGGCGATGCATGGGCTATCGAGGAAGCAAAAGCGGAAGGCCAAACCATTGGCACAGAGTATGCTGAAGCCGTACAGCAGGGCATAGTGGAAGCGCTGGAAGATGAAAAAACCAGCGGTTTGGGCGACTGGCTGGCAGCGGGCGCAGAATGGATTGACCAGCTGTTTGGCTGGAACGATACATCCTCAGCGACTGAAAAGGCAGCAGATGCGGCATCAGAAGTCACGGCTGCAGTGCGTGACCAGATCAGCGCAGACTCTCCTGCACTGCAAAGTACAGCTTTTTCAGCCGGCGAACTGATGATGGCGCAGATGGGAGCTGGAATCACTGCCGGAGCCGCCATAATGCTCAGCCAGCTGCAAAACGCTATGATGAGCGCAGCAAACATGGTCAGCATGCCTATAGGAAGCGGCGGGAATGTACCTGTACCGGACCTGAGCGGCGGGATCCGGATGGGAGAAGCAGTCATCAATCTGGACGGGAAGCAAGTGGGAAATGCCTTGCTGCCGTATGTCAATCAAGGTATGGGTACTGTGCTAAGGACAAACGAAATCTATTAACCACCGGGAGGGGCGGCAAATGAGATATAACGGCATCGATCCGAGAACGCTGCACAGCGCAATCGGTATTGCAAAAGAAATCCCGCCGGGCATCTCCGGGCGGGAAGTGGTGACGGTTCGCGGGAATGCTGCAGAACATTACGCAGGAATTGAAAAACAGCGCAGCGAGTACCGGGTCAAGGTCAACATTGCCGCCAGAAGCCCTGAAGAAGCGTGGCGGGTGCGTGCGCTGCTGGCCAGATGGGCTGCGGGAAACGGCCGTCCAGCTCCTCTGGAACCCGGAAAATGGCCCGGAATGGCATATGATGCGGTGGTGAAAAGCATCGGCGCGCCGGAGTTTGTACGAGGCTTTGCGACAGTAGAAATCGTGTTTGTTCTGCCGGACGGAACGGCCTATGAAGTACGTACCAGCAGGGCCAGCGGTACAGGCGGCGATACGCATATGTTTGTGGACGGGTCAGAAACGGCCCGTCCTGTGATTAGCCAGAAAATGAACGGAGCGTCAAGCAGGCTGACATGGAGCCTGAACGGCGCTCCGCTTTTGATGCTAAACAGAACGGTGAACAGCGGCAGTACGGTGGAAATGGACCTGCAGAACAGCAGCCTGATCATTGACGGCGTGCACGCGGAAGGAGACGCCGACTGGACGGCAACAGACTGGCAGCCGGCCTTCATACCTGGCAAACACACAATCAGCAGCAGCAACAGCGGGGGAATGCAGGTGAGGTGGCACAACAGATGGCAGTGACGCTTTATGTGCTGGACAGCCTGAAAAAAGTACGGGCTGTAATCACGCGTGGCATCAGCGAGCTGATCCACGATGAGGCAGGATTCGCACTGACGGCGGAAATCCCTGCCAGCTGCCGCGCAGATTCCGGCGAATATCTGGGCCTTGAATGCGTCGACGGACGTTTCCGGCTGTTTGAAATTGACACGGCGACAGACGATGAGGTCCGAAACGTAACCGAAATCCGCGCAACGGACGCTGCCGTTGCTGAACTGAGCGCCAGCATCTGCGAAAACGCCGCCCAGCAAGAAGCGCAGGCACCTGCGCTTGCTGCGGCCATCCTGAGCGGAAGCGGGTGGGAACTGGGCACAGCGGAAAACGGGAGGAGAACCGGCGCTGTAAACATGTATTACCGTACCCGCTGGGAAGCACTGCAGGACCTGGAAGCGGCCTGCGGCGTACGGGTGGAACCTTATTACGTCCTGAACCGAAACGCCGTACAGAGACGCGTAGTGGACGTTACGGCTATACGGAGCACCTATCGCGGGCGATTTGTGCAGCAGGGGCTGGATGCTGACCATGTGGAGATCATCCGCAGCGAAGCTCCCAGACCAAAGATATACGCGCTGGGCGCGGTGATTGGCAGCGAAGGCGGAGTGAGCAAGCGCCTGACCATCGCCGATGTCGAATGGAGCAAAGCAAACGGCGATCCGGCGGACAAACTAAAAGGGCAGACGTGGATCGGCGTGCCGGAAGCGGTGGCTAAGTATCCGGGCCGGGAAAAACGGCTGGAACGGGACGACATCGACAATGGAAACAAGCTGATACAGGCTGCGTGGGAGGAAGCCCAAAAAGCCGCACAGCCAAAGGCCATGGCCCAGGGCACCATTTCCGATATGGAGATGATTGCGGGGCAGACATGGAAGGCAATCCGCAAATTTGATCTGGTGTGGGTAAAACCAAAAAACCGTCCGGGAGCCATGGTACAGGTGCTGCGGGTGGAGCGAAATTACGTTTATCCGGAACGCACCAAAATGCTGATGGGCGATGAAGAACCGGAAACGTTGACCCGGAGAGTGGCCAGGCTGACCGCCAGCAGCAGCAGCGCGATGCGGACACTTTCAAGCCATGGATACGGCATTGGAAGCAATGCGGCGGCGCTGTTTAAACAGCAGGTTGAAGTGGACGAATTAAAAACCACCATTAAAACGGTATCCATCAATCTGGATGAAGCCAATGCACGAATTGACTTGCGGGCAACAAAAGAAGAACTGAGCCAGGCCGAGCGCCGGATCAGTCAGGCAGAGATTGCCATTGACGGCGCAAATGCGGCCATTGCGTTAAAGGCCAGTCTGGAAGTGGTGCAGGGCATCGAAAAAAGAGTCAGCAGCGCAGAAATCCGACTAAACGGTGCTGAGGCTGAAATTGAACTGAAGGTAAACAAAAACGGCGTCATTTCAGCCATCAACCTTTCCTCTGAGGCGGTTACCATCAGCTCCGCAAAGATCAATCTGGAAGGGTATGTGACGGCCAGCAAGCTGAGCAGCGAACTGGCCGAGCTAAGAGTCAATATATCCAATTTGGTAGAAACCTACAATTTGCGTGCGGAATTTGCAGACATCGGATCAATGGCACTAAATGGACATGGCTGCAAGTGGAAAACGGATGAGGTTGTAACGGGGGTAACAAAACCTATCCTTGCAGGAAAAACAATATGGTATGTGGACAACAACGGAAAAACACAAAACCTTTGGGTTG
>JAGBBE010000156.1 GCA_017938645.1 Clostridia bacterium
GTATTGGGAAAACGAAGCTGCGTGGACATGCAGCCATGAGCAGATCAAGCTCAGCTTCTACCGCCGGGAACAGCTGGATGGCAGTGTAAGGCTGCTGGTCTTTGCAGCCAATCCTACAATGGACATGTGCGAGAACGCTGCTTTGGCGATCAAACCCGCATATTTCGGAAAACAGACCGTACGCAGCGTCTATGATGTACGCAAAAAAGCCTATCTGGATGCGCCCGAGGGCGTGTGGCGTGTGAATATGCCCAATCAGACCTATCAGATTTACGAGATTGTATTGGCATAAGACAGAACCAAGGGTTGAAACGAAGGAGGAAACCGGTCATGTATGAACTCAAAAACGGAAGTACCTTTCTGCGACTGAGCGAAGATCTGGAAACGCTGGAGTACGGTAAGGGAGAATTGTGCTATCGCGATTCTGCGCCCATTCTGCTGTACTGGACGGATCGTCCTGTGACTCCGAAATACATCAAGGGAAAAAAAGTGACGGTTTCCGAAACAAAAATCGAAATTGAACTGTCTGAAATCGTATTTTTTGCCCGTTTTCCCGGCAATACCTATTGCCGCCCGAATCCGGAATTCGCTCCGGAACTGAAGCTGACCATCTCCTTTGAACTGGACGGCGACGATCTGGTGGTTCGCTCTTCGCCTGTGGACAATATCGCAGACTGCCGCCTGAAGGTGATTCTTGCGCAGGGTCTGATGAGCACGTCCACCCAGAAGAAGGGTCAGCTGGTGCTGCCGATTCATTACGGCGTCCGCTATGATCTGCCCCGCAACGACATTTTTACCAACACCTATGCCGAGTCTGCCGGCTGGACGCTGCCTGTTCACGGCCTGTTCACGCCGGAAGGCGGCATCGGCCTGTGGTGTGACGATCCAGACCGTGACTATGTAGTGTCCTGCAACATGGACCGCGCAGGAACCATCGGAGTGCAGTGCCGCGAACTGTACGAGGAAATGGCAAACGAGCCCCGCGAAATGCGCTTTATGCTCTTTGAAGCCGGCGCTGATTTCCGTCAGCTTGCCAAGCGCTGCCGCGAGCTGCGCATCGCTTCCGGCCGTTTCAGGACGCTGGAGGAAAAGGCCAAGACCCATCCTGTGGTCGCAGAGCTGCCGGGCACGGTGTTCTGGAAGCACAATGTGTTCTTCCACGATCGTCCTGAAGGCATTGAAAAGACCTACAGTCTCTATGTGAACCGCGCTGACTGGAACGAGAATGAAGGCCTGCCCAACAACTGGACGGCTGATGAGGTGTTTGGCACGGCCAAGGAGCGCGGATTCGACCGCGTGGCTGTGTGCAATACCGGCTGGAACCGCTATGGCTTCGATGCAGGCTATCCCACCCGTCTGCCTGTGAATCCCGAACGCGGAACTGCCGAGGAGTTCCATGAAGCTGCCGAAGCTGCGCGAGCCATGTCGTCCGGATACTTCCTCAATGTGCACGACAACTACATTGATACCTATCAAGGCGAAGAATACAGCGACGACGAAATGCTGCAGAAGCTGCGCGGAACGCCTGACCGTGCCGGCGTCTGGCGCGGCGGACAGGCGCATACCATGTGTCCTGCAATTGCGCTGAAATATGCCAAGCGCGATATTCCGCGCATTGCTGAGATGTCCGGTCCCAGCTGCATGTATATTGACGTCTCCGCCACCTGGCCGCTGAATATCTGCCATTCCAAGGATCATCCGCTGACCCGCCGTCAGTTCTGCGAAGCGAACCGCAAGCTGTTCTCCTTTGCCCGTGATCAGGTAGGTGCGCTGGCAGTTGAAGCCTGCGGTACCGATCACTATGCAGATGTGATCGACATCGGCGCCTACGGTGGACTGCACTGCGTCATCCCGGTGCGTGCAGACGGTCCTGTACCGGTGCCTGTGCCTCTGTGGCAGGTTGTCTATCACGACTGCGTGCTCAACTATTTCGGCGAAGGCTATTCGCCGGTGCACGGTTCGGAATACCGTCTCTATCAGGCATTGTATACGCTGCTGCCGACTTCGTTTGACGATCATGCCAAGAGGATCAGCTTCGGCCTGCGCTCGGCCTTCACGGCTGCCATGACCGATTTTGAGGAGATCACGCCTCGCTATGTGACCAACGACGAGGACGGTTCCTTCCATACCCACGGCGTTGCCCGCAGCATTTATTCCGATGGTACCGAAGTGGTTGCCAACTTTGACGACGAACCCTACGTCTACGATGGCGAAACCATTCCCGGACGCGATTTTATCATCCGTAAACACTGATAAACAAACCGGTCGTTCCCGCAGTGGAACGACCGGTTTTGCTATGCTTTTTCAAAGAATTGAAGCTCTCTGCACATTTGAAGAAAAGCCTGAAACTCTGCACGGGTTTTGCAGCCTGCAATGCTCATGATTCGCTTGAGACGATATCTGAGCGCGGATGCGGAGAGGAACAGCCGCTCTTCCAGCGCTTCGGTGCTAAGCCCTGCCAGCATGCCCTTGAGGAATGCCAGATCAATGTCATCGCAGCTGTCCAAAAGCATCTCAGCACACATCAGCCGGTCGGCCTCAGGGTCGCTGTAGAAGTTGATGTTGCTTACGTAGTTGCTCTGCGGAAGCTCCAGCGCGGATGTCTCATCAAAGGGAATCATGGCGGTGGAGGCGCGCACAATCAGCTTGCAGCGGATGCGCACAGAAACGCTGGTTGCGGCTTCCTGCTTGTACAAAAAGGCATACAGATTCACCGCCTGTCTGCCGAGTTCCTCATGCTCGAGCGTAACGCTGGTGATGGATGGACACACATACGCAGACAGTGCGGAGTTGCCGAAGCTGGTCAGGAATAAATCCTCCGGAACGCGCACCTGATCGGTCTTGAGCCGTCTCAGAAGCGACGCAGCCACGATGTCGTTGGCACAGATTACGGCGTCAAAACGATCTTTCTGGCTGCGGAACGCCTGATAGCACGCTTCCATGGAGGCTGGATTATCAAAGGCACTGAAGGCTTCACCCTGTCCGGAAGCAGAAACCCATGCATCAAAGCATTCCTTTTTGATCATATCGGCGGAGGAATTCGGATTGAAGCCGTAGAGAGCGATGTGCTGCCTGCTGCACTGCTGAAGATAGCTCAGAATCATTCGCATGCCGGATGCGTGATCCATGCGCACAATGCCCTGCGCCACAGTGGACTCAGCAGGATTGAAACTGATCAGAACACATTTGACGCCTTTTCGTGTGAAATGCTCCAAGACCTTCGGCATCCACGAAATGGATGTCCCAATGACGATCATCAGCCGCTGCTGACTGCCAAAAAGATCGTCCGGATCGATGCTCTCATAATCATCCGCATCCAGTTGAACGACGGTGTATTTTTTGCGGCTGGCTTCGCGCTGAAGTCCATCCATCGTCTGGCGCGCCCAGATGGAATGGCGGTAGCTGGATTCCAGCATCACGGGGATCAGCACAGGCATCCCTCCTTTGCTGCTTCCATGATAGCACAATCACCTCCGCGTGGTCAAATGAAGCAGTACGCAACGTTTTCAGGATTTCTTCGAAGGATTTTCACGTTGAAAACCGTCGTGTCTCTGATACAATAAAGATACCAAAGGTCTGCCAATAGGAATGGAGGGACTGCAAGTGAGGAAACCTGTTTCGTTTGAAAATGTAGTGGCCCGAAATGCTATATTAGAGAAAACAGACGGCGCACTTCGCGTAAAGATCGACAAGGGAGAGGCCGCCATCACACTGCCGGAGCTGACCGGCGAAGTATATGGCGACGCGAAGTATTTTGTGCTGGACGTCATTCCGCAGGTCACCTACTGCGAAGCGGTGCAGCTGTATCTGCTTGAAAAGAGCGGACGCGAAATCACCATGACGATCGACCTGTTCCCCGGCGTTCTGGGACGCATCGTTTTCCGCCTGGATCTCATGGACGGAAGCCTGCTGTTCCCGCCGCTCACGCCCGGAACGCTCAAGAGCATCATCCACGGTCAGGGCATTGAAATGGCTGATGTGGTAAAGACCGAGCTTCGCTTCGTCAGGCAGCGTCAGGAAAACCGCGCATTTGATCTGCTGGAGGGTTGGATCACCGACGAAATGCCGGACTTCCCCAAGGCCACAGAAACCACCGCGGACGTTCTTGGACAGTGGAAGCAGAAGGAGTGGCCGGGAAAGACCCATTCCATTGAGGAAATGAGGCAGGCGCTGCTCGATGAGGAAAAGCAGGAGGAAGAAACCAATCCGACGCTGAGTTCTTACGGCGGATGTCTTGATAAAAAGTTTAAGGCCACCGGCTGGTTCCGTACCCAGAAGGACGGCGACCGTTGGTATCTGGTGGATCCGGATGGCTGCGCGTTCTTTTCCTCCGGCGTGTTCGGCGTCTATCCCGGCGAACCGGGCTGGATTCTGGGCGTGGAGGATCAGATGGACGAGCTTCCTGATCCCAACGGCCAATTTGCGCCCGCCTACGACCGCGCAGGCGACCTGGAACTGTACCGCCGCAAGTTCAGCGGCATGTTCCCGGATGATACGCTGCTGTATGCCCCGGCCACGGGAAACCTGATCCGCGCTTTCGGCGATGAGTGGTATGACCGCTGGGCAAAGCTCACCGCCCGCCGGCTTCGCCGCTGGGGCATCAACACCCTGAGCATGTTCTCCGATCCGGAGTTCATCAAGCGCTCCCAGATGCCCTATGTGATCATGCTCAAGGGCTATCCGGTTACGAAAAAAACCATTTTCCGCGAGTTCCCGGACGTGTTCTCCAAGGAATACGATGACCTGAGCCGGAATTTTGCCAGCCAGCTGGCAGAGTACGCCAATGATCCTCTGCTGATTGGCTACTTCCTCAACAACGAACCTACCTGGGGCTTCGTGACTGACATTCTGCTGGCTGAAAAAATGCTGGAGGATGCGCCGGAATCCGCTTCCAACGAGGCTTTCATCCAGTGGATCAGCGAGCGTTATAATGGCGATATCTCCGCCTTTAACGCCGCATGGAAGCAGGAACTGACCTCCTTTGAGGAACTGAAGAAGGGACTGTTCCGTCCGGCGGAACGCAGCAAAGCCGCCTATGATGATTTGATGGAGTTCACCATGACGATGGTGGATCTGTACGCCGGAATTCCGGCCAAGTATGCCCGCCGGTATGCGCCTCATCATCTGAATCTGGGTATGCGTTTTGCTCATGCTGAGGGCAATGCCAGCCTCCTGCGCACGGCTCAGCATTTTGACGTGTTCTCGCTCAACTGCTATCAGGCCGATCCGGTGGACAAGCTGGAGGGCCTTGAAAAGGATCTGGATATGCCGATTCTGGTGGGCGAGTTCCACTTTGGCGCGCTGGACGCCGGTTTGCCGTTCCCCAGCCTCTTCTGGGTCAAGAACCAGTACGAACGCGGCAAGGCCTATGAACGCTATCAGACCCGTACGGCTGCCAACCGCTGCGGCGTAGGCTCGCATTACTTCGCCTACAACGATCAGCCTCTCTGGGGACGCTATGACGGCGAAAACTACCAGTTTGGCTTTGTGGATGTATGCAGCAAGCCCTATGCGGAGTTTGTGGAAGGCATCCGCCGCACCAATGAAAAGATCTACGACGTCATGAAGGGCAAGATCGAGCCCGAAGGCGGCGAAACTGTAAGACTATAAGGAGATAGAAAAATGAGCAAGGTAATGGTCAATGACGAAATGCGGATGATGATGGCTTATCCGTCTCCCGACGCAGAAGAGATGCCCATGTTTGCGGAGCACCGCGTGCATCAGCGCTCCAGCGGCAATCCCTATCCCAGCAAGGTGGTCATGAGGGTTGACCGCGAGCACCGCGAAGAAAAGCCCTTCCGTGTAATCACGCTGGAAAACGAGTATATCAGGGTCGAAGTGATGCCTGAGCTCGGCGGACGCATCTATTCCGCCTATGACAAGCGCACCGGCTATGATTTCTTCTACAAGCAGCATGTCATCAAGCCCGCGCTGATCGGTCTGCTCGGCAGCTGGGTTTCCGGCGGCTGTGAGTTCAACTGGCCGTGCCATCACCGTCCCAGCACCTTCATGCCCGTGGATGTGCAGATCGAGGAGCATGAAAACGGCGCTGTGACCGTGTGGATGAGCGAAAACGAGCCCCTTGACCGCATGAAGGGTATGGTGGGCGTGCATCTGGCTCCCGGCGAGGCGCGCTTCGATACCCGCATGAAGGTCTATAACCCCACGCCTGCCCGTCATTCCTTCCTGTGGTGGGAAAACGCTGCCGTGCCGGTTAACGAGCAGTACCGTCTGGTATTCCCTCCGGATGTGAAGTACGTGCAGTTCCACTATCGCAAGAATGTGACTGCCTATCCCATGGCTTCCGGCGTGTATAACGGCATCCGTATGGGAGACGGCGTGGATATTTCCTACCACAAGAATACCCATCAGCCCACGTCCTATTTCTGCGCGACATCCAAGTATGACTTCTTCGGCGGCTATGACGAAGGCAAGCGCGCCGGTGTGGTGCATGTTGCGGACCGTACTGTGAGCGTGGGCAAGAAGATGTTCACCTGGGCCTACAATCAGCTTTCCCGCAGCTGGGAAAAGGCCCTGACCGATACCGACGGCGCATATGCCGAGCTCATGGCCTCCAGCTATTCGCTCAACCAGCCGGACTTTGCATGGCTGATGCCTTATGAGAGCAAGGAATTCTCTCAGATGTGGTACCCCATCGGAGATGTGGGTGCTCCGCTGTGCGCGTGCAAGGAAGCCTCTGTGTCCGTTGAAAACGGCAAGGTCAACGTGCAGGCTACCGTGGCGCTCAAAGGCGCGAAGATCATTGTCAACGGCGCAGAGAGTGTGTTTGACGCTGATCCTGAGACCATCTTCTCTGTGAATGTGGACGGCGAGCTTGAAACCCTGCAGCTCGTTTCTCCCAAGGGCAAGGTGTGGCTCAGCTATCAGAAGACTGAAAATGTGGCGCACGAGATGCCCGAAACCATCCCGGACAATCCGTCGCTGGATACACTCAAGACCGCGCAGGAACTGTATCTGCTGGGCGTGCATGCCGAGCAGTACCGCGATCCTGCTGTGCGCCCGGACGGCTACTGGCGCGAAGCGCTGCGCCATGATCCTGACTATGCGCCTGCGCTGACTGCGCTGGCCAACTGGGAGCTGGCTCATTTCCGTCCTGAAAGCGCGCTGGAACTGGCGCAGCATGCCTGGCGTGTGGTTACGGTTCGCAACTTCCATCCCGAAAGCGGCGAACTGCAGTACCTGATGGGCCGCATTCTGGAAGCGCTGGGCCGCGATGAAGAGGCGTGGGACTGGTACATGCAGTCTGCATGGGTGCAGGACAGCCGTTCCCGCGCCATGACCCGCGCCGCCATGCTGGAAGGCCGCCGCGGTGATTATGAAGAAATGCTTGCGCATGCCGATGAAGCCCTCAAACAGCATGCGTGCAACGAGACCGCCATGCTGGTCAAGGTCGTTGCGCTGCGTCATCTGGGCTGCAGCAAGGCTGATGAAGTGCTTGCGCAGGCGGAAGCCTACGACGCGCTCAATCTCACCCTGCGCGCGCTCAAATATGGTGCGACCGATAAACTGTATGCTTCCATGCTCAGCGATGCACGTCAGTCTGCGCTGGATATCGCCGCTGATCTGACGGCGATGGGCGAGTGCACTCTGGCTGCTGAAATCCTCGCCAACCTGCCCGAAAAGGTTGCACAGACTGAATATGTCCGCTGGTATCTGACCGGCGACGAAAACGCGCTTCAGGCCGCTTCGAAGCTGGGCAGCGGCGTGGCCTATCCGATGCGTTCCATCGAATACATGGCGCTGTGGGCCGCTGTGGCCAGCAACCCCAACGACGCTAACGCGCTTAATCTGCTGGCCTGCCTCGAGTATGCTTCTGGAAACCATCAGGAAGCTGCCATTCTGTGGGAGCGTGCCATTCAGGCTGATCCTGATGGATACATGCCTTACCGCAACCTTGCTGTGGCCCGTTACAGCCATCTGGGCAAGCGCGAGGATGCTCTGGATCTGATGTACAAGGCGCTTGAACGTCATCGCGGCGACGGACAGCTCGTGTGGGAAATGGCCCATCTGATGACCCGCATGCAGGTCAATCCCAACGAAATCGCTGAATTCCTCTTCAACGAGGGCTATGTGCGTGAGGACACCGCCATCGAGCTGTGCCGTGCACTCAATACCGCAGGCCGTCACGAGGAAGTGATCGACCTGATGCTTAACAAGAACTTCACACCCTGCGAAGGCGGCGAGCATGCCGTGGCTGAACAGTTCATGTTCGCGCATCATGCCATGGGCCGCAAGCTGCTCAATGCCGGCAAGGCCGAGGAAGCGCTGGAGCATTTCCGCAAGGCGCAGGTGCTGCCGGACAATCTGGGCGCCGGTCTGTGGAACGAAGTGCTGCTGGTACCTCATCAGTACTACGAGGCGCAGTGCCTTGAAAAGCTGGGCAAGGCCGATGAAGCCCGCAAGCTGTATGACCATATCCTGATCCTCAAGATCGATTACTTCTCCAACATGCATCTGCCCGAGCTGGGCTGCTGGCAGGCCATGGCGCTCAAGGCCACCGGTCGTCCGGGTCCTGCTCAGGAGATGGTGGCTGAGCATCTGCGCAAGCAGCAGAAGGCTGTGACCGCCCGTGATGCCGGTTACTACAAGACCACGCCTTTCTTCATCTCCTTCATGGAGAACCCGAAGACGCTGCGCAAGGCCGGCTGTAACTGGCAGACGGCTATGGCACACTTCGCCGCAGGCAACAAGCAGCTGGCTTCCGAGTACGCTGCCGAGTCTCTCAAGGGTGAGCCGGCCAATCTCTATGCCGGTCTGATCGCTCAGGGCGAATAAAGGGATCCTAAAAGGGGCTGTTCCAATCGGAACAGTCCCTTTTTCAGCGCTTTATTCAGCTTCGACAATGGCTGTGAAGCCGGTGCTGGTTTTGCTGAGCGCAAAATCGGCTGTGGCAATTTCGGCGGAGGATTCCAGCGAACGAGGTCCTCCAAAGCCGCCTCCACGTCCGCCGCGGCCCATGCCTCCAAACATGGAGAAGATTTGAGGGTCCACATCACCCAGATGCTCTTTGATCTGGTCTTCGGTCAGGAGATCAGTGATGCTGAAGCCGCTGAGCAGCTGATTGAGATCCTTTCCTTTCAGCAGCTCGTCAAGATCCGTATCCTTGAGGATTTCATTGAGATCTATCTTTTCCCATTCCTTCTGCATCTTGCCGAAGTTCTGTATTTCCTCGGGCATCTCAGGAGGCTGCTGACCGCTCATGCCGGGAATACCTGCCCGCTGCGCCGTGCCGCCGCCATGCTGCATGAGCGTACCGGGCACATAGGAGGTAATGGAGGTATACAGGCCGTTGGACTGTTCACCTTCGATTTCACCGCCGAGATAGACATGGAAAATGCCTTCGCTAAGTTCCGGCGTGGAGAAGGCGATGTAGGTGTAGCTGTGGGGGAAATCGTAGGCAAAAACAGGTTTGTCAGCCGCATCGGTTACGACAACCAGGTCGTCGGTGGCTTGGCCAAACTCCAGCATCATAAACAGCTGGTCGCTGCTTTCCTCAATAGGATCGTACATGTTGCCAGCGCCTACAACAACGCCTCCGTTGATGGAACTTCCCATGTCGGAGTCAATGCCGCTGTCGCCGCTGGAAGGATGGGCGAGGTTGATGATGGTACCGCCATTGAAGATAATGTATCCATTGGAGTCGATGCCGTCGCCTTCGCCGCCCTGAGACGGTTTCACGGCGGAGTAAAGATAGCCGTCGTTCACGGTAAGCGTGCCTACGCCGTCCTCGCTTACGTTGAGAGGATCGTCGCCGGAAGAAACCTCAAACACACCGCCGTTGATGGTCATATGTCCATACAAGGCTTCGATGCCTTCGTTGTCTGCATCCACAATCAGCTTGCCGCTGCCCTCAAATCCAATGGAGACCAGCGAATCGATCGCGCCGTCGTACTCGATGTCGGCATCGGTAAGCTTCTTGGTATGGGACCCGGTGACTTTGTTCACGCTGTTTTCGGCCAGTTCAATGGTCAGACCGTATTCGCCGGGCGTACGGGGATCGTATGCTTTCTCGCCGATGATGGCAGAGGAGGTGCGGCATGAGAGGTCGATTCCGTCCAGAATCAGCCGTACACGATCGGTTTCTCCTGCACGTACGACAATCTGTGCGTCGGTGGCCGCTCCGGTTACGCGGTAGCTTCCGCCTTTGGTAATGGTGACAACGCGATTGGCCAGTTCCTTGAGATCTTTGGGAACATCCTCATGGGTTTCAATTTTGCTGTCCAGATATACGGCGGAAGTATTGTGGCTGGAGATCGCTTCGCCATCTACGGTAATCGTGTCGTCGCTGAGTACAATCAGCACTTCCGTTTGTTCGGTCAAAGCGGAAGAACATAGAAGGAGCATGAGACAAAGCATCCAGAGAAGCATTTTTTTCACGGGATCAACTTCCTTTCTTCGTGGAATGAAGGCATCTTACCACAGACGTAGGAGTGTTTGATGAAGGAGATGTGTTCATAAGGTGAAAAAAACAGGAACGAAAAAACGTTCCTGCCAGACTGTCAAAGAAGCCACTTTGCCGTGTAGCAAAGTGGCTTCAATCATGTGAAAAATCGAAGAAACAAGCAAGAGCATCCACTTGTGGATGGCGAGCTTTTTCAGATTTAGCGCAGTGAATTTGAGCTTCACCCATGCCGTAACGGCGGGAAGCCCTCTGTAGGGTGTGTAACGCATAGCGTGTTTTTCCTTGGCATCAGCGAAAACGCGTTCAA
>JAGBBE010000157.1 GCA_017938645.1 Clostridia bacterium
ATTTTCAAAACGCCCAGCGGTTATGTTCAGCAGGTTCCGCAGGTGTCGATCGCCCAGCAGAATCTGAAGATCATGCAGTCCTTCTGTTCTGAGTTCGGTCTGACTCCTGCCTGCCGTGCGCGTATCTTTGCCGCCAACGGAATGAGTGAAGAAGCAACCGCAGATGATCCCATGGAAAAATTGCTGAAAGGCGGGTGGGATTGATGTTCGATGAACGAAAAGCCCGCCGCGTAACACAGTTTATTGAGTGCCTCAAGCACACAAAGGGTGAATTCCATGGGAAGCCCTTCAAGCTCCTTCCTTGGCAGGAGAAGATTATCCGGGATGTGTTCGGAACCGTCCGGGACGATGATCCTACCATGCGGCAGTTCACGACCGCATACGTTGAAATCCCCAAAAAGCAGGGCAAAAGCGAACTTGGCGCGGCCATTGCGCTCAACATGCTGGTGAATGACGACGAATGGAAGGCAGAGGTCTACTCCTGTGCTGCGGATCGTCAGCAGGCTGCGATTGTTTTCGATGTTGCCGTGGACATGGTTCGCCAGTCCCCAGCACTCATGAAGCGGATAAAGATCATCCCTTCTATGAAGCGCATGGTGTACCAGCCCACGGGAAGTATATATCAGGTCCTTTCGTCCGAAGTTGCTACCAAGCACGGCCTCAACGTCAGCGCATGTATCTTCGATGAGCTTCATACCCAGCCCACCCGCGCGCTATATGACGTTATGACACAAGGCTCTGGTGATGCTCGAAAGCAACCGCTGTGGTTTTTCCTCACGACTGCCGGCACAGACCGAAACAGCATCTGCTGGGAAGTTCATCAGAAAGCCTTGGATATACTGGAAGGACGCAAAGCAGATCCACGCTTTTATCCTGTGATCTTTGGATTGCCGGACGAAGCCGACTGGACGGACGAGAAGAACTGGTATCAGGCTAACCCATCGCTGGGATATACAATCTCCATCGATAAGGTGCGCGACGCTTTCCGAAAAGCGCAGGAAACGCCTGCGGACGAGAACATGTTCAGGCAGTTGAGATTGAATCAATGGGTCAAGCAATCCGTCCGCTGGATGCCCATGGATAAGTGGGATGAATGCGGCGGAGTGGTTGATCCGTATGAACTGGAAGGGCGCGAGTGTTATGCCGGACTCGACCTTTCATCCACCAGCGACCTTACGACTCTGGTGCTGGTATTCCCGCCCAGGGATGAAATGGAACCTTACATTGTGCTGCCTTTCTTCTGGCTTCCGGAAGAAACCCTGCCGCTGCGCGTTCGACGCGACCATGTGATGTATGACAAGTGGGAGCGCCAGCAATTCCTTAAAACTACGGAGGGAAATGTCGTTCACTACGGCTTCATCGAGCAATTCATTATCAACCTTGGTGAGCGATTTAATATCCGAGAAATTGCCTATGACCGCTGGAACGCCACAATGATGGTGCAGGCGCTGGAAGATGACGGATTTACCATGATCCCGTTCGGTCAAGGGTTCCGCGACATGTCCCCGCCTACCAAGGAACTGATGCGCATTGTGCTGGAGCGCAGGCTCAATCATGGTGGACATCCTATCCTCAGATGGAACATGGATAACGCCTATGTGCGTACCGACCCAGCGGGTAATCTGAAAATCGATAAGGAACGCTCCACGGAAAAGGTGGACGGCGCGGTGGCATTGGTTATGGCGCTGGACAGGGCAATGAAGAATCAGAATACAGGCAGCTCCGTTTATGATGAACGCGGGCTGCTTTTCATTTGAGGTATTTTCATGCCCAGAAGTCCAAAGCGTCCCTGTCGGTTTCCCGGATGCCCTAACCTATGCGATCACGGTGTTTACTGCGCTGATCATTCCGAGTATTCTGCTGATCGGCTACGCGGAAGCGCAGCTGAACGCGGGTACGACGGAAAATGGCGAGGCGCCAGAGCTAGATTCCTGCGGAAGAATCCGCTGTGTGTGAAATGCCGGGAGAAAGGAAAACTCACCCCAGCAACCGTGGTCGATCACATCGTTCCGCATCGTGGCGATCCCATCCTGTTCTGGGACGAAAAAAACTGGCAGCCCCTTTGCAAGGACTGCCATGGTGTAAAGACAGGTATTGGGTTATAAGTTACTTCTTGGGCTTGATTTTGCCGGCAGTAATAGCGGTAACAACAAGAGCTACTGTCATAGGGCCATATTTCCTTATGCCATTACCGATTTTATCGACTGCGTCGAAGACCTTACGATTGTTCTTAGGTGTTAGTGTTGAGTTCGTCTTTTGCTTCTTCATAATTCAGCGCCTCCAGTAGTTGTTTTCCGGTAACTTCGATCTCAATATACTCCTTTGTATCACAGAAAAGCCTCTGCGATTCATGCTGGATACGTCCAAGGTACTCTTGAGGCTGCTTGTACCAGGCATCTTCAATACTGCCGACACACACCTCGGCAAGAGAAAGTTTTTTGATGTTTGGATTGTCCAGTAGTTCAGGACTGGGGACGAAAACATCATCATATGCCGCAGGTTCATCCAGAAAAGCGTAGATATACGCAAGAAGTTGAGAGGCAGTCAGATAATAGCTGAACAGCTCCTGAATCTTGTCATATCCATCACAAAGATCAGCCTTGAAGCCTTTTGTCAAGAATGTCTTCAGCAAAGCACGGAGCATTGTAGCAGGCGCTTCTGGAAGCTTTGCTAGCTCGTCTATCAGGCGCTGCTCAATTTTTCCGCGAGTCTTATTGATAGAGGTTATTGCACCAGTAGCTAATGACTTACGGGTAGTAGGATCTTGGGTATCCCGCATTTGTATAAGCTGTTGATGCATGCCACGAAGTTCGCCGTACAGGGCTTTATCATAAGTTTCCTGTAGAATGATCACTCTGGAACGCACGTCGTCTATAACCTCAGCCATATGTGCAAGTTGCTGTTGCATGGCTAGATTGCTCAAGCTGTGCAGTAAGTCAGGACTTGGCATATATCCTTCCTCGATGCGAACAAAGCCTCGATTAAGATGATCTGGTCCTACTATTGCACCGAGCATTTCTCCCGTATCTGCCTTTTGCATAAAGCCCAACTCGCCAGCTCTAACACCACCTTCCAGGTTCTTTGGAATCCGTGCCAAATACACCAAATCACGATTGATGGTATTCGCCACAGAATAGCCGGTTTCAACGCTGCGAAGCAAAGATGCAAGCGTAGTGGATACTTTGTCTTCGGTCATTTTCGACAACGCAGAGGTAATCTTGTCCCTGACTGTGACAGGGAGACATTTTTCATTTAATCCGATGGGCTTACTGACTTGTTGCTCTGAACGTTTGATTATTTCGCTCATTTGGCCCTCCTGATATCAAATGTAGTCGTTCTGTCGAAAACGGTCATGACTCAAAGAAACTGCGATACTTCATGAGTGTAGCCTGAACATCAGGCCAGATGGTGACCATATGGCCGTCATCTTCAAAGACACGACCATGGCTCTTCGGCCCGTCAATCTTCATCTGTGCGTAATTGTTCCTGAAGGTAGGAACATACAGTTCGGGGACTGACGAATCGCTGCAGAGCTTTTCCATTTCACTTAGAAGCGCGGTGGTCCCTCCGTTGGAAGCAGCGAAGAACGCACGAATGATCTTGTGGTTGTACTGATTGGGCTTATGCGCCCAGGCCGGAATCCGCTGGTTGGCTTTGCCGTGATACATATCTTCCTCTTTCGTGCTTTCAGCCAGAGGCGTGTAGAAATTGGCGGTTTCCGAAAACGTGCGGACAATGTATCCGCGCATGAGTTCTTCGATTACCGTATCGGCATCTTCGCCGGAGAGGTTCAAGGCAATGGTGAATTTGCCGGCAATATCCTCGTCAATGATATGCGAAAGTCTTACTTTACTCATAGTAGCACCTCCATGTCTTGATTTTATCACTAAATACCAAATTAGTCAATAGTATACTAAATACTAATTAAGGAGAACGCTATGAAAAATCCCTTTTCTGGTTTGTTCCGTGCGCGGGATGAACCCAAGACAACCGATGCGGTGAGTGCCGCGCAGCCCTTTTACTTCGGCACAAGCGGTTCGGGTAAGTCGGTCACGGCACGGTCTGCCATTCAGGTATCTACCGTGTATGCCTGCGTCCGCGTTATTGCGGAAACGGTGGCCAGCCTGCCGCTTCATGTGTACGAAGTTACCGACAAAGGCAGCACCAAAGCCCAGGAACATCCTCTGTATCGCCTTCTTCATGACGAACCCAACAGTGAGATGACCTCGTTCGTATGGCGCGAAGCCA
>JAGBBE010000158.1 GCA_017938645.1 Clostridia bacterium
GCTGACACCTGCTTAGCGAAGTGCGGTATCAAGCAGCTGCGAAATGCATTCCTGTGCAATCGGGTTCTGAGGCAGCAGGGTTGCCAGACGGAAAACCGCATGGAGTGAGAGATAATCATCCATCATTCCGTCGAGAGTCAGCAGCTTGCTGTTGCTGGTGATGACCGTATGAATATGGGCAGGATCTTCTTCAAAGAGTTCTGCCACTTCATCGATATGAAACAGAGTGGACTTCTCCAGAAGGAACAGTTCATGGACGGTTTCGAGAATGTTTGTCATGCGGTTCAATTCTTTCAGCAAACGGTCAGGTTCAGAATGGAATTCCTCTTCCGTCAGGTTGGCAAGGGTATCGATGAGATCTGCGCTAAAGGTATTCATGGGATAATCTCCTTTTTGAGTCGTATGGGATAGAGTAGGGTTGGTTTTCTTCACCGCGGATTGTGTGGATGCAGAACAACGCTCCGGACAGCTTTGACCACAGATTTTTTGATTTATTCAGAGAAGTAATACTCTCAACGATCACCTTACAGATTGGCCCTGTTTTCTGCGGCATAAGCAGATGCTTGGGGGACAGTTCCATCTGGGCTCGACCGGTTTGGCTTCTCTCGAAAAAGTCGGCTGCGGCATATTATAGTTATATACCCCTCCAGCTGGTTATAAATGGAAATCGATCACACGTACATCGATCAGCTTCATATACGCCTCTTCTGAGATGGCCTGGCCTCTCGCCTCCTTCTCACTGGCGGTCATTGGCTGAAAAACGTCCTTGTATTCTCTGATGCTCATGCTTGCCAGGCGGTCAAAGTATTCCTGTTCCCACGGCTCTTCTGTACGGTCTGGAGAAGCTTGCGGTTTATGATAGCCAGGCGCATTCCTGATTGCGGTATGCTCATTCTTTTTCACGCCCAGCTCTATCGGCCTGTATTGCCCTTTCTCGAAGATCGGATGATCAAACGTCGCAAAGCTGGCGATCCTTCCCCAGTCCAGAAGAAGGACGTCCTTGCTGTTTGTATAGGTCATCAGGCCGTGGTCAAAGATCTCCTTTCGGATCTCGCTGACCTTATTTGCCTTGATTCCGGTTCGATCCTCAATGCATTTCAGCGCCGGTCTGAAGCCTTCGGAACTGTCAGCATAAAGCATCTACAATTTTTCAACCCTCTTTCCAAGGCCGACAACGCGACTGACATGCTCGATCATTTTCTTGTATCCGCTGGGGCGGTATGGGTAATGCCTGATCGCCGGGGGCTGCTTGGTTGGTGCGAAGACCATTGTGCTCTGCTCCTTTTTACTTTGTGTAACGCTTTTGGATCGGCCGAATCGCAGACCCCTTAACGAGGCTAAGGGGTCACGATTTCGGGATCCGCCAGTGCTTGATTCATAAGGCTTTCCGAGGCCCAAAACCATTACAATTACGTCTTGTTTTTCGCGTAGGATTTCCTTCGCCTGGCATTGTTGTTCCTGCGTTCGTTAGCCTCTCCGCATGACTTGCAGTAGCGTTGACGGTTACAGGCTGGACTGAATGGCTTTCCGCAAGCTGCACAGTGTTTCTTTGCTGGTGCTGGCGGAGGCGTTTCGTCCATAATCCATGGTGCGTATTCCAGACGATGGATTTCATCCCATACCGCCTTGTGCAATTCCTTGTCCCACGGAAGTACTGCTTCGAGAAAGTAATCACAGTCAATAGCTCCGTCATGGATGTTCGGCCAGCGGGGATTGATGACATAGCAGGGACGGTCATCGAAGGCACACCAGTGCACGCCGTTGTCCAATGTGATGTGATTTGCACACTCCCGGTGTGCCAGTTGTTCAGCTTGTTTGAGCTAGGTCATTTGGGATTCCTCCTTGATGGTTAGAGTTGATTGTTGCCTTACACGGCTACCTTGGGTTGCTTTACACCCTTTATTGGGAACATTTTTGGGAAAATGTTTATTTGATTCAAAAATTTTCTTTTCTCCTCGGATCAAGTAGATCCGATCATATATTTATGCTGGCTTTGATGATACCGAGCGTGCTGTAAGGCTTTTCATTCGGACATTATGCTGATGCCGGTTCGCACGAAGGAATGCATTGAGATATGACAGGTATATGGAAATCTTCACGCCTTTCAGCTTTTGAAACGTAAAGTCTTCATGCTGCGATGCAGCGTTGCGGAATAAAAGAAACGGATGGAAGTATCTCGCCTCCATCCGTTTTTTCTTGTTTATTCTTCCGGCTTTTCCGCTGGCTGCGGCCATTCTGTCAGACCCATTCGCATCAGCAGCGCTTTTTGCGTGTACTGGTTGATGCTTTCTCCGGCTGCTTTGGCTGCTGCCTCTACGGTGGCTTTCTGGCCTTTGGGAACCGTGAAGGACATTCGATCCAGATTGTTGGAATCCCATTTGCGGTTGCTGGCCTTTTTAGCGTCTGTATAATTTGCCATCCTCTCACCTCGCGCTTCATTATAGCACACAAACAGTCACTTGTTAAGTGCAATATTTTGAACAAAATACACTTATTAAGTTTATATGTTTTGACGATTGAATAAGCACTTAATAAGTGCTATTATAAGGACACAGAGGAGCACAAGACCTCTGGATTCAAAACAGAAAAGGAAGGATCAGCATGAGCAACCCCACCATGGAACCCAAAATCAAAGAGCTTCTGGAACTCAAGCGCATGAAGGAGGAGCTGGAAGCGGAAATCACCGCAATGGAAGATGAAATCAAGCAGGTCATGGGAAACGAAGAAACCCTGTTGGCCGGAGCCTTCAGGGTGAACTGGAAGCCCTACACCAGCAGCCGCTTCGACAGTGTACGCTTCAGGAAAGATCATGCCGATCTGGCTGCGGCCTACACGAAACAGACCGTCACCCGCCGCTTCTCCATCAATTAAAAGCCGGAGCACCTACCACAGCACTCCGGCACCACTCCACGAAACACGCTAATGAAACGGGGAGCACAGTCATTCTACCACACAGGCTGTGCTTCCCGCAACAGAAAGGAAGTACAGCATGGATATCTACAAGGAAGTCACTGAGCGCATCATTGCGCAAATGGAAAATGGAATCATCCCGTGGCAGAAGCCGTGGGTGGCGGCAGGCAGCTGCATCAGTCATGTGACCGGCAAGCCCTACAGCCTTCTGAACCAGATGATGCTTGGCAAGGCTGGCGAGTATGTCACCTTCAAACAGTGTCAGCAGGAAGGCGGCAAGGTAAAGAAGGGCGAGAAGGCCAGCATGGTTGTCTTCTGGAAATGGGTTGAGACCGAAGACGAAGAGACGCACGAAAAGAAGGAAGTCCCCTTCCTGCGTTATTACAACGTATTCCACATTGACCAGTGTGAAGGGCTGACCGCCAGGCATGACGAACCGCTTCCCGGCATAGCAGATCCGAATGAAAAAGCCGAAGCCTTCATCGCTGATTACCTTCTTCGCTCAGCTGTCAAGCTGATTCATCAAAGCGGCGATCGCGCTTATTATCAGCCCAGCTTTGACCGCGTGGTACTTCCCTGCATGGAGCAGTTCAAAGAAACCGCTGAATACTACAGCACCGCCTTCCATGAACTGACGCACAGCACCGGTCACGAAAGCCGACTGAACCGTCTTGAACGAACCGCCTTTTTCGGAACGGAGGCTTACTCAAAGGAAGAACTGGTTGCAGAAATCGGTGCTGCGGCGCTGGTCAATCATGCAGGGCTTGAAACAGCAAACAGCTTCCGCAACAGCACGGCATATGTCCAGAACTGGCTGAGCGTGCTGAAGAACGATAAGCGCTTTATCGTCAGCGCGGCTGGCAAGGCCGAAAAGGCTGTCGGGCTGATTCTTGGGGCAGCGAGTTAATCCCGCTTCTCCATATGGAGGAAGAACAGATGAAGGGCGAATACATGTGGAACACTGGCTACGCTCTTGACGAAATGCGGCTGATTGTGGAAGGCGCGGTTGTCCTGTTTGAAGAGGACGCGCTTCCTCTGAACAAACTGGCGTATGACCACAAGGAGTTAAAAGCATCCAACGCGTTCAACGTCATCGGCGAAGCTCTTTACACCCTCCGCCAACACATCCTCACACTGCACGAAGCCCATATCAAAGAAGTCACACGGCAGCTGGCGGAGGACGATGAAGCGTAAAATCAAACATTTGATTTCGCTGACGACTTTTTGAAACCGAAAACAGAACGAAACCGGGCAGAAGAGGCAGTATTTCCGTCAAAGAAATCCGCCTGCCCTTTTCGTTGACAGGAGGATCAATATGATATACGGCTATGCGCGCTGCAGCACAAACGAGGACAAACAGGACATCAACCGGCAGATCAGGGAACTGAAGGCTGCCGGAGCAGAGGAAATCATCTTTGAATTCGAGCACGGTGACAGTAAAGTAAAGAAACGGCAGGAGGCTATGCTGGATCAGGCAGAGGCGGGAGATACGATCATTGTGCTGGAGGTTTCCCGTCTGGCCAGAAGCACCCAGCAGCTATGCGAGATCATCGACCGCGTGCGAGAAAAGCACCTGAGGCTGATCATTGTGGGCAGCATCACGCTGGGCTGCCGCAATGGTCAGGCGGATCCCATGAGCGAGGCCTTCCTGCAGATGGCGGGCGTATTCAGCCAGCTGGAGCTTGCGATGATCCGCGCAAGGGTAAAGAGCGGCATGGACAATGCGAAGGCCAAAGGAAAGAAGATCGGCAGACCACACACCACGAAGGAAGATATCCCGGCAGTGTTCTACCGGCATTATCCGGCGTTTTTGGCTGATAGGATCAACCTGACGGAGCTTGCGCGGCTGTGCAGGCTGAGTCGGCCGACGGTGTACAAATATCTGAAGCTGCTGAAGTAAAAAGGA
>JAGBBE010000159.1 GCA_017938645.1 Clostridia bacterium
CAGAGGAAATGGGGAGGTCGTCGGTACCTTTGAAAATTTTGAACTGACAGACGGCGACAAGCCGCTGTATACCACGCAGGAGACGTTCACCTACGCGCTGAACACCGGCAACACGGCCATGGTCACCATTGCCGCCGATCTGCTGCGCACTGAGGGGGCGCCCTCCTATTCCTATCTGCTGGCCATGTGGCTGGTGGAGCATACAGCCCTGACGGTGTTCCTGATGGTACTTTTCGCACTGCTGGCACTGTTCTGCTTCTGCTTCTCCTTGGCCTCCGCCGGCCATTGGGCAGGGCATGAGGGCATCCATCTGACGTGGCTGGATAAAATACCCGCCGACGTGTGGCTGCTGGTGCTGCTGTGTACGTTTTTCATTGGCTGGGAAGCGTTTTACTATGAATGGGGCAGGGTGTTCTTCTGCGCGGCGCTGGTGCCGCTGGTGCTGCTGTTCCTGTGCGCCTTTGCCGCCCAGTGCAAGGCGGGCACCGTCCTGCGAGGTGCGCTGATCGGGCGTATAGCCCGGTTCCTCTGGCGCATTGTCCGTTCGCTGTTTCTGGGGCTGTGGCGCATCGCCAGAAATCTCCCGCTGCTGTGGAAAACGGCGCTGGTTATGGCAGGGGTATTCTTTCTGGAGATGCTCTTTGTGCTGGCTGGCTACGGCTCGGTGGACGGAATCTTTGTCATAATGAAGGCAGTGGAGCTGCTGGCGGTGCTGTACATCGCTGTGAACCTGCGGACGCTGCAAAAGGGCGGCGAAAAGTTGGCGCGCGGCGACTTCTCCTCGCCCATCGACACGAAGTACCTCATCGGCGACTTCAAGCGCTACGGGCAGGAGCTGAACGATGTACAGTCCGGCCTGGAGCAGGCGGTGCAGGAGCAGATGAAGGCCGAGCACCTGAAGACAGAGCTCATCACCAACGTGTCCCACGACATCAAGACGCCGCTGACGTCCATCGTCAACTATGTGGATCTGCTGAAGAAGGAGGACATGCCCTCCCCGGCGGCGCGGGAATATGTGGACGTGCTGGATCGCCAGAGCAAGCGGCTGAAGAAGCTGACGGAGGATCTGGTGGAGGCGTCCAAGGCGTCCTCCGGCGCGCTGAACGTGGAACTTCAGCCTACGGACGTGAACGTGCTGCTCTCCCAGATCGAGGGCGAGTATCAGGAGCGGCTGGCCGCCTGCCATCTGACGCTGGTCACGCAGTCGCCGGCTCCCGGCACCATGATACAGGCCGACAGCCGGCTTCTCAGCCGGGTCATGGACAATCTGGTGTCCAACGTGTGCAAGTACGCGCTGGAGAACACGCGGGTCTATGTGACGGCGGCTGTGCGGGACGGGCAGGCGGTCATCAGCTTCAAGAACGTGTCCCGTGACGAGCTGAACATCTCCCCCGATGAGCTGATGGAGCGGTTCGTCCGGGGCGACGCCTCCCGCCATTCGGAGGGCAGCGGTCTGGGGCTGTCCATCGCCCGCAGCCTTGTGCAGCTGCAGGGCGGGACGTTCGCCCTGTCCATCGACGCCGACCTCTTCCGCGCGGACATTGTGTTCCCGCTGATATAAAGAACAAGCCCTCCTGCCGGAGGACTTGTTCTTATTTACGCAAAACTGGGAAGCTGACAACACCCAGCAGCCCCAGCTTTTGCAGCAATGATTTCTTTATGCGGCTCCGCCTGAAAAAGATGCAGTGCATGACCACGGAAATTGCGGTCAGCACTGCGTCTTTGCGTCTGGCTGATCAATGATCTCTATTTGATAATTCTGCGCGTTGATGATGCGCTCCTGCCTGCACTTGGGGCAAAAGAGCGGAAAGTCCCGCAGCACCGTCCTTTGTAGCAGCCGCAGCCGCGTTTTTGCGCCGCAGATGGGGCAAAGCAGCCATTTTTCTTCCGGACTACTCATGACCTTCACTCCTTTGCGCGCTGCTGCCATGAACCATGCGAAAAAAGAGCTGCACATGGTTTTGGAGCTTTTCCAGACACTCAGGCTCTCTTTCCGGCTGGCGGTCGCAGATGCCGATGAGCGTCAGCACAGGCGAAACGTACATCATGGCCAGCACGTCCGGATCCTCTGCGCAGATCTCGCCGGAGGCGATCAGCGCCCGGAAGATACCGGCGTGATAGCGCAAAATGCGCTCCACATATCGCCGGGAATAGAGCGCCGCCAGCTCCGGTGAGCGGAACTGCTCGATGGTCATCATGCGGCGAAACCGGCTGATCGTTTCATTATGGAGAGAATATTCGAATATCTGCCGCACCTTTTCAAAGAGCGCGTCGGCGGTGATCTCCGTAAAAACGGGGATGTCCTGCTTCGCGTTCTGTACATGGATGTCGATCTTGTCCGTATCCGCTTCATACTGCGCCGTCGTGGATTCCACAATGGCGTCAAAAATCGCCTGCTTGCTGGGAAAGTGATTGTAGAGGGAAGGCGCCTTGATGCCCACCGCCTTTGCAATCTCGCCCACGCTGACGGAATCATAGCCTTGCGTGGAAAACAGCTCCAAGGCTTTGTCCAAAATCTTCTGCTTCGTATCTTCCTGCTTCATCATCACGCCTCACTAACTAATATTCGTTAGTTATATTATAGACGATTTTGGCAGAAAGTCAAGTGCAGGTTAGACGCCGTTTTTCCCCTTCGGGCATGACGGTCAGATCGGCACGGTGCGGCGCCGCAATAGACAAGGAAAAAGAACACCCCTCTGAAATCCACGATTTCAGAGGGGTTTTGGTCCGAGTAGTGCGGCTCGAACGCACGGTCTCCTGGTCCCAAACTTATCCGGAAAACTTTTTCCGCTCGTTTATAGCGGTTTTCGGCGCTTTTTAATTTGTTTCACTTACTCTTTGACGCTCTTATCTCCGCTGTTTCCGAGTGTTCCGGAGCCGTATGTGGTAATCTATGTGGTCAAAAACGCTTCCCGCCCGGTTTCCGGTGAAGATTCACCGGTGCCGGGCGGGAAGCGTTTTGTGTTTCAGACCGTCTGCATTGTAACTCTGAGCAGGCAGTTGTGCAAGTTGTTTCTGCGGGGGTGGCAGCTCAAATGTTGAGCCGCAATAAACAAAGAAGAGGCTTTGGTGGAAGAATGTCAAATTATGTTTGTTGATTTGCTGCTGTTCCTAATTTGATCTTATCATGAGGAAAGAAATTGTCATATGCGAAAGGCATCAATTTTCACAGAGTCTTTCTTCTCCACGCTGGGTACCAACAATTCTAACATGAAGAGTTCTGTATGGCCCTATCTGACTACAATTTTTGCGCAGCACTACAAATACGCGTAGTAACTTGA
>JAGBBE010000160.1 GCA_017938645.1 Clostridia bacterium
CTCTGCAGTGTGAAAATATCCCCGATCAGAATTTTCCCCGGCGCGCATGCGCATGCGCGCGCGGTGGGGGAAGGGATCGGGCAGTGATTAAGCCGAAATGGAGGTGAAAAGCGAATGCCGACGCCATCAAAACGGCTGGAAAACACCACGAAACACTGGACGAACGCAGAAAAAGAACGCCGGGAGCAGGCGGAACAAGGGATGAAGCGCGAGACGGTTCGCCTGGTGGAACCGAAACGCGTAAAAGCTGACGCTGTAGCACACGGCTACTGGAAAACGACGGTCAAACGCATGAAGGGCCTGGAATTGCTGGACGACGTGGACATCGACATGCTGGCCGGATACTGCATCGCATGTGCACAGGTTGAGGCGCTGCGTGCTGAGTATCAGGAGATGCGGGAGACGACCATGACGACCATCAAAAAGACCCTGGACAAGGCGATAGAAGGTGAATACGCAGATCAGGACTATCCGGCGAGAGTAATCAGAGCGTGCCTGAGCGACGAGCTGGCAATTCTGAAATCCATTCAGGGGCAGGAACGGCTTGTGATTGGCTATGCAAAAGAGCTGGGTTTGACGCCGAATGCACGCCAGAGATTGGCGAAGCAAAAGGCAGAACCGCCGGCGCCGGACGAGGCCGATGGACTATATGATTGAGGAGGTGTGCAGATACGTACAGCAAGGAAGAACTGAAGCTGCTGGCTGAACAGCATCCGGTGACCGAATACGCCAGGAAGGTAGTGAACGGCGCGTATGAAGGCATGGTGTGCAAGTGGGAATTCTTATCCTGCAAGCGGCATCTGGAGGATCTGGAGAGAGCCGGAACGGATGACTTCCCATACGTATTTGACGCTACCCGCGCGGATAGGATTTTCAAGCACTTCTCGCTGATTCCGCGATTGGACGTCCCGGGAAAGAAGATTGAGCTTGAAGATTGGCAGCAGTTCGACCTGGGAAACGTGATGGGCTGGGTTCATCGGGAAACGGGCAAACGCCGATACAAAAAGGCATATACTCGCATCCCGCGAGGACACGCCAAGACGACGATCGCAGCAGGCCTCGGCAATTACGTAATGCTGGGAGATGCGATATACCCTCCGGGATGTCCGGAGGAAGCGGAGTACGAAATGCAGCCGACGATCAATATCGTGGCTGTTGACAGAGACCAGGGCAAAATTGCACGAAACGATATTGCGGACATGGCCAGCAATACTCCAGCATTCCGCAAGCGACTGGTGGTAAAGAACACCTACATACGGCACAAAACCCGCGGCGGCGCGGTAATCGTTTTTTCGAAGGACGTCAACAATAAGGACGGCGGCAGACCGTCCTTGATTATCACCGAGGAGTGGCACGCACATCTGACGAGCGACGTCCATGACATTGCCGTTTCGGGCATGGGCAAGAAACGACAGTGCCTGGAGTTCATCATTACGACTGCCGGCAAAGACGCGGAAGCAAAGCCGTGTTACCAGGATGACCTGCAATACAAACAGGTGTTGGAAGGAGTGCTCCGGCAGGATGACGTGTTCGTAATGATCAGGGAAATAGACGACGGGGATAATCCGCATGACAAGTCGTGCTGGGCAAAAGCAAACGCATTCTTCCGGCACGATTCGGAATACGCGAGAAACCTCCGTGAAGAAGTTGAGAGCCAGTACAAAGATGCGTACGGCATCAACAACGAGAACAAGATTCGCGAATTCTTGATCAAGAGGATGAACCGCTGGCAGGCGGACAGCGAAACACGGTATATGACCACGCAGGCGATGGACATCTGGCGGTCTTTGCAGGTTTCGGATGATGAATACGCCAGCCTGACACAAGGGATCCCGGAATATGTGGGTGCTGACCTTTCGAAGAAAATTGACCTGACGGCGACAGGGTATGTGTGCCAGCTGAAAGACGGCAGATTTGCTGTAGACGCGCTGGGGTATATGCCCGAGGAAGGCGTAATAGCCCATGAAAAGAGCGACAGAGTGCCATACAGCACATGGATCAGAGACGGATGGGTCAAAAAAACGCCGGGAGATGTGACGGACTATCACGCTATCCTTGAGGAAATCAAAGGCCGGGAGCAAGCAGGAAAGCCCATAGAGGAATTCTGCTATGACCCATTCCAGGCTACGCATCTCGCGCAGAGCCTCGCAGCGCACTGGGAGGATAAGTTCGGCGAGGAAGTTGCGGCGCAGAAGGTTGTCGAGATAAGGCAGGGATTCGCGACGCTATCGGAGCCGACAAAATTGTTTCGGGAACTGGTACTGCAGAAAAGAATCGTACATCGCGGAAATCCGCTGCTGATGTGGTGTCTGGCAAATGCCGTGGAAAAGACGGATGAAAACGCGAACATAAGACTAAGCAAGAAAAACGCTTCGGATAGCCGAAGAATCGACGCGGCCGCAGCCGTGATAAATGCATTTGTACGCGCGTCACAGCGGCAGGAGATCGATCTGAATGAGGTTGTCGGTGCAGAGGATTGGGGGTTCTGATATTGAAAATGCCTTTTTCGAAGCTCTTTCGAAAGAACGAGGAAGGCGCGAAGTCGGTGATATTGACGAGTGATCAGCTGATCGCGCTACGGGAAAGGGTTCAGGAAGAGTTCGATGGAAGCGCGCCCAAGGCTATGGGGACGAGCCCGGTAGCTGCTGCGCACAGAATCCTGACGAATTCGATGGGCTCGCTCCCGGTGGACCTTTTCAGGAAAGAAAACGGGAAGCGGGAGAATATCAGCAATCACCGAGCACTGTATCCGCTGACGGTAAGAGCGAACGCCCACCTGAGCCCGTTCCTGTTCAAAAAGATCATGGAATCCAAGTGCTTTTGGCACGGCGAAGCGTTTGCATACATAGACAGATCGGGAGAACGGGTGGAACTGATTCCGATGCCGGACACCCACGAACTGTATGAGACGGAATCGGGAGAACGCTGGTATCTGTTTACGGGAGAAGTAAAAGGCGTGAACCTGACACGAAAGTTCCACGAGGCGGAACTGATCCACCTGTTCAACGAAACAGGGGACGGTGTGCGAGGCGTGGGTATGCTGCAGATGGCTCGGGAAACGATCAACACCGATCTGAGCGCCCAGAAGTATGCTGGAAAGTTCTACAAACAGGGTGCACGTCCGTCGGGCGTCATCGAAGTACCGACAAAACTGGATCAGCAGAATAAGGACAAGGTCAGAAACGCGTTTGAGCGCGCAGTAGGCGGTATGGACAATGCATTCCGAGTTGCGGTTATGGATCTTGGAATGAAGTACACGCAACTGGGCATCAGCCAGAAGGACGCGCAGTTCATCGAAAGCCGTCAGTTCACGGTCGAGGAAGTATCCAGATTTACCGGCGTTCCCATGTATAAGCTTCAGGCAGGAAAACAGAGCTATGAAAGCAACGAGGCAAACGGCATTGAGTACGTGACGGATACGTTGAGGCCGATTGCAGTGCAGTGGGAAGAAGAATTCCGGTACAAGCTGCTCCTGCCGCGGGAAAGGGAAAACATGTACTTCCGCATGAATCTGGCTGCGGAAATGCGCGGAGACGACAAGAGCAGAAGTGTGTTCTATCAGACGATGGTAGATCACTCCCTGATGAAGCCGAACGAATGCCGTCGTTTGGAAGAACTGGACGACGATCCGAACGGTGACGAGCTGCTCGTTACAAAGAACCTCACGACGCTGAAGAGGCTGGTGGAGGGAGGTGAAGAAGTGAATGAGAACATTTGATCTTTTGGGGCATATCGTTCCGGATGACGACGCTTGGGTTTATCGTTTTTTCGGCTATGCCGTGACGTCGCCTATGGATGTGAGGAACGCGTTGAAAAAGGCGGGGAAAGAACCTGTAACGGTTCGAATCAACAGCTATGGCGGCGATGTGTGGTCTGCGTCGGACATGTACACACTGCTGCGGCAGCATGAACCCGGGGTAGAAACGGAAGTCACGGGCCTTGCAGCCAGCGCAGCGACGCTGCCGATGACTGCGGGAAATACGGTGAGGGCGTCTCCTACCGCGGAAATCATGATCCACAATCCGTCCTGCAGTGCGAGCGGAGACCACAGGGCGATGGAACATACGGCCCAGAGTCTGAGGAATACCCGAGAAGCCATCATCAATGCATACGAACTGAAAAGCGGGCTTACCCGCGAACGACTGCGCGGAATGATGAATTCCGAGACATGGATGACGGCACAGAGAGCTTTGGAAAACGGGTTTGTTGACGAAATCCTTTTTGCCGAAGACGGAAAAATGGCAAACGAACCGCCCGAGGGCGGCGAGGCAGAGGGCGCACCTGCAGCAAAGGTAGCATCGATCAATCTGCCGTCGGCAGATGTGCTGAAGGCACGCTGGGCCGTATGGAATGAACTGGCGCCGGGTGCAAAGAGCATTGATGAAGCCAGGGAAATGCTCATGAACCGGGCCGGTGAGCCTGTAAAGCCGAGCAATGAGCCGGAATGCAAAGAACCAGAGACACAGGAGGCGATAACTCAGCAGATGGACATGCTGAAAGCCCGCATTTCTGTACTCGCAACCTGACAAACAAAAGGAGTGATACCATGACGATCATCGAAAGACTGAACAGCCTGCGTGAGGAACGCAGGAACCTTCTGAACGAAGCGAATGCATGCGACAGCATGGATCGCCTGGCAGAGATCCATGAGCGCCTGAATGCGCTGAACACTGAAATCGAAACCGTTGAGAGCATCCGCGACCAGATGGGCAGCACTGCGCAGCCGGTGCAGAACCCGCAGGGTCAGACCCCCAGAGAAGCAACCTTCGGCGAGCAGCTGCAGCGCGTGGCGGTGGAGGGATATCGCAGAACCGGCCGCAAGCTGGACGGCGTGGCAATCCGCAGCAATGCTGCATCCGGCCAGAATGAAACCGTTCCGGAAGACGGCGGCATTCTGCTGACGCCCACTGTAACCACTTCCCTGCTGAAGGGCGTAAGAGAGCAGAGTTTCTTCCTGCCCCGTGTGCGCAAACTCGCTGTCGGCCCGAACAGCAACAGTGTGGAAATGCCGTACTGGCCCAACACTGACCGCAGCGATGCAAACCGTTTCGGCGGCGCGAAGGCATATTGGATGAATGAGGCTGAGAAGTATACTCCCAGCAAGACCCAGTTTGCTACCCGCTCCATCAAGCTGGCGAAGCTGGGCGCCCTGGGATACGCGACGGAAGAAATGCTGCGCGACAGCACTTACCTCGAGTCCATCATGACCGACGCTTTCGTAAGCGCGATGGTATGGGAGGTTGACGAGGTCATCGTTTCCGGACAGGGCACTGTAGAAGGTGAAACTGCACGCCCGACCGGTTTCCTGAATGCAGCCAACAAGGCGCTGATTACCGTGCCCAAGGAGACCGGCCAGACTGCAGCAACGATCACGGCCGCAAACATCATGGCCATGTACAACCGCATGGATCCCGAGGCGAGATCCCGCGCGATCTGGCTGGTCAATCCGGATGTGGAAGCACAGCTGATGCTGATGACCATGCAGACCGGCTCCATCGCCGCTGGCGAGACGACTGCATCCATTGGACAACTGGTGTACATGCCCCCGAACGGCCTGTCTGCACAGCCGTACGGCACTCTGCTGGGCCGCCCTGTTGTTTCCAATGAACACATGCCTGCCCTTGGCTCCGCCGGCGACATTGCCTTTGTTGATCCGGGCGAATACTTCTGGCTGGAGCGCGACGGCCTGAAGCGCGCAACTTCCGTGCATGTGCGCTTCGAATACGACGAAATGGCATTCAAGTTCACCTGGCGCTGCAACGGTATGCCGTCCAGATACGCGGTGAAGACTCCCGCAAAGGGCTCCACTACCCGCAGCGCATACGTCACGCTGGCTGCGCGCACCTAATCTGAAGGGGGTGGGACTGTGATTTTTGAAACGATGGAAGGCCTGGAAGATCTTCTGCGCATCGACAGGATTGAGGACTACCCCCAACTCGAGAACATTCTGATGCCGCTGGCCGAAGCGGAAGTGGTCAAAGCCGTCGGCGAGGAGTGGGTGAAAGCGAACGCCACAGATCAGCATGTAAGAGGTGCAGCGGGAGCGATGTTAGCGGTGTGGTTTGAGAAACCGGAGCTGATCGGCGAGATCACTCCGGGAATCAATTCCATGCTGACGAAGCTGCAGGCGAGAGCATTGGAGGGATGATCATGCTGGACAGCATTGGACAGCTGAACAAAAGAATCGAATTCGTGAAGATCTCCAATGTGATCAACGAGGGCGGATATCCCATTCCGGAGGAGAAAACGCTGGGCTCGTGCTTTGCAGCCGTTGAGGACGGCTCGTATCGCACGAACGAGCATTATGCTGCGGCGCTGGGGCGTGTAGCTGAAATCGTCAGCTTTACGGTGCGTTATAAGGCAGCGAAGAAATACGATGTGCGTGAAGGCATGTATATCCGGTTCGAAGGAGAACTGTACAGGATTATTGCCAGACCGTATGACGCTACACACGACAGACGATACGTAAAGCTGAACGCAGAAGCAGTGGGCGAGGTGAGCGGATGAATGCACATCAGGCACTGGCATCGACGGGTATTCCGACATATGCCGGCACGTGGAAGGAAACCGCGCAATATCCGCAGCCGCCCGAGGCGTATATCGTGCACACCCAGATGCTGACTGAGGATTTCCACGCCGACGATCATATCGAGGATTATCGCGTGTTCGTATACGCAAATCTGTGGAGCGAATCCGATCCGAGGAAGCTGGCGGCGCGTGTACGAAATGCGATGCACGCAGACGGATGGGGAATGGAAGAAGAAAACACGGATTACGACGAGGAAGCCAAGCGCTTTCATGTGGCGTGGACATGGACAAGAGCGGAGGACGCGGAAGATGCCGATGGAGATTGATGGATTCAATGATATGCTTGAGGACATCAATAGTCTGATGGAACGCACGGACGACGGTTCGCCCTATTTTGCAAATATGGCAAAACGTGCGCTTCAAGAGGGCGGCGAGGTGATCGCTGCCGAAATCCGAAAGAACGCGGCGAAAAACCGTCAGACGGGCACGATCTATAAATCCGTAAAGGCGTACAAAGTGATCAGGCATCGCAAACGTCCGGGTTATACGATAAAGATCGGCATAAAGCGCAACGAGGCTGGCGGATATTATGCGGGACCGCTGGAATACGGCCACGGCGGCCCACACGGCCCTGCTGCTCCGCATCCGTTCGTACGCCCTGCGTATGACGCGAAATCGGGGGAAGCATATCAGAAAATACGGAAAGAAATCGAAATACTGCTGTTTGAACAGCAGAATTCGTAACGAGAGGAGAATGAACCTATGAAGAGTCATGTGGGTCTGAAAGACGTAGTCATCGCGCCGGTTATGACGGATACTTCCGAAGGCACGAGCTACGGCGAAGTGCAGCCTGTAGCCGGCGCGATTGACATGAGCATCACGCCCAGCAATGCGGATCCGGATGTGCAGTATGCAGATGATATCGAATACGATGTTGTCAACCCTGACCCGGAAATCGCGGTTGCGATGGAATTTACGCAGCTGCCGCTGAAGATTCAGGCGGATCTGGAGGGCCATAAGCTGGATGACAACGGTGTACTGGTGCAGACTGCCGGCGACACTCCGGCATATTATGCCATCGGCGGCAAATCCGAGCTGCGTGACGGCGGTTATCGCTATGTGTGGCTGCTGAAGTGCCGCGCAAAGCCGATCACGGAAACCTATCATACCAAGGAAGGCCAGACGATTACCCGTCAGACCGGTAAGATTGAGTTTACCGCAATCAAGCGCGCCAGCGACAATCGCTACCAGTTCAAGGCGGACGAGGGCCAGAACGGCTTTACCAAGGAAAAGGCAGCGACGTTCCTGGCCAGCGTATACGAACCTGTATTCGCGAATCAGGAAACTTGATGATGTGCGCGCATAGCTGAAAAACGGCTATGCGCGCTTTGACAAGGAGGGATGAGAGTGATCACATGCACTCTGGGGGACAAGAAATACACGATTGACTTCATTTCGGGCCGTGCGCTCCGCGAAATGGGACCGGCAATGGAGGCCTATCAGAAGATCCTCAAGGCAGGCGAAGCGGTAAAGACCGGAGTCGTGCCGGAAGAGATTGAAAATGTAAAGGTCGAAGAAGTATACGACGCACTGGTGAAGTGGTTCTGCCTGGTGTTCGGGAACCAGTTCACGCCGGATGACATGTACGATCATTATCCGGCGGACAAGATGGTGTCGGATATAGTGCTGGCAATGCTGGCGGTGCAGGCACAGACGACAGAGGTGCTGGACTCTTTCCCTACGACGGCAGCGAAGGACAAAAATCACAAAAAGTCCTGACGCTGCACGATTACGTCATGGCGACGTACAACGATCTTCTTGATGCCGGGTGGAAGATGAAGGAGATCGACGAGACCGACATTCTGGGATTTTGGAAAGTGAGAATTTGGGCGCTGAAAAGCGCTGACAAGGGTGAAATCAAAACCCCGGACGGGAAAATTTTTATCGATGATGTTTGGAAATAAATCCGCAGGCGATTGCGGATATTGCAGCCTTGCCCAATAGGGCATGGCTGCTTTTTGATGGGAGGGATACGAATTGGCGGAGACCTTGCGCGATCTGGTGGTATCGCTGAGCCTGCGCAGTGATGATTTCAGTAAGAACATCACGATGGTCAACAAGCAGATTCAGGAAGCGCAGAGCAAGTTTGCACTTGCGAGTGCAGGAGTCAGCGGATTTGAAAAGACCACGGCGGGATTGAGCGCGAAGCTGGCCATGCTCAAAGAAAAGCAGTCTCTCCAGAATCGGTCTGTGGAGCAGTACCAGCGGGCGCTGGCGACGGCAAACGACAAGTTGACGCGCACAGTTACCAGGCATAATGAGCTGACAGCTGCTCTTGAAAAGGCAAAAAAACGGCAAGCGGATTTGACGGCTGAATCCAAGGAAGCCAACAAGGCATGGCAGGAAGCTGTTAAGATATACGGAGACGGCAGCGAAGAAGCGGATGCGCTGGGAGAAAAGGCGCTGGAGTTGGCCGAGGAATTGAAGTCTGCGAAAGCAGAAGTCAAGGATTTGGGTGATAAAGTCAAGGCCTCGGAAAAGTCGATGCGAAATGCAGCGAACGGCGTGAGCGATGTATCGACGAAGCTGAACCAGGCAGAAGCGGAGCTGAAAGAGATTTCTTCGGAAATCGACAAGACATCCACTGCACTCCGGAAGATGGAATCGCTATGGAGCAAGGCGGAGACGGCGCTTTCGTCCTATGCGGACAGCGCGAACCGCGTGGGTGAGGCGACCTCCAAGGTCGGAAAATCGCTGTCGAAAAATGTGACGGCGCCGATCGTAGCCATAGGTGCGTATGCACTCAAGGCGGAGACGGAATTTGAAAGCGCGTTTGCAGGCGTCAGAAAAACTGTAGACGCCACCGAGAAGGAATATGCCCAGCTGGAGCAGGCGATCAAGAACATGTCGCTGGAGATCCCGAGCGCGGCAGATGATCTGTCCGGCGTTATGGAGATTGCCGGTCAGCTCGGTGTTCTGAAAGAGGATCTTGCAGACTATACCGAGAAGGTTGTAGCTCTTGATAATACCACAAACCTGTCGGCTGAAGATGCGGCAAAGCAAATTGCGCAGTTTGCCAACGTCACGGGCATGGCACATGAAAAAGTGGGCAACCTCGGATCTGCGCTGGTGTACCTGGGAAATAACTACGCGACAACCGAAGCCGACATCATGAACATGGCGTCGCGCCTGGGCGCTGCCGGCGCACAGGTGGGATTGTCGCAGGCACAGATTTTGGGCTTTGCTACGGCGCTTTCGTCTGTAGGCCTCGAGGCTGAGGCGGGCGGCACGGCGTTTTCCAAGGCAATGGTCAAGATGCAGGTCGCGGTAGAAACGGGCGATAAGAGCCTGACCGATTTTGCAAATGTTGCGGGCATGACCGTTGAGGCGTTTACATCACTTTGGAAGAGCAACCCGGCAGAGGCGATTGAATTCTTTATCGTGGGCCTGTCCAGGATGAATGAGGAAGGCATATCCTCCATAGCTACGCTGGAAGAAATGGGATTCAGCGAAGTCAGGCTGCGCGACACGCTGTTGAGAGCATCTAACGCATCAGAACTGTTTGCAAACGCGCAGAACGATGCAACGACTGCATGGCGTGAAAACACAGCGCTTGCAAAAGAAGCGGCTGTGCGATACGGAACGGTAGAAAGCCAGCTGCAGCTGCTGAAGAACAGAGCAAATCTAGCGGCGCAGGAGCTCGGCTCGGAGCTGACGCCAATGTTCAAACAGGCGATCAGCGCAGCGGGAGATCTGATTGATCGCTTCATGGCACTTGATACGCAGCAGAAAGAACAGATCATCAAGTGGGCGGCGATTGCAGCAGCTGCTGGACCGACAGTGACAATCTTCGGCAAAATTGCCACGGGCTCAGCGAAAACGGTAACGGCGATTCTTTCTATCGGCAGAGCATTGGGAAGCCTGGGCGCTGTGAATCTGGGGTATCTTGGCGCAGCGACGCTGGGCATTACGGCGCTGATTGCAGGGTTGAAGGAATTGACCAAGGATGAAACCAAATACGGCAACACGATCAACAAGATTTTCTCCGCTGTAGACGAAGAGAAGGTGGAGAATTTCTCCAAGGCTTTCGAAACGACGATCAGCACCAGCATCACCGTGGACGATTATCAGGCGAAAATTGACGCTGCGATACAGGGGATACGGGGTGCACTGGCCGGGATAGAAAGCCTGGACCCGAATGAAAAGGCAGCTATTGAATCGGCAATTGCAAACGGAACCGGAATTGATCTGCTGGAGGATGCTCTGGCAGATATGAATATCAGCCCGGAAAGAATTGCTGAAATCACGGGCGCAATCACAACGGCGTCGGAAAGTATAGACGCGGCGCTTGCCGAGCTCGGGTTGTCTGATGAAGCCAAGGCCAACATTGAAAGCGTAGCACAGAGCGGAGGAGATCTGGCGGCGGCGCTTGAAAGCTACGGAGTGCCCGAGGGACAGGCCGAAGCGACCGCAAAAACCATAACGGACGCTATGACCAGCATCGGCGCTGCGGCGGATGGATTGGGCCTGACAGATGAGCAGGTACGCGCGATCGGCACGGGAGCGATATCTGATTCCGCAGTTATCAATGCAGCACTGCTCGCCATGGGCGTACCGCAGACGACGATCGACGAGGTTTTAGGCAGCTATGACACGGTGAACGGCAGCCTTACGGCCAAGATTTCCGGCGTGTACGGGGCGATTTCGGCCGCATTGACGGACGGAATGCCGGACACAGAAGAGACCACCTCCACGCTAGAAGAGCAGGTCAGGACGCTGTATTCGGGCGCAATTGAAGACGTAGAAACCTGGGCGAATGAAGAGATAGCCAAACTGGATATCAATTCTGCGACTTACGACGCGGATGTTGAGAATATCAAGACAAAGGGTGCGGGAATGGTTGCGGAATTGGAGGGCCAGCAGGACGCCACATTCGCTTTTATAAACGAAATGTCCGGACAGAGTACTGCTGCTGTCAAGGCGAGGTTGGGAGAACTGGACGAAATCGAAGCCAGGGTACGAGAAGTTATTGCGGAAATCGAAGCGGCAAAGGCAGCGTCGCAAAGCGAGGGAGCGCTCGCGGCGAACATAGTGAAGTCTGGCGCATCTCTGAACGAAGAGACTGCCGGCAGGGCGTTTTCCCATGCAAAGCAGACATATGAAAACGAGATGGCCGAGATTCAGGCAGAATACGAAGCGGCCCTGAAGGCGTTGGAAGCTCTGGGCCCGACGGCGTACAGCGAAGGCATAGCCCAGCTGGAGGCTGATTTTGCGGCAAAGAAGGAAGCTGCACTGGGCAAGTACCAGACTGAGATCCAAGCTCTGCTGAATGGTTTGGGCGATGCGCTGCTGGAAGCGAATCCGGAAGCGGCACAAAAGATGCAAACTGCCATTGATGCGCTGAATGTGCAGGAACAAATTACTGCTCTTATGGAGCAGCTGCACGAGGCGATGACTACAGATGGTACAGAGTTTGAAGCGGACTCGCTGTCGCAAGAACTAGCGACAGCGCTTGGTTTCGAAGATTCTAAAGCACTGGCAGATCAGTTAAATGCTATCTTGGCAGACCCGAGACTTTTGGGAACAATAGACTTTCAGAGCATACTGACGGGAATAACCACGCAAATAACAGAAGGGTTGAATGCCACTGAAAACAGCGAAAGCCTTGGGTCGGTAGCGTCTATTATGCAGGGTGTGCTTGAAAATGGCCTTACTACCGGCATTGACGGCATCGATCTGACGACAAGCCAAGGCAAGATGGAAGCTTTGTTCAAAGGAGTCGGCGAAACCGCTCCTGCAGGTATGAAAGCAGGTATTGAAGAGCATGCCAGTGAAGTAACGGACGCAGTGAGCAGCATGGCGGGCGGGCTGGAATCAGCAGCCAAGACTGAGCTTGATTCTCATTCGCCGTCCCGCAAGTTCTATGCCATAGGTCAGGACGTTGTTCAGGGTATGATCAACGGTGTAATAAGCAAACGCGGAACACTGCTGATGCACATCAAATTGATGGCCAAAGCCGCGGAGAACGCTGCGCGCATGCAGCTGGAGACGCACTCGCCATCCAAGGTATTCGAAGAAATAGGCCAGAATGTCACACAGGGATTTGCTTTGGGTATTGCCAGCGAAAAGGAAAGGCGCGCTGTTGAAAAGGCATCGCGGTACCTTGCAAGCGCGGCAATACGCACGACAACTGCGGAGGCGTCCAGAATGCCTGTTACGGACAGCAGAAACCAGTCCGTGAACGTGAATATCCAGAACTACAACGCGAGCGGGCAGCAGGACGTGGAGGCTTTGGCGCAGAGTATAGACTCCATGAGACGCAGAAGGAACAGGGGGTATGGTTTGAGTGGCTGACTGGTTTGAATTGAACGGCCGGAAATCGACAGAGTTCGGGGTGTTCGTGGAAACATTTCCGGATATCATACTCCCATCCGAACGGGTGCAGACACATCAGATCCCCGGCCGTCATGGAGACGTGAAGAAGAAGGAAAATGCGTTCAACCCGATCATACTGCCGATTGAATGTTTCAGCAGGAATATTGAACATGTTGATGATTTCTCAGCGTGGGTCAGGGAATTTGGATGGCTGCGCCTGGGGAAATATCCGAATTTTGCGTACAAGGGCAGCATGATCAGCCAGATCGACATAGCCCAGGTTATGAAAGGCAGAGAAAACAGAAGGTTTCCGGTATTGTTTGACTGCCAGCCGTTCCGCTATATTTGGCCGGAGGCAGAGCCGATTGAAATCGTGACAGCAGACAATCCAGTGGGCTCCTATGCGGTGATGAATCCCGGAAATGTCGAAAGTGAGCCGCGGTTCGTCATTGAAGGCTCCGGAGAATTCACGCTGACGATCGGGCTGACCATGATAACGTTCAAAAACGTTGACAGCGGCGTGATTCTGGATTGTGAGATGCAGGAATGCTTCAACCTGGAAGAAAGCCTGCTGGTGAATGACTGGGTAGAAATCGGCGACGATGAATTCCCGAAGATGAACGCAGGCGCAACCATGATTTCGTGGTCGGGAGACGTTACGAAAATAACGATTCTCCCCAGATGGAGAAATGCGTAAGGAGGTGGCAGGGTGATCACAATCTACAACCAGAATGAGGAAAACTTTGCCACCCTCGGTCTGGGTGCGTTGAGCCCGACAGAATGCGATGTGGACTGGGAAGAGGGCGGCAGATATGATCTGACAATGAAACATCCTGTGCTTGATGACGGCAAGTGGATGATGCTGCAGACAGATCGTATTATTCGTGCGCCTAGCCCCGTGCGCGAATCGCCCGAGGTAGAAGTGACAGCGGGTGAATCGACAACAACGACGGTATCCAGAGAAATATACAAAGTCAAAACGCCAAAGGGAGGCAGACTGAACCTCAGAAAAGGCCCATCGACCAGCACGAAGGTTTTGGGAAGCTATAAGCCCGGAACACTGGTGGTAAAGACAGGATCATCGGGAGCATGGACGCGGGTGCTGCTGCTCAATGGTGGCCGTTCCGGATGGATGTACACGGATTACATCACATACGTCAGGACAGAAACAGAAACCGTTACAACGGCA
>JAGBBE010000161.1 GCA_017938645.1 Clostridia bacterium
GCCCACTTCGCACCAGATGGGGCGCACGTCGGTCAGGCCGCGGCCGTCGGGACGGATACCCTGCTCGAGGATCTTCTTGCGCATGATTTCCTTCTTGAGGTAGTAGATCGCGTCGGCGACCTCGCTCATGCGGCCTTCAAAGGTTTCGGCAAAGTGCTCGTTGCACTCGGCCTGCACCTGATCCTCGCGCTCCTTGCGCTCGTGGCGGTCGGGGGTCTCGAACACCCAGCAGCACTTGTCATAGGCAAATTCGCGCACAGCGGCCTTGACGTCTTCGCCGGTGGTGACCAGATCAACCTCGGCCTTTTCCTTGCCGATTTCATTGGCGATGCTTTCGATGAAAGCAACGATCTTCTTGATCTCCTCGTGAGCGTACAGGATGGCCTGCAGCATCTTTTCCTCGGAGATTTCCTTGGCGCCCGCTTCAACCATGAGCACGGCGTCCTTGGTGCCGCTCACGGTGAGGTGCAGGGTGCTGTGCTGACGCTGTTCCTCGTTGGGGTTGATGATCAGCTCGTCATCAACGCAGCCCACAACCACGGTGCCGGTGGGGCCGTTCCACGGGATATCGCTCACGCAAAGAGCGGCGGAAGAGCCGATCATTGCGGGAATTTCGGGGGGAATATCCTTGTCCACGCTCAGGCACGTGGCAACAACCTGCACGTCGTTGCGCATGCCCTTGGGGAACAGGGGACGCAGGGGACGGTCGATCAGGCGGCAAGTGAGGGTGGCCTTCTCGGTGGGACGGCCTTCACGCTTGATAAATCCGCCGGGGATCTTGCCCACGGAATACTGCTTTTCTTCGAAATCGACGCTCAGAGGGAAGAAATCAACGCCCTCGCGAGCCTTTTCGGACATGGTGACGTTGACCATCACCACAGTTTCGCCGTAGCGGACAAAGGCAGAGCCATTGGCCTGCTGGGCATACTTGCCAAACTCGATGCAAAGCGGACGGCCCGCCAGCTCAGTGGAAAAAACCTTGTAATCCATTTTGTTCTCCTCTTCTTCTACCATCCGCCATGGCCTCGTGCCATGACGCACACCACATGGCGCAGCCCCAAGCTGCGCTCCACAGGCCTACCTCATCCAGGCCTGTGCATTTTCGCAAAAATAGCCGCGTCAGGCGGGTTGCCCCGCCTCGGCGCGGCCGATTTACCTTACTTGCGCAGACCCAGCTGAGCGATCAGGGTACGATAGCCCTCGATGTCGGTCTTCTTCAGGTAGTCCAGCAGACCACGGCGCTTACCGACCATGAGCAGCAGGCCGCGACGGCTGTGGTGATCCTTCTTGTTGAGCTTGAGGTGCTCGTTGAGGTGGTTGATGCGGTCGGTCAGCAGAGCGATCTGCACCTCGGGGGAACCGGTGTCGCCCTCGTGACGGGCATAGGTCTTGATGATTTCGGACTTCTGCATTTGGGATTGCCTCCTTGTAATGGTAACGGCTGTGCCGTTCCTTGGTAATCGCCGTGCTCATAGCCTGCCGTTGGCATTCGTGCCGGCTGCGGGCACGGTTCATCCTGTGCTTGCGCACACCGATTATTGTACCACGCAAACGCTGGTTTGTAAACGCTTTTCCCAAAGAAAAAAGCCCTGTGCAAAGGAAAATTTGCACAGGGCGAAGCGGTCAGTTCAGGTTTTCGAACAGGGTTACACGGCCCTCTTCCGTTACGATGGGGAATTCCTCAAAAAGGGTCGAATTGATGCCGATATCGTGGCAGAGGAGGTAGGCGTGATCCTCTTCCTCCATAAAGGCTTCGCTGCCGCCGTACTGGCAGTCCAGATCGCCGCAGAGCATGGCGTAAAGCATGTCGTCCTGAACCCAGGCGCGGTAGTCGATCTCGCTGTAGTCGTTTTCGGACTCGTACTGGATGTAGACCTTCGTGCCGGAGTCGAAATCGCGGTCGAAGTAATCGCCCAGAAGCACCTGGTAGCTGTCCTCGTTGCGCACGTTGGACACCATTTCCCAATTGCCGACGCCCCAGAACACCAGAAGTGCGCACAATACCGCCGCCAGGGTAGAACGGGGAATAAAGAGCTTTCCACGGCGAGCCAGCTTTTTGATCAGCATGCCGCCGCCGATGGCCAGCGCGGGCAGGGAGACGAAGATGTACCACGCCAATTTGCTGACGCAGACGCTGTAGAGAACCAGCGGAACGAGGAACCACAGCGCGATGCCGGTTTCGTCGGTGGTCAGACGGCTGCGCAGACAGCCCTTCCAGAGGAGAGCAGCGGCACACATTGCCATCGCCAGTACGCAGGCCGGGTCGCTGAAGAGATACTCCACGTAATACAGCGGTCCGCCGTAGTGCCATTCGTGCACGGTGGTCGCGCGCGCGCCCACGTCCACGGTCAGAGAAAGCTCAAAGAACTTCATGCCGTCGCGCATGTAGCGCGCCACAGCCCACGGCATAATGGGCAGAAGGCCGAAGAAAATCAGCAGCAGATAGTGCTTCAGGCGCAGCTTTCGGATCATGCCGGTCACGCATACGAACACAAAGCAGGTCACCGGAATCAGCGCAGCGTGCCAGCTTTTGCTCATAAAAGCAAGGCCGAAGCATACGGCGCTTCCGTAGAGCCATTTGAGGTTCTTCGGGCTCTCCAGCATGCACAGCATCGCAATGACGTAGAACAGAAGCATTTGCGCATCGGCGTCGCCAAAGCGCGCGAAATGCGGCCCGTAGACCATGGCGCACGCAATCCAGAACAGCTGGCAGAAAATGCTGGCAAGGCTGCCGTAACGCTTTTTCATCCACACGGCCATCACGGCCATGGTGAGCAGCATGCTCAGCGCGCTGTAGAAGCGCATGCCGAAGGCGCTGAAGCCAAACAGCTGATAGCTGAGCATAATGCACCAGTAGGTCAGCGGCGGCTTCAGGTTCCAGTAGTCCGGCTCGCCCTGAAAGGTGCTTACGACATAGTCGCCGCTTGCCCACATCTCATAGGCGTTGATGCCGTGGCGCGCCTCGTCGCAGTCGCTGATGGCGGCCTCGCCCAGATTGGTGAACAGCAGAAATCCACCGGCTGTAAGCAGCGCGGCGATCACGAGCCAATAGAGAATCTCGCGGGTAATACGCATCGAACGTGTCATGGGATTTCCTCCATCAGAAGCGTAGCGGCTGACCGCTCACGAAGCTGAAAGCAGCCTCGGAAAGGGATGAGGGAAGTGCACAGCGCATGGAACCATCATCCAAAATGCGTGCGACGGCAGGAAGGGACTTCTCATCCGCCTTCACCACAACGCGATAGTCGCCCGTGTGAGGACGCTGCTTTCCGTCCTGCGAAAAGCGCCACAATTGGCCATCCCTGCAGGCAGTCAGCTCATAGGGCCTGTCCAGCAGCTTCCTTGCCTCATGCACCATGCCGGAGGCGATGTGCTCGCGGATGGCGGTGGAGCTGACCTCGCGGCCTTCCAGCGTGATCTTGGGCACGATGGAGGTGGCAAAGCCCAGCGCATCGCCCAAAAACTGCAGAAGCGCGGGCTTGCCCTCGCCCTTGCGGCCAAAGGTATGGTTGTAGCCGCACACCACGTCGGTGGGATGGAAGCGGCGCACCAGATGGCCCACATAATCCTCGGGCGGCATGCTCATGACTTCGGTGTCAAAGGGCATGGCGTACAGCACGTCCACGCCGAGAGCCTCCATCAGCTTTACGCGCTCTTCAAAGGTGGTCAGCTGCGGAGGGCTTTTTTCGGGTGCGATCACCTGCAGCGGATGCTCCTGAAAGGTGGACACCACCAGCGGAACGCCCGCATGACGGGCCAGCGCCGCGCCGCGCTGAAGCAGCACGCGGTGGCCCAGATGCACGCCGTCAAACATGCCCAGCGCCACGACGCTGCGGTCGGTTGTGTATTTTCCATCAAGGATAACTTGCATCGTTGATCCTCCCGTTTGTTATTCTCCCAGCCAGGTGCGAACCTTGACCGTGCTTTCGTGACGCTGGGCGATGGCGCTGAGCACGCCGTCGATTCTCAGCCCGAAGGGCGTGCCTTCTGCGGCGGGCGTGCCGTGGACAGCGGTGAACTTCGCCCAGTCCAGATGTCCGCCGTTGCGCACGGGCTTTTCCAGCCTGCGGGGCAGATCCATCATGGGCAGATGGCTAAGCGCAGCCTCGGGTGCAAGCAGCATGTCCTGAAGACGGCCTTCATCGGCGGCTGCCTTCAATTCCTCCAGCGTATGCGCGGTTTCAAGCGTGAACGGGCCGCTCTGCGTGCGCAGAAGAAAACGCATGTGCGACGGACAGCCCAGATAATCGCCCAGATCCTGACAGAGTGTGCGCACGTAAAAGCCCTTGGAGCAGCGCACGGAAAGCAGCGCGCCGTTGTTTTCAGTCATTCCGCGGAATACAAGCTCGTGCACCGTGACCTCGCGCGCAGGAATATCAGCCTGCTTGCCGTCGCGCGCCAATTCATACAGCCGCTTGCCGTCCTGCTTGAGGGCGCTGTACATGGGAGGGGTCTGCAGAATCACTCCGGTAAAATGCGCAAGCGCGCCGCGGATCGCGGCTTCGTCCGGAATGAGCGTTCCCCGTTCCACCACCACGCCCTGCGCGTCCTGCGTATCGGTGGAGGCGCCAAACGCAACCTCGGTGACATAGGCCTTTTCCTTGTCCTGCATGTAGTCGAACAGCCTTGCAGCCTTGCCCACCATCAGCGGCAGTACGCCCGCCGCCTCGGGATCAAGCGTGCCGGCATGGCCGATCTTTGCGCCGCCAAGCATGCGCCTGACCGCGCCCACCACATGCGCCGAGGACATTCCCGGGGGTTTGAGTACGTTGAGAAAGCCGCACAGCGGCTTTGGTGTCTGTGTCATGCAAGTGCCTCACAAAGCGCGTTTTCGATCGTCTGTACAGCCTCGTCAAGCGTCATGCTCAGAGTGACGCCCGCGGCCAGCTTGTGTCCGCCGCCACCCAAACGAGCGGCGATCTGGTCTACAGCATACGGCTTGAGCGCACGGAGGCTCGCCTTCACGCGGCCGCCGTCGATTTCACGGGCAAAATACGCCATACCCACGCCGCGCAGATCGATGGCATAATCCACAATGCCTTCGCAGTGACCGCCGTTTGCTCCGGCGCGCGCCATCTGCTCCAGCGTAAGCCTGAGGCCGGCAATCTTTCCGTCCGCCATCACGCGCAAAGACGGCAGCACCTCGGCCAGAAGCCGTACGTGCGGCTCCTCCTTCTGACGGAACAGCATCCGGCTGTAATCTGCCAGCGGCAGACCGGCAGTCATCAGCCCGCTCATCATGGCAAAGGTCTCGGCGTTCGTGCTGTCATAAATGAAGTTGCCTGTGTCAGTGGAAAGCGCCGTGTACAGGCAGATGGCCTCGTCCTTCGTCATGGGCATGTCCATTTTTTCAAACAGCCTGTACATCAGAATGGCAGTCGCCGGCGCATCGGGATCGATCATGTTGATCTGCGCATACCCCGGATTGGTACCGTGATGGTCGATCACAGCCGTCTTTTCCTGAGCAGCAAAAAACGCCTCGCACTTGCCCATGCGGTCTGCGCTGGCTACGTCCACCGCAATGGCCAGATCAAAAGCCTCTGCGGCGTCGCTGGCCGGCAGCACTTCCTCCGCACCCGACAGAAACGCCAGATACGCCGGAACAAAGCCGTCCACCATCGCCTGAACCTTTTTGCCCATGCGCTCAAGACGCATTTTCAGCGCCAGAACGCTGCCCAGAGTGTCTCCGTCAGGCGATATATGCCCAAACAGCAAGACGCTGCCCGCCGATAACACGGCAGACAGCACCTCGTCCTGCTGATAACGGTCATTCAAGATCGTCGTCATTTTCATCGTTTGTTTCGTCCTCCGTGTGCACCTGCTTCAAAACAGACGCAATGTGGATGCCGTATTCGATGTTGTTGTCCAGTTCAAAAAGAATTTCCGGCGCATAGCGGATGATCATGCTTTCGCGCAGCTCGTGGCGCACAAAGCCTGCCGCCTTCTTCAGGGCAGCCATCATCGGGGCGCGGTTTTCTTCTTCCAGAATGCTGACATAAATCTTCGCATAGCGCAGGTCGCGCGTTACGTCCGCACGGGTCACGCTGAACGTGCCCTTTACGCGCGGATCGCTGATGCGCTCGCGGATGATCATGTCCACCTCGCGGCGAACCTGCTCGCTGATGCGGTCAATGCGCTGATAACTCAATGCGTTTCTCCTTTACGGGGTACGGGAGGGGTGCTGCGCACGGCGAATGTACCGGTACATTTGCCCACCGCAGGTGCCCTTAAGAATCCCATGGACTGACCGCACTTTGTGCGGTCAGAGGATAAGTAACATGGCAGTCGACAAAAGAAGGGATTCCAAAGGGATAAATCCCTTTGGCGGGATTTTCAAGGGCAGAGCCCTTGAACCTTTACCTCTCGATTTCTTCCATGATGAAGCACTCGATGATGTCGCCTTCCTTGATATCGTTGTAGCCGTCGAAGCTGATACCGCACTCGTAGCCCTCGGCCACTTCCTTGACGTCGTCCTTGAAGCGCTTGAGGCTGGAGAGCTTGCC
>JAGBBE010000162.1 GCA_017938645.1 Clostridia bacterium
GTTCATCCACTTGAATATTCCTGATTCTGCAGAAGAAGGTTGTAGATTCTCCTGTTTCCACAGATTTTGCTACCTCGCATTCGTATATCCACCGACTCGCATCCAGAATAGGAACATCTACAACATCTCCTCTGCTGACAGCATACGATATTCCGTCTTTCTTTCCGTCTTCTGCATGATGCGTACCAAAATAGTCCATCAGTTCGAGCATATCCGTGCTAACAAGATTGACGCTAAGAATACCTGTTCTAATTACATTCTGCTTTGTTCTTTTTGTACCGAACATGCTGATCGTCAGCAAATAATCGTTCTCTTTCTCATTTGTAATGCTGACCCATGTAATTGGAGCAAAATTATGCGTTCCATCTTCATTGTTTGTACCAATGATAAAAGCGGGCTGGACACACATTGAAAAGTGCGTTCCTATCGATTTTCTCCTGACAGCTTTCATATATCTCACCTCGCCAATTTCAAGTTTATCACATTCGATTGATGATTGAAAAGCAAAAAAACAGCAAGTCATCCATGTGCATGACTTGCTGATGGTGTTTGGGTACTTCCATTCACCGGAAAACGCTGTCTTTTGCGTTGTTTCGCATCTCCAACGCTTACAATTCAAACCGATAGATGCATTTATGCGTTTCACCGTCGGCGCGCATATCATTGTCTTCCGGCAGTTCAACAATTTCCAGAAGCGTTCCTCCTGCATATTCGCAGGTTTTTCTGGATGCAGCATTCTCCGGATTGCAAGTCACAATCACATACTCCAACTGATGTCTCCTCGCCAGTTCAAACAGAAGCAGACATGCCTTTGCAGCATAATGATGTCCACGATATTTTTCGTCGACCCGATAGCCAATATTGCCGCCATAGTACAGCTTTTCATTATGGCCGATGCGCAAATCGCAAATGCCCATGGCAATTCCCTCGGGATTGCAGATCGCAAAATGATATGCCGGAACCCAGCCTTTTTCTGCATCGCCATCTGCGGTTCTTTGCAAAACGAGATGAATCTCGTCATTCTTCAGAAAATCGGTATTCAGAAACATCCGCTTACCTCGCTTCAGCTTTGACCGTCCAGATTTTCCCTTCGCAAACCTCCAGCCGCCAGCTGCACAACGCAGCCGCGGCAGGCCTGTGTGTAACGGCAATGCATGTCCGGTTTTCAAGTGCTTTCAGGCGAGAAAGCACTGTATGTTCCGTCTTTTCATCAAGCGCTGACGTGCATTCATCCAGCAGCAGAATGGGCGCGCCGCCAAGCACTGCACGTGCAATGGCAAGCCTCTGCGCCTGACCTTCGGACAGTCCTGCGCCGCTCTCTCCCAGCACCGTGTCCAGTCCCTGCGGGAGGTGCGGGACAAACTCATCCATAGCGCTGACATACACCGCCTCACGAATCTCCTCTTCAGAGGCATTCGGTCTGACGATGGTGAGATTCTCCCTGAGCGTTCCGCTCAGCAGCAGATTTCCCTGAGGCACATAGGCGAACATCCGTCGTGTGCTCCGGTCAATTCTGATTTTCTGCGCTCCACTGCGCAGATACAAAGCGCCGTTATCCGGCTGAAACACACCCAGCAGAAGCTTGAGCAGCGTGCTTTTGCCGATGCCGGACGGGCCGGTAATCACCGCAAACGCACCCTTGGGCAGCGTGAACTCAACCTCGTTGAGGATGCGGTCTTCTTCATAGGAAAAGCTGAGATTCTCCGCTTCCAGCGCATCGAGTTCTGCATATACCTCCGCCGCATTTTGCAGCGCAGGCGCAGGCTCGCCCTGTATCTCTTCCAACTCCATCAGCCTTTCGGCAGACGCGAGCATTGCTACGTACTGAGGAAGCACGCCGGACAGATTTACAAACGGCGTCTGCAGCTGATTGACGAGCTGAATCACTGCCGTCAGCGAACCAAAGCTCATCTGTCCCAGCAGCATCCGGTACGCACACCAGACCAGCGCGATGAAGTTTGCACCGTACGCAATCAGGCTGATTCCGCTATTCGTGGCCACAGATACATTTTTGCGCTTTCGTTGGAGCTGATAGCGTTCTTCCAGAAGCGCATCCGTTCGGTTCTCCACTTCTGCTGAAACATCCATCGCCTGAACCATGAGCAGCTTTTCCATTGTTTCCTGCAGAAATCCAGATACCTTGCCGTCGCACTCGCTGACACGCTTATTGAGTTCTTTCAGACGCTTGCGCGCAAGGCCTGTGGCTGCAATCAGGAGGCAGCCAAGTCCCGCAAGCGCCAGTGTGAACCGGGGCTCCAGCGCGCCAAGAACGGCCACTGCAGCAATCAGCCGGGTGATCATCGCCGCCGCATTGGGAACGAGGTTGAGGACTCCCTCGTTGACCTTGCGAACATCATTATTGAGACGATTGAGCAGCTCTGCGCTATGGAATTTATGGATGGAGGCATACTCGCCATGGAGCAGGCCGTGAAGCAGACGCTGCTTCCAGTCACGCTCCAGATCCGCGTGAAGCTTCTCTCTCATATGCCGCAGCAGCGTCAGGCACAGCAGAATTCCAGCGATAATAACCGCCTGCCTCATGCACGCTGTATAGAAATCCTGCGGATTTCCTGCAACCGCGCTATCGATCACACCGCGGCTTCCCAGCGCAAACAGCACCAGAAACAGCGCCTGACCAACCTGCGCAGCCGTCATCAGCAGAATCATGGGAATGCGTTTGCTCACTCGCCGGCCAATCCAGATCAGCGGCGTTTTTTTCATTTGAACAGCCTCCTCAGGCATCCGCGGAGCTTGCCTTCGATTCGCTTGAGAAGTTTGCGTAAAGGATAAGTCCCGCACCACACGCGGCAATACAGCTGGTACGCTGGATCATTCGTACTGATCCGTTTTTCTCCTCGCTTAAATGCGCTGACAACGGCAACCATCTGTTCGGGTTTGATTTTCTCGTAGTGATACGTATTATCGCCCAGACAGATGTAATGATCATCGTGAACAGCTACGATGCGGTGCATAACATATTTGCCATTTGGGCCGGCATAAACCGGCAGATCATACTTACGAAGCCGCTCGGGCAGACGGGACAGTTCGACCGTATCTTTGCCTTCACGAAGCATAGGTCGCATGCTCACCCCCTGAAACGTAAGACCGCATACCGATTGACCTGCGGAGAGCGCCTCAAGGATCAGCGGCATCATTTCTTCGGCATGAACCGTGTGTTTATTCAAGGAAGTCATTCTCACTCAGCTTCTTTACAAAAGCCGCCACGCTCTTCTGCGCTGTAGCTTCATCCACATCGTACTCTTCAAGCAATGCCGCAACGAGCGCCTCCTCAGCCGTTTCGCTTTGCAGCTTCTCCCACAGAAACGCGCCGGTATCGTTGAGCGTAATCATCATATTCAGATCGAGCGCGCCTTCCGTAGGCAGCACAACCTTCTGACCTGCCACTTCACGCAGCAGAAAGCCATTCTTTAGTTTCATTTTGCGTCTTCCTTTCTTTTACCGGACATGGCCTCATAGGAGATCACAGCCGCTTCAGGATCCATATTGCAGGACATTTCATAGAATGTTACACCCTGCGCCAGCCGATCAATCAGCTCCATATACTTGGGCATCAGCGCGGGAGTCATGGGCCTGTTGCTCTGTTGAAGCAGCATAAGCACGGCATCCTTTGCTGGAATCTGACGAATCCGGTTCTCCTCGCCACGTTTGAGGATACAAATGGCCTTCAGCGGGACGCAGGTATTGGTTCCAAGACCGTGCTTCCCATTCCACGGAGATCCATATACCAGTATACCTTCTTTTGTGGCTTTTAGGAAGGGTTTATCGTCATTTACCATGACTGCACGGCTGCCGAATACTTCGCGCCACAGCCGGGTATGTGTGGATTTGCCCGTGCCGCTTTTTGCCGTGAACAGATACGCTTCGTTATCGATGGCGACGACCGAGCCATGAAACAGGAGCGTATCGAAATGGAAAAGGTGCTCCGCAAGTTTACGCTGAAGCGCGATGGTTTCCAGATAAGCATCAGAGAAGCTACGGATGGGTTTACCTTCGAGAGCGTCCTCCTGAGCTGATTTTTGACGTTCAAAGGCTATGTCCTGCTTATTGATGTTCAACTGAAAATCCGGTTCTTCCTCGCAAAGATAATCCGAACAATATACGCGAGTAGATTTAAAATCAACTGATATTTCTGCCACCCTATCAGCAACTTTAATTTTTACGCTTATGCGATTAGGCACATCATTTTGCACAACAGTTACGCCTTTCTGTTCATTATTGTAAGTCATATAATATTCACTATATGCCCATTATTCCTCCACCCCATTCCTCGCTATCATCTGGCACTTTATCTGGTAACTTATCGGACTGAGATGAAGGAACCACAGCAGTTTCCGATAAGACTATTTCTGTTTGAGGCGTATCATACTCTTTATTATATACATCAAAAACTGTACATCCTCGTAAAAAAAGAGTTGTAATTATTATCCATAATACCATTAGGCCTGCTTTGAGAGACATATCTTTACCTCCTACTATAGTCGTATTTATACGGAATTACCCCGACGGCTTTCGCCGTCGGGGTATTTCTTTTTTAGTTGCTATCTTCGTATGCATCAATGGGCATGATGCCACCGCCCCAGTCGCCGCTGGTGGTTACCACGTCATCTACAGAGAAGCTAACAACTTCATAAGTAGGAGTTACGAAAGACTTCTTGTTATCTGCAACAGACATTCGTTTCACCTCCCTCATCACTTACCAAAGAATTCATTGGCAGCCTGATTGTACAGATACATTGCCTTAGCCATGTTGATCTGCTTCGTGTTGTTAGAGTAGATCAGCACATTTTTAATCCATGCAAGCACACTGGTATTCAAGATATACGTCTCGTTGGTTTCCTTGGAAGTAACCACGATCTTATATACGTGATCCAGATAAGCTGCAGGAATGTCCTTGATATCCACATAATACAGGCCTGCATCAGCAACAGGGATAAGCTCCAATGTATTAGTAGTACCATCATAGGTGGGAGCTACGAGCTTAAACTCGAAGTTGTCAATGGACTGCCCCGCATCCAGCTTGTAGTATACCCTCAAATAGGTGGCAGAGTCAAGGAAAGTCTGCGTACCGTAAACATTAAGTCCGATAGCACTGCCTTCAATAACATTCTTCTGAGCGATGTCATCAGCTGTTACTGCAGACAGATCAGGCACCTTAACGCCATAAGTAGCAAGCATATTATACGCTGGGTTCTCAGCATCCACATTGAAGTAGTTCTGAGAATAGCCGCCATAGGTCACCAAAGCAGTAACCATCTTCTTCTGGCGTTCGTTACCATACTGCATAACAAGCTTTGCATAGTCCAGAATGCTGTAAGTAGCCTTCATTCCCATATCCTTGCCCGCAGAATTGGTAAGAGGATATACATATCCATCGCTACTGACAAACTCGTAATCAACGCCACATGTCATTTCGCCAGACGCAATACCCTGAGTCATCATGTAGCCATTGACTGTAGCACCCTGAGCGAGGAGTTCAGCAGATGTAATCATCTTCTCAGCAGGATCACCCTTGCCATTCTTGACTATGCGAACATATGCATTTTTATCAGACAAGAATTCCTCAGGAAGCGTAACAAACAGTCTCAACTGAATTTCGCCTTGATATGCTGCCTCGATACCATTCAGAATCACCTTGATAGCTACCACCTTGTAAACACCTTCCTCGTAGACTACCTTGCAGCCTTCGAGATCGGTGATCACATTCATTCCTTCAGCAGCAGTCAGCGTAGCCGCCTTTTCAGTCAGAGTGACGGTGCCAGTATAGCTGTAACCATTCTGTTCGAACCCAATGGTCTTGCTTACACTGATGTCATTCGCACTGTCAGTTAGCAATGTGACAGTAGAGATCTCACCAGCCTTAGTGGCATTTTCAACGTACTTTTCAGCGGATGCCACAGCTTCAGCCAGAGTAGCATAACCAACCTCGTTGGTATACCACTTGCCGCTCTTCTCCTGCTCGTTCACATAGGCCACAGCGTCAACCACAGTCCAAGTGCCGTTATCGCTGTCGTGCTCCAACGCCTTCTCCTTAGGCATCATGACTTCGAAGGGATAGTACTGATGCGCGATATCAGCGTTGTAGATACCACCGGTAACAATGATGTTGCGATCGTTCTGTCCCTGCGCATTGAAGATCCACGGAGAACCATTTTCATCAGTACCAATGCTATCCAGCGTCCAAGTTCCGCCTTCGACAGTAACAATTTCTCTGCCGTTGGTATAGACCATGGAGTCTTCGCTATGGTTCATGTGGTAGGTACCATTCTTGATGGTCAGCGTACCAGTAGTGCCGCGTTTCCAGAACAAGTAGGCTACTCTGGGCATGGTTTCATTGGCAGTCACATCAATCGTACCGTTGCCGGTCACAGTCAAGCTTGCGCCATCTGCCACAAGGACAACCGCGTAGATGCGGTCAGCTTCCTCGGTAGCCAGATGTGTAAGGCTAATCTTCTTACCGTTCAGATCAAGCGTGATGGACTTGCCTTCCACATTGAACAGTACAGGCTTTCCGTCGCTCGCGGTTACGGTATCATCCCAGTCATACTCAACATCCTTGAGAACGACAACCGTGTCTCCATCCACAGCAACGTCAATCGCATCCTGAATGGAAACGTACTTATCCTCGCCGATCTGAGCTACGTATTCGCCCTTAGCTACAGTGTACCAAGTCTTGCCTTCAATTACCTTCTTAACGGGAACGTAACCCTCGGCACACCAATCCTCACGAACCTTTTCTACAAAGTAGCCGCCGGAGATTTCAACCTTATCCGGTGTTTCTGCACCAGTGCTGATTGCTTTACGCTCGAACACGCCTCCAGTAATCGTGACCTTTGCAGTGTCCAAATAGGTGTGTCTGATCAACTCGTAGCTTTCTCCGCTATTAGACTTAAACGAACCGCCGTTGATCTGAACTTCGCCACGAGTCAGAGCCAAAGCACCAGTGCTGCCATTTACAGTGTAATTGCCCCCATTGAGGATCAAAGTACCCGTTGCCAAGACCCTGATTCCGTATGTGTAGGTATAGCTGTGTCTTTCAACGGTTACAGCGCCTTCGCCCTGAACTGTAAGTTTGCCCTTCAAATCCATAGCGACGCTAGCATTGAAACCAATACTATCCGGTTTCAAATTCAGGGTCTTACCATTCAGATCAATAATAATGTCTTTTTCTGCCTCAATGGTCAGACCGGAAACAGTTACAACGTCAGCAAGAAGATCAATCTGATCACCAGCATTCGCTGCCTCGATAGCTTCCTCAATGCTTGCGTAGTATACTTCACCGATCTTTGCAACCGCCTCGACAACTGTAAGCTTACCGGGAGTGACGCGCACGACATAATCGTTGCTCATAAACACGTAGGCTTCAGCGTTAATCTCGTACTCGCCTACGCCGTTTACCGTCACCTCAGGCTTGCCTACAACCAGCATCATGCCGTCCTCGGCAACCTCAGTGAAGTTAGTGGTGTAAGTGAACTTAGGCAGTTCGTTGCCATTAACCATGGTCACATTGTCAAACTCGACAGTGATCAGAGGCTTCACGGTGTAGGAATCATCGCCGTTGTCAGCAGCAGCGAAGCCGTCGGCACAGCCGTCGGTCGTTTCACCCATGACCAACTTATCGTCGGCAGTCTGCTGGAAGTACTTGATTTCTTCAGGGTTCATACCCACGAAGGTACCGCCAGTGATTTCGACCTTGGTCTTGGAGTAGTCGATCACGCTGTTCTTGTACTCGCCGCCGTGCTCAACGATCAGGTAGGATTCGCCATTGCTATCCAGAGCCTGCTCGAAGTAGCCTCCCTTGATATAGAGTTCGCCGCCCTGCAGCGGGTACAGGAAGATGTTTGTTCCGCCGCAGGTCTCGCAGACTTCGTTCTTCCAAGTGCCGCCTTCAATGGTGAAGGTAGTGTCATTGGAAGCAACGTAAGCGCCGGAGGCCAGACCGTAGACCATCACAGTGCCGGTCTGTTCTTCAGAAGTATCCACCACAGTCAGGTCAGCACCAGCGTTAGCGTAGAACAGACCGTGTGCAACCGTGCAGGAGTTATAGGTCTTACCATTCCACACGAAGTCCTTATGACCATTGTAGGTGA
>JAGBBE010000163.1 GCA_017938645.1 Clostridia bacterium
AGGTCGCCAGAGAGCCGATCAGGCAGATGTTCGGGCCTTCAGGCGTCTCGATCGGGCAGATGCGGGCATAGTGAGAGTAGTGAACGTCTCGCACCTCGAAGGACGCGCGGTCGCGGTTGAGGCCGCCCGGGCCCAGCGCGGAAAGACGGCGCTTGTGGGTCAATTCTGCCAGCGGGTTGGGCTGGTCCATGAACTGGCTCAGCTGGGAGGAGCCGAAGAACTCCTTGATGGCGGCGCTTACAGGGCGGATGTTGATCAGCTCGCCTGGGCGAACCTCATCGCTGTCCTGAATGGCCATGCGCTCGCGCACCACGCGCTCCAGACGGCTCAGACCGATACGGATCTGATTCTGCAGCAGTTCGCCAACGCTGCGCAGGCGGCGGTTGCCCAGATGGTCGATATCATCGGTGAAGCCGATGCCATAGGGCAGGCCCAGCAGATAGCTGACGGAGGCCACGATATCCTCGGTGATGATGTGCTTGGGCACCAAATCATGCACGCGGGAGCGGACCATTTCCTTCAGCTCGTCGCCTTCCAGACCCAGATCAAGGATCTCGCGCAGCACGGGATAGAGCACGTTCTCCATCACGCCGGCTTCCTTGGGGTTGAAGGGCAGGTAGAGGGAGGCGTCCACAAAGTGGTTGCCCACGATCTTGTGGATGTGGTTGTCCACCTTGATCAGCACGGCGTTGATGCCGGCGTTCTGGATGGCGCGGGCCACTTCCTTGCTGATGACCTCGCCCTCGTGAACCATGACTTCGCCGGTCTGGGGATTCACTACATCTTCAGCAGCGATCTGCTCCTGGGCGCGGATGGCCAGGGACAGCTTCTTGTTGAACTTGTAGCGGCCCACGCGCATCAGGTCGTAGCGCTTGGCGTCAAAGAACAGAGAGTTGAACAGGTTCTGGGCGCTTTCGCGTGTCGGCGGTTCGCCGGGCTTCTGGCGCTTGTAGATCTCGATCAGACCCTCGTCACGGCTCTTGGCGTTGTCGCCGCGCTGGATGGTGGCCATCAGACGCTCGTCCTCGCCCAGCAGGTCGATGATCTCGGCATCCGTGCCATAGCCCAGGGCGCGCAGGATCAGCGTGATGGGCAGCTTGCGGGCGCGGTCAATGCGCACCCACAGCACATCGTTGGAGTCGGTTTCATATTCCAGCCACGCACCGCGGTTGGGGATGACCGTGGTGGAGAACAGGTGCTTGCCGGCCTTGTCGATCTGCTCTTCATAGTACACGCCGGGGGAACGTACCAGCTGGGATACGATCACACGCTCGGCGCCGTTGATGATAAAGGTACCGTAATCGGTCATGAGGGGGAAGTCGCCCATGAACACGTCGGATTCCTTGATCTCGCCGGTCTCGCGGTTCTTGAGACGGACGAACACCTTCAGCGGCGCGGCATAGGTCATGTCGCGCTCCTTGCAGCGTTCCACGCTGTTCTTGGGCGCGTCCAGTGTATAATCAACAAATTCAAGCGACAAATTCTCGGTGTAGTCCACGATCGGAGATACATCGTCCAGTACCTCGCGAAGGTCGACATCCAGGAAACGCTGGTACGAGTTTTTCTGAACCTCAATCAGATCCGGCATGTCAAGGATTTCTTCGACATGCGCGAAGCTCTGCCTCGTCCTGAGCTTCCCCATTTGAACCTCATGCACCATAAATGCCATCACCCCTTATGTTCTCGCACGTATCTGAAAGCGAAGTCCGCAACCGCCATCAGCAGGCTTTTTTTCTTTATGCCGCAAGGGTTTGCGGTATTTCCAGAAAATTTCCTGTTGCATTTTTTCCGCCGGGCATGTACAATACCTATCACGGAAGGGCATAACTTCGCACAGTAACGATACTGATGCAAGTTTAAATTATAGCCGATTAATATCCATGTGTCAATACACATGGATAAAATTCGTTCTATTTATTTTTTCAGTGTTCTTCCAGGGAGGCTTGCAGCATGATCAAATTCGGTCAGGTGACCGCCTATAATGAAAAAACCGGCGTTGCCACCATCACCTACATCCGCCCCGAAGCCTGCGCCAAATGCGGCGCATGCGGCGGCCTTTCGCAGACCGGCTCCATCGATCTGAAGGCCGACTGCAAGGTGGGCAACTGGGTGAAGGTGGAACTGCCCGACAGCCGCTTCATGACCGCCACGCTGGTGGCCTACATCATTCCCCTGATCGGCTTTCTGGCAGGCCTGTTTGCAGGCAATGCCCTGTCCGGCGGCAATGAGCTGTGGGCGCTGGGCGGCAGTCTGATCGGCCTTGCCGTCTGTCTTGCGGGCATGAAGTGGAATGAGAAGCGCATCGCAGGCAAACCTGAATGGACGCCTCACGTGGCTGAAGTATACACCGAACGCCCCGACAGCCTTGACGCCATCGGATGCAGCGGAATGGAATAATCCCAAATCAAACATCAGCGGTTGGAAGCTCTTTCCCATGCTTCCAGCCGCTTCTTTTTTTCGGCCGCAGCTTTTGGTAAAAAACGCTAAAAATGTTGCGTAGAAATGTTTTGCTGAATCCCTGTTCAAAAAGGATGTTTTGTGGTATACTGTATTACGATATACGGGGAAGTAGGCTCCGTGACAGATGAACGTCCCATATAACTTGCACATTCTGGCTGTTTTTCGGCGTTTTTCTGCATGGATGCTTTTGGTACAATCGATGATTCAGCTGTTGCGGCGTTCTTGCGCAACCGCTTGTTTGGGTATTACTTAATTGTTCGCGCAAAGTAAGGAGGCTCCAATGACAGAAATTTCTCAGAAACTGCGCATCATCCCCCTTGGCGGCGTTGATGAATTCGGCAAAAATATAACGGTGGTCGAGTACGGCGAGGATATGCTCGTCATCGACTGCGGCTCCATCTTTCCCAAGGAAGACATGCTGGGCGTTGACCTTGTC
>JAGBBE010000164.1 GCA_017938645.1 Clostridia bacterium
GCCGAGATCGCTGCTGCCGGCGCTGAGCTGGAGTACGAAGTGGGCACCATGATCGAGATCCCCCGTGCCTGCCTGACCGCTGACGAAATCGCCCAGAACGCTGATTTCTTCTGCTTCGGCACCAACGACCTGACTCAGATGACCTATGGCTTCTCTCGTGACGACGCCGGCAAGTTCCTGTCTGCGTACTACGATGCCAAGATCTTTGAGAACGATCCCTTCGCCAAGCTGGACCAGACTGGCGTTGGCAAGCTGATGAACATGGCTTGCAAGCTGGGCCGTGAGAACAACCAGAAGCTGCACATCGGCATCTGCGGCGAGCACGGCGGCGATCCCACGTCCGTGGAATTCTGCCACCAGATCGGTCTGGACTACGTGTCCTGCTCTCCCTTCCGCGTTCCGATCGCTCGTCTGGCTGCTGCCCAGGCTGCTATCAAGGGCTAATTTTACAGCATTCAAGGAGCATGGTGTCCATCGCCATGCTCCTTTTGCTTATGAACAGGAGCTGCCTATGTTCACCAAAGAACAGCTGAAAGAACAGATTCTGCAGATGGGCATTCAGCCCGACGATACCGTGCTGATCCACACCTCCATGAAAGCCATCGGCGAGGTGGAAGGTGGCGCTGATACGGTCATCGATGCCTTTATCGAATGTCTGCCGGATGGACTTTTTCTGGTTCCCACTCATACATGGGGCATTGTTAACAAGGACAATCCTGTGTATGATGTTCGCACTACTATCCCCAACATTGGTGCGCTGCCCCGTGTCGCGGCTTTCCGCAAAGACGGTATCCGTTCCCTGCACGTGACGCATTCCATCTGGGCTCATGGTAAGGGCGCTGAAGCGTTCATTCAGGGTGAGGAGCATGCCGAAACGCCCTGCCCGGTCGGGTTTGCCTGGTCGCGTCTGGCAGACGTCAAAGCAAAAATCCTTCTGCTTGGCGTGAATCATTCGCGCGACACCTTCATCCATTCCATTGATGAACTTGCTCAGATTCCCGACCGAATCCAGCCTGTACCCTATGAGGTCACCTGCATTGACTGGAATGGCAACATAATCCGTCACCCGATGCATCCGCACTACTGCACCAAGACGGACTATATCTCCGAATACTTTGTCAACTTCGAACAGGCACTAGTATCGCAGGGAGCTCAGACGTATGCAACGCTCGGCAATGCACAGGTACGCGTCATCGACGCAAAAAAGTGTCAGGATGTGATCATGCGCATTTATTCCCGTTCCACCGACTTTGACGAGTATGTCACTTTCTTTGAAATTCCTGAAGAACGTTATCTGCCATAAGGAGGAAAACATCATGAAGGATCCCAACTGCGGCTACTGTATGCGTGGTGAACTGCTGGATGCGTTCGGCATTCACATCTGTGACCTGAGCGTCAGCTCTCTGATTCTGTTCAAAGAACAGAGTCATCCCGGCCGCTGCATCGTGGCCTACAAGGATCACGTCAGCGAGATTGTGAATCTGACGGACGAGGAACGCAACGCCTTCTTCGCCGACGTTAACCGTGCTGCCAAGGCCATTCATGCTGCCTTTAGGCCCAACAAGGTCAACTATGGCGCTTATGGCGATACCGGCTGCCACCTGCACTTCCATCTGGTTCCCAAGTACAAGGATGAATACGAGTGGGGCGGCGTGTTCGCTATGAATCCTGCACAGACACTTCTGAATGACGCTGAGTACGCTGAAATGATCGAAAAGATCAAGGCGAACCTGTAAGCACAGAAAAAGCCCGCTGCAAAAATGCAGCGGGCTTTTGATCTGTTCTGTGATTATTCCGCAGACGCGACAATCAGTTCCAGAACGCTGTCGGGAAGCTTGGTCATGACCTTGGAATAGAGCTGAAGCGCACGGGTCTGCACAACAGTCATAAGCTCATTCAGACCTTCCTCGGACAGTTTCAGTACGTCCACAGCCGTCTCGGTGGTCGCGCTTTCAACCTTTTCCAGAATGGAAGGATCGGCTTCCTTGGAAACCACCTGGAAGCTGATCAGAGGACGCTCGGAAGCAGCAGGCTCGATGATGGCGGTTGCGCCTTCGCGGTAGTACACGCCAGCAAGACGGGTACGAACGTAGTCCGTGGTAGTAGCATCATAGGTGATGGTGAACAGAACGTCATCCACCAGCAGACCCAGCAGACCCTTGCTGGTGTATTTCTCATCAGAACCCTTATAGTGATCGAACAGCACAGTGATCATGCCGCCGTCTTCTTCAGGCACACCCATCTCAACATTGGCCTTGTAGGAAACGCCGCCATCGTCAGTCAGACGATTGTAGTCAATCTGCATCACAAAGGAAACCTTTTCGCCCTCCACATCAAAGGTCATGGGAACATACATTTCCAGACCGACGATGGTTTCAAAATCATCCACGGTGTAAACAGACAGACCAGCTTCCATATCCATGTTGGCATAGATCTGACGTACTTCCTCGACGGTGGAGTTCACAGCAGCTTCCAGCTCATCGCCAGCCAGCTCAGGATTTTCGGCCTTGACAGCCTCTTCAATGGTAGTGCGGAAGAACTTGCTGTCGCAAATCGCCAGCAGATCTTCCTCGGTCAGGTTCATGGCCATTCTGCCGGTGGCAGTGTCACGGCCGGAAGCGGCAAAGCTGCCTTCCTCCACGTCGATCTCGCTGATCAGTTTTTCAACATAGGCCAGCATACCGGGATCATCAGCGAACATTTCCCGAGCCTGCTTGAGGCTTTCTTCAGGATCAACCACTACGGCCGCGGGAGCAGCAGCCAGCTGGGCGGTCTGCGCTTCCATGCTCTGCTTGAAAACCTCAGCGAATTCTTCACCCATTTCAGCCTCGGCCAGCTGCATGAACATCGCCATGACTTCTTCCATGTCGATGTACAGCACTTCATCGCCCAGCAGCTCGCTGCAGAGATACAGGCCGCCTTCTTCAGGAGCGGCAGAAATGGTGAGCATTTCCTCGCCGGACAGTGCAGCGCTCAGAGCGCCGGCTTCATCGCTGTAAACGCAGGTCAGAGAGAGGACGTCCGCCAGATCAGCAAACGCCTGAGTGGCAGCGAGGACATCACCAGGGATAACAGTGAGCGTATGCTGCCTGTCAGCCATAGCACACACAGGAACCATAACGGCCAGCATCAGGGCCAGAAGAGTAGCCATCCATTTGCGAATCATGTGTTTACCTCCTTGGATTTGCTTTATGTATACTCAGTATAACGCATTTGGAAACCAAAGTCATCCCATAAGCGTTCAAAACATACAAAAATTTGCTGAACTGTCGCCAAAAGGAATTCAGCGTTTGAGCCATACCGTCTCATTGACGATGGGCGTGTAGCTCTGGATGAGCTTAATGACCTTGACAGAAACATTGGTGTCCTCGTAATCCATGGGCATGGCGCGCGGCTCGTCATTTTTCTGCATGGCAATGGCCAGTTCTGCAGCCTGTTCCACGCTTTCCTCGGTGATGCCGCCGATAACCACCGTGCCCTTGTCAAGCACTTCAGGACGTTCGGTGGATGTACGGATCAGCACGCCGCAGAAGCCCAGCATCGCGCTTTCCTCGCTCAGGGTACCGGAGTCACTGAGCACCACCAGTGCATTCATCTGCAGGTGGTTGTAATCAAAGAATCCAAACGGCGTGAGGTTGCGAACCAGCGGATGGAACTTGAAATTACGTTTCTGGATGAATTTCATGCTGCGGGGATGAGTGGAGTAGATCACCGGCACCTGATAAACCTCCGCCATGTGGTTGATGGCGTTCATGAGACTGAGGAAATTGTCCTCCAGATCAATATTTTCCTCTCGATGGGCACTGACGAGGATGTACTTTCCCTTTTCCAACCCCAGACGCTCAAGCACATCGCTTCTGGCAATGTCCGCCTTGTGAGCCTCCAGCACTTCGCGCATGGGAGAGCCGGTCACGAAGATAGTCTTGCCGTCGATGCCTTCGCTGAGCAGATAGCGGCGGCTGTTTTCGGTATAAGGCAGGTTGATATCGCTGATGTGATCGACGATCTTGCGGTTGATCATCTCGCTCACATTCCAGTCCCAGCAGCGGTTACCGGCTTCCATGTGGAAAATCGGAATCTTGAGACGCTTGGCAGAGATGGCACACAGAGCAGAGTTCGTATCGCCGAGGATCAGCACTGCGTCCGGCTTTTCTTCTACCATGATCTTGTAGGTCTGTGCGATGATGTTGCCCATCGTCTCGCCCAGATCGCTGCCAACCGCGCCCAGATAGTAATCCGGAGCACGCAGGCCCAGTTCTTTGAAGAAGATCTCATTCAGCGCAGGATCATAATTCTGACCGGTATGAACCACCTTGTGGTCGAAATAACGGTCAGCGCAGCGCATCACAGCGGAGAGGCGGATAATCTCCGGCCTCGTGCCCAGAACCGTCATCAATTTCAGCTTTTTCATGGGAATCAGTCCTCCTTTGCAGGATTCACCGGCAGGCGGAAGGTGTCCGGATTGGCCGGATCAAAGCACTCGTTCGCCCACATAACGGTGATCATATCGGTATCGCCGGTATTTTCAATGTTGTGCGTATATCCCGGGGGAATATCCACCACCTGCAGCACATCGCCGGATACTTTATAGGAAATCACAGTGGTTTCATCGGGTTTGCGGAAACGGATGACGCCCTCTCCGGCAATCACGATGAATTTTTCATGCTTGGTGTGATGCCAATGCTCACCTTTGGTGATGTGCGGTTTGGACACGTTCAGGCTGACCTGACCGTGTCCGGCCAGATGAATCAATTCGGTAAAGGAACCGCGAGCATCGCTGTGTATAACCGGCGTGCGGGCGAAGTCCTCCGGAGGCAGGAAGCTCAGATAGGTGGCATAGAGCTTGCGGGTAAAGGGATCGGACTGGTCTGGGCTGTCCAGATGATCACGCATAGTGCTGAAGGAACGGATCATGTCCGCCATTTTGCCAAGGTTAACCTCGTGTACGGGCTGTACCTCGCAGAAGCCGCCTTCAGTGCGGGTGGGATTGCCCTCCAGCGCGCGAAGGAACTCATCAACAATGTCATCGATATAGCACAGCCTGAGCATTACAGACGGATCGTTGACCGTGATGGGCAGGCCTCTGGCGATGTTATAGCAGAAGGTGGCCACAGCGCTGTTGTAATTGGGTCGGCTCCACTTGCCAAAGGCGTTGGGCAGGCGGTAGATGTACGCCTCCGTGCCGTTGTTCTGCGCATAAGCCCGAACCACTTCCTCACCGGCGCGCTTGCTCTGTCCATAGGGATTGTCCAGCGCAGCCTGAATGGAGCTGGTGACCAGCACCGGAGGATGCTTGGCAAGCGAATCCAGCAGAACCGATGTATAATCCCGGTTTCCCTGCATGAATTCCTCGGGATTCTCGGGACGATTCACGCCAGCCAGATGAAATACGAAGTCCGCCTCCTGAGAAGCCGCATCGCGCTCCTCCTGGGTGGAACGCAGATCGATCAGGTGCAGCGTATCCTCCGGGCGCGCATGCCTGAGGGCATGTGCAAGGTTGCGGCCCATGAAGCCGTTTGCACCGGTAATGAGAATATGCATATGTTTTCCCTCCCGGAAAGCATCAATTTCCAGTATCATCATACCTTTTCCGCGCGTCGATGTCAATGGATTTGGTTTCTTGACGCATGTGCCTGCATAATTTATAATGGAAAAAGCATGAATAAGGAGGTGAACAATCCGTGTTCGACACTCGCACCCGCCTGACAGGCGCATGGCCGTTTTCGCCGGGCATTCTGGTTGTTCTCTCCATGCCGATTGATGCCGTTCAGGCGCAGAATACCATCGACCGTGCAAGAGCGCAGGCGTCCCGTCCGGCTTTGCTGCGCTTTGCCCTGCCGGTTCCCTATGAAGGCTCTGTGAACGCCGGCGACAGCGGACTTTGCTTTTATGACGGAGTAGAGCCGCTGCTGGGCGGCATTCCGATGGAAAACGAGAAATATTTCCTGCTCATCAGCGGAGAACACGACTTTTCCCCTCGCTGGGATGCCTTGCTGACAGGCGTGATGCGTTCTCTTTCCGATAAACCGACACTGCTCACCGGAAGCATTACGCGCGGCATTTCTCATGCTTCTTCCCAAAAAGAAAATACCGTGCGGCCTCCTGCCGTCAATCCCGGAGGGCTGAACACGCTGCGGCAGGCGCTTCCGGAAATCCGCCGCAGACGCATGGCCTTAAAAAAGGAGCCGGAGTCTAACGAACATCCGCCGGAAATCTGTCTTCCTGCAATCAAAGAAAGTCTCAACGATACGGAACACGTGATCGGTGCAGGCCTTCCGCTGGTATGCAGCGCCGCGCCGGTTCCCACGCTTCTGCTTGATCCGGCCTTCGTTTTCGGACCTGTTGCTTTCCTCAGTACAGAAGAATTGAGGCTGAATACGCTTTCTCTCAGCGCCTATGTGGAAGGATACCGCTGCTGCGTCCCGGATACGCTGTGCCTGTGTCCGGTTGTGGATCATGCGCGAAGGATGCTTCATCTGCCCGGTGCTTCCATGCTGCCCGGAACAACCCTGAGCCGCTTCAGACAGCTTATCGGGCTGGACGAAGGACAGAGCATGGCCCATGCCAAAGCAGCGCTAGGCATCTTTGGAAATACCGACCATTATCCTCAGCGCATGCCCGCTGCTCTGAAGATGGCCCAGAAGGCGCACGAAGCCCGTCAGCAGCTGATGGAGACCCATCTTCCGCTGCTGGTCAGCGCCTTTGTGGATTTGCCTGCTCCGCGTTATCCTCTGCCCTTTTATCTTCTGCGCTTTGGTTTTCTGCGGCGCATCGAAAGCCTTCCGCTGGTATTGTACACAGGCGGCGCGCTGGAAAGACAGCTTCGCACCTCTTTCCCCCATACGCACAGTTACCCGGACAACGGAGTTCTTCCCCGTACGCTTCTGTCCGAGGGCATGACTCCTATGCAGCACTTTGCCAGAAGCAAGCCGTTTCTGCTCTACCACGCTGTAAGCCGACAGGTGGAATTCACCCACGTTGCATGGCTGGACATGGATGTGCTGCCTCATCCAATCTGCACGGATGCGCTTCCGGATCTGGAACCGCTGATGGATGACCGCATTCACATGGCTGCTGTAGGCGGCGTACCAGACGCCAGCTTTGTGATGATGCCGGTGAAGCTCGCGCCAGCTGTGGCCCGCGAAGCCAAGTCCATCACCCTTCTGGACGCCGAACTCAAGCGCGGTTTCAGCGAGGAACTGCTGTGGGAACGGCTGTTTATGAAACGGCCGCAGTGGTTCACCATTCATCCCATGCCGCGAAGACGGCTGTTGTTCCTCTCTTCCTTTGATCCCCGTTTCCTGAGCCATGCCATCCGTCCTCTTTTGAAAGAGCCCGCAGAGCCCTTTGAAGGCACTCCCGCTGACGGAAGGCGCGCCGCTGCCCGAACCCCAAGAACCTTTAAGGAGACCGAGCTATGACTGAACGTCCCGTAAGAACCGTTTCCTACAGCCGCGCTCAGCAGGTGCACATCATTTCACCTGCCGACGTCAATTCGTCCTACACGCTGTTTGGCGGAATGCTGATGCAGTGGATTGACATCGTTGCAGGAGTTGTAGCGCGCCGTCACAGCGGCTTTAATGTGCGAACTGCTGCGGTGGATCACCTCAGCTTCATCGCGCCCGCCTACATCAACGACATCGTCACCATCGACGGAAGAATCACCTTTGTGGGAACCACCAGCATGGAAATCTGCGTGGATACCTTTGTGGAGCGCATGAGCTGTCCCGAGCAGCGTCTGCATGTCAACCGCGCGTACCTGACCATGGTTGCTGTGGATCACGACGGCAACCCCACCCAGGTTCCCGCACTCAAACCCGAAACAGAGGCCGAGAAGGCCGATTATGAAGCCGGCATGGAGCGCCGCGCACTGCGCCACCGCACCCAGCAGGCATACTAAACCAAAGGAGAAAGAGCCATGATTGATTTTACCTTCCACAATCCCACCCGCATTCACTTCGGACGCAATTCCCTGTCCCATCTGGCTGACGAGGTCAAGCTGTACGGCACCCGTGTGCTGCTTGTCTACGGCGGCGGAAGCATCAAGCGCATCGGCCTGTACGATCAGGTGATGGACATTCTCAACGCCTGCGGCGCGCAGGTCTGGGAAGTGGCCGGCGTACAGCCCAATCCCCGACTGAGCCTCGTCTACAAGGGCATTGAGCTCTGCCGTGAGAACAAGGTGGAACTGGTGCTGGCTGTGGGCGGCGGAAGCGCCATTGATACCGCCAAAGCTATTGCCAACGGCGCCTGCTACGACGGCGACGCGTGGGATCTGTTCACCGGCAAAGGCGCCAACACCACGGTTCTGCCGCTTGGCACCATCGTCACCCTGCCTGCTGCAGGAAGTGAAATGAGTAACTCCAGCGTGATCACGCGCGAAGAAGATCAGTGCAAGCGCGGCCGCAACACGCCCTTCAATTTCCCCAAGTTTTCCATCCTCAATCCCGAATACACCTATACCCTGCCTCCCTTCCAGACCGCCTGCGGCGTGGTGGACATCATGGCGCACATGATGGAGCGCTATTTCACGCAGGTTGAAAACGTCGAACTGACTGACCGCATGACCGAGGGCGCTCTGCGCACGGTGATGAACAACGCTCCCATCGTGCTGGCCGAACCCGAAAACTACGACGCCCGTGCCGAGATCATGTGGACCGGCTGCCTGGCGCACAATACGCTTTTCCAGACGGGCCGCGAAGGCGACTGGGCCAGCCACAAGCTTGAGCATGAGCTCAGCGCTCTGTACGACATCGCCCACGGTGCTGGTCTGGCCATCGTGTTCCCGGCGTGGATGAAGTACGTTCTGCCCCGCGGCGGCGAAAAGAAGCTTGCCCAGTTCGCCGTGCGCGTGCTCGATGTTCCGGAAGATTTTGGAACGCCTGCCGAAATCGCTCAGGAAGGCATCAAGCGTCTGGAGGCCTTCTACCGTTCTCTGGGCCTGACCACGACCCTCACTGAAAACGGCATCGGCACGCAGGATTTTGACCGCATGTCCGAGCGATGCTGCGCCATGGTCGGCGGATCTGTGGGCGTGTTTGTACGCCTCAAGCCCGAAGACTGCAAGGCCATCTACGAGCTCGCTCTCTAAAAATGGAATAAAAACCTCCTCTCCCGGGCAATATGCAAGGGGGAGGCGGTTTTTGATGATCGGATTTGTATTTTCCATCATTGCAGGCGCTGCAATGAGCGTTCAGGGCGTGATGAATACGCGTCTGCAGGACAGCATCGGCCTTTGGGAGGCCAATGCATGGGTACAGGGCACAGCCTTTGCACTGTCCTTGGTGGTTGCGTGGTTTTTCGGCAAGGGCCAGTTCGGCAATCTTCTCTCCACGCCCAAAGGCTACTGGCTCGGCGGCGTGTTCGGGCTGATTATCACCGTCACCGTTATGCTCTCCATCAAAGGACTCAGCCCCACAGTAGCCATCTCCGTGATCCTGATCGCGCAGCTGCTGGTGGCAGCCTGCATCGACGCCTTTGGCTGGATGGGTCAGGAGAAGGTTTCCATGGGGCTGAAGCAATTTGCAGGTCTCGGCTTAATGCTTGGAGGCGTGATTCTCTTCAAAATGCGCTAGATTTACTGCACGGCTTCCAGGCCGTTGAGAAGGCTGTTGGTCATCTCACTGAGCTGATTGAGCGCCTCACTGAGCGCAGTCAGTGAATCATTAACCTTCTGACCGCTGGTGAGCTTGGCGTCGTATTCTTCGATGATGGAATAGATGCTGTCAAAAACAGACTGGGGATACAGGCGGCCAACCTCGCCATACATGCCAACATTCAGATCGTTAATGACCTCCATGCCGTGCACATACTGTCGGATCTTGCCCAGCATGGACGAGGTGGAACTTGCTCCCAGACGGCTGAGGGAATTGACGCCGTTCACGGCAGACTGCACTTCGCTGCGAAGCTTGCTGTTTCGCTGTGCCTCAAAATTTCCTTCGTTGATTCCGCCCACTCCGGCCGCCTTGAAAATAAGGAAGGCTGCCACGAGCACCAGCACAATGATGAGAATCGGCTTAAGCCTGCTGGCACGCGAACCATAACCCTGACGGGGATACCGCATCATAGCGGTTTCCTCCTTTCGAAATGAAAAATGATAGGAATCCGATGGCATTATAGCACATTTTCCCGCAGTGGTAAAGCCACCGTAATTTTCTGCCTGTTTTTGCAGAAATGTGGAGCTTTTGTTCCATAAAAAGCACGAATTGATGGTGAAAGTGGCATGCAATGGATCATTTTAACCGTTTGGAGCCTTCTGATGGTGATTTGCTGCCGTTGGCGGCTTTTCCGTTTCTTTCGTGCGATGATGGCCGCAGGTCTGGCTGTTTCGATGGGAATGCAGCTTTTTCTGCTCCGGCTGGACGGACTGCTTACGCTGGAAACAGCGCTTCCGCTGCATCTGTGCGGGCTGTTTGGGGTTCTTTCGATCCCGCTTCTATTCTATCCTGAGTCTCCGCTGTGGGAACTGTCAGCCTTTCTGGCCGCGCCCGCCGCAGCATGCACGCTGTTCTTCCCAGCGATCATCCGCTGCTCTCATCCCGGCTGGATGACCTTTGCCTTCTCCCAGCTGCATGTGCTCATTGCCCTGACGCCTGTTTTCCTGTGGCTGAATGGAAAACCGCTGCCGAAGAATACGCGCAGGGCGTTCATCCTTGGCAGCGGTTATCTGCTGTTTGTCTGGGCGTTCAATCACGCCTTTGGAACCAACTATCTGTTCCTGCGTGCCGCACCTTCAGGTACGCCGCTGGAGTGGCTTTTGAGCCGCGGAACCGTCTTTTATGTTTGTTCGCTGGCCGTGCTTTGCATGACTGTCTTTTCCTGTTTGCAGGGATGGTTTTGCCGCATCAATCAGCGGCGCATGACCTTCACTGCAGGAAATACGTCATTATATAGCCAGTATAGCCGTTGTACTCCACCTTGGTCCAGTCCGAACCGGGGCTGAGCACCGTGACCCACTGTCCATGCGGTACTCGCAGAATCACGTTATTCTGGCTCATATCGCGGGAAGAACGCAGATTTACATAGCTTCCATTGGGATGACTGACAAGCTTGGTCGAAATACCGACATTGTAGAGTGTGATGTACTTGGTCATAACATAGCCAGACAGTCCGGTCACCTGATCTGTGACGGCGCACCATTCACTGCCAAAGTCGTTAATCCACAGTTTGCGTCCGTTGTAAAGCTTGTCCAGCACGCGCGATGCAGTGGAATCAAACTGGCGAAGGTTCAGCGCCTGCGTGCTCTTGGGATTGCTGACCACAGCATAGGCGGCCTGAGAAGGAGAAATCGTGGATTTGTTGGCTGACAGATCACGGGCGGCATGCAGGCCTTCCACCAGATAGTCATCGCTCATAAAGCCGGCAATGCCGTTCATGCTCACATACCACCAGTCCTTGCCCTTGGCAATGACGGATACATAGCTGTCGCCGGGAAACTGCTGGATAACCGGATCATTCATACTGGGACCGGAGCGCATGTTCATCATTCCGTTGTTGGGCGTTTTGATGGTAGCAACTACGTCGCTTCCCTTGGCATAGATGCCCATGTCCGCCACATATTCGCTGCGCACATAGCCCGTCTGGCCGTTAAACTGTACCTGATACCAGCCGTTTGTGCTGTTGATTACCTTCAGCGGTACGCCGGTATAGAAGATTTCCAGCACTTGTGCAGAATAACTCGGCTGGGCGCGCAGATTCAAAAACGAACCGCCGTTGGGATTGGTGACCTTGACCATCCATGTGCTGTCATCATCCCCTACGGCCTGAATGTAATTCTTGCTCATATAGCCGCTTCGTCCGTCGGGCGTGTAGACATGATAGAAATTGTTCTGCGATCCATTGATCTTCACCCACGTGCCGCGCGGGTAGCTGCCCAGCCACTGGCTCGACGAACTGCCCTGTGAACGCAAATTGAGCGTTTCGGTGCGGTAGATTACGCCATAATCAGCTGCCAGTGCTGCGCTGGCGCACAGTATTACCATCAGCATCACGGCCAGAAATACGCCAGGCCTCAAACGCTTTGCCATTCCTTCATCCTCCCTGTGCCCACGGCGTTGAACTGCCTATACAACGTCCGCCGGATGGAAATCCATCCCGATACACAACCTTATTTTCGGTATTTTTCCAGTGAGAGTACGCGCTCGACTGCAGCTGCAATCGCCTCATCTGTGACGTGTGCCTCATCCTGAGCGCCAAACTTCACATGCAGGAAAAACTCATGTGTTCCGTTGTTGCCCGTGACCGGACTGTGCGTAACCGCAACGGCATGTGTATTTTCCTGCGCGTCCAGCGTATCGCACAGTTTTCTCAGAAGCGTCGGAAAGCTGGACGGATCGATCTCGCCGGTGCGGCGCGCCACAGGATCGTCCGTTTCAAAAAGAGGTTTGACCAGACACATCAGTTCGCCCTGACCATGCATAATGGCGCGATACTGCGGAACCGCCTTGACCAGCGAAAGATAGCTCAGATCCACGCTGCCAAGCGTCGGAACCGGATCCAGCGCAAGCAGTTTTTCATCGCCGAGGTTGGTTTTTTCCAGATTGACCACGCGGCTGTCCTGCGAAAGCGAACCCGCCAGCTGACCAAAGCCCACTTCCACAGCGTACACAAGCTGCGCGCCATGCTTGATGAGACAATCGGTAAAGCCGCCGGTGCAGGCTCCCGCGTCAATGCAGACCCGGTCGTGGACATCAATCCCAAAGTCGGCAATCGCGCCTTCCAGCTTGTAGCCGCCTTTGCTGACATACCGGTCATCCAGCCCGCGAACGGTCATCGGCCTGTCCATGGGCACCTTCTGTCCTCCGGTTGTCACCTTATCCGCACCGCAGTAGACCGCGCCGCTCATGATGTACGGAAGCGCGGCCTCCTTGGTTTCAAAAAAACCTTCCTTCAGCAGCCTTTCGATGGCCGTGCTGTTTTTCTTCATGATCAGACCGCCTTTTCCAGATCAAGCCACTTCAGCACACGGCGGATGTTCTCGTTCCACAAAAGCCAGGAATGCGTGCCGGGCTCGGTGTGATACTCGATGGACAGGCTCTTGCAGAAGCGATCCACAAAGCGCTCGTTGGCAGCAAAAAGGAAATCCTCAGTACCGCAGGAAATGTAGATGCGCGGGCACTTTTCAGGCTTCTTTTCCAGCTTTTCACCCAGACGGTAGAGGTTGCCCTGACCCTTGAGGAGCTTTTCCTCCGTGCCGTAGATGTTCTCCATTTCCTTCATGTAGCCCGCAGACAGTTCCGCTCTGCGCTGGAACACACGATCCATGCCCAGAGCGCCGGAGAAGCTGGCGACCGCCGCATAGCGGTTGGGACGGGACAGACCCAGCTTGAGCGCGCCGTAACCACCCATGGAAAGACCAGCGGCAAAGCGATCTTCGCGCTTCTTGCTCACAGGGAATACGGTTTCAATCAGTCTCGGAAGTTCTTCAGCAATGAAGGTGTCGTACTTCGCGCCGCGCTCCATGTCCATATAGAACGAACGGTTTACCGCAGGCATCACGATGCAGATGCGCCAGTCCTTGGCATACTGCTCCACAGCCGTCTGACGAAGCCACATGGTGTGATCATCGCTCAGGCCATGCAGCAGATAAAGAACCGGCAGAGGCTTTTTCTGGGTTGCAAGGACATTGAGTTCAGGCATAAGAACATAGGCTGCGGTCTCGATCCCAAGGGTTTCGCTGTAAAAATGAAAATCATTAAAAATCATGGATTCTTCCTCCTGTCTGGTGTACATTTGAAAATGGTAACTGTATCATATCACAAAAAGTGTTTTGCTTCCACCTGATTTTTCCCGGCTATCAAAGAATCGCTCAGCGTTAATATTTTGCTAAAAGGCTGTCTGCACAATACCCAAACACCGATCCATTCTGATATACTGTATTCTGTATAAAAATGTACTCTGACAAGGAGCAACACCATGCGGGCAATGGTTAAACGCGAGGCCAAAAACGTGCTGATCACCCTGCTTTTTCTGGGACTGGCCACCGGCGTGAGTCTCATCGTTGGCGGCGCAACCGGCGAAATTGACGGTGGTTCCCAGAATACGCAGCTGGTTTTTCTTTTGGCAGTTCTGCTGATTTCCCGTTACACCAGCGGCTATCTCTGGGGAATTGCTTCGGCGATCGTCGCCGTGCCGCTGGTCAACTACATGTTCACCTATCCCTATTTTGTTTTTAACCTCAGCATCTCCGGCTACCTTCTTACCTTCATCACCATGCTTACGGTTTCTCTGTTTGTAAGCATTCTGACCTCGCGCGTTCAGGCGCAGGAGCAGCTCAGGCTGGAGGTCGAAAAAGAAAAGCTCCGCGCTAATCTTCTTCGTGCCGTATCCCACGACCTGCGCACGCCGCTAACCTCCATTGTGGGAACAACAGATGCGATTCTGGATCATGAGCTTCCTGCAGAAAAACAACGGGAACTTCTCAAGGACGTCAACGAAGACGCACAATGGCTTTTAAGAATGATCGAAAACCTGCTGGCCATCACCCGCATCAGCGGCGAGGCTATGCCTTTGCACACGGATACGGAGGTTGTGGAGGATGTGCTGGTTGAAGCAATCATCAAGTTTCAGAAGCACTTTCCGGACATGCAGGTGAATATTGTTCTGCCTGACGAGATCCTGCTGGCCGAAATGGACGCCGTGCTCGTCGAACAGGTAACGCTCAATCTGCTGGAAAATGCCATCTATCACGGCATCCATACCACACAGATCAAGGTCAGCGCCGTTCGCGACGGTCAGATGGTTCTTATCACTGTGGCCGACAACGGAGTCGGTCTTTCCAAGGACAAAATTCCGCACCTGTTTTCCGGCTCCATCGGCACAAATGCAAGCGCAGATTCGCATAAACACATGGGCATAGGCCTGTCAGTGTGCAAGAGCATCATCAAAGCGCATGGCGGAACGATGTTTGCCTGCAACAACGAACAGGGCGGCGCAAGTTTTTCCTTCACGCTGCCTGAAAAGGAGAATGACTATGGCGATCAAAGTCCTGATTGTTGAAGATGAAAAAAGCATACTGAAGCTTCTGCGCACCATTCTGACGGCCAATCAGTACGACGTAATCGAAGCGGCAACCGGAAACGAGGCGCTTTCGCTGATCAACTCCCATTGTCCGGATCTGATCCTGCTGGATCTCGGCCTTCCGGATATGGATGGAAACAGCCTGCTCCACGCCGTGCGCAAGTGGAGTTCCACGCCGATCATCGTCATTTCCGCGCGCACGCACGAGCTGGACAAGGTGGAGGCACTGGATCTGGGAGCGGATGATTACATCACAAAGCCCTTTGGCACCTCCGAGCTATTGGCGCGTATCCGCATGGCGCTGCGTCATACCCGAACCATGAGTCAGAATGAACAAATTGCGCGCACGGGCTGCTTCCGTTCCGGCGGACTGACCATCGACTACAACAAGTACCGCGTCTATGTGGATGGCGTGGACGCGCAGCTGACGCAGGGCGAATACCGGATCGTAGCGCTGCTGGGCAAGCATGCCGGACGCGTGCTCACCTATGATTTTCTCATGAAGCAGCTCTGGGGTCCGAATTCCAGCGGAGACAACAAGATTCTGCGCGTCAACATGGCCAACATCCGCCGCAAAATTGAAAAAACCCCTTCGCAGCCCAAGTACATCTTCACCGAAACCGGTGTCGGTTACCGCATGGCCGAAGAGGATGAAGTCAACTGAACAGAGAAACCGCCGGAAGCACTTGCCTCCGGCGGTTGATTTTTTAATTTGCCTGATATTCCTTGGGATAACGCGTTTTTACCGTGACATTGAGCACAGAGAAAACCACCAGCAGCGCAACCGTGACAAAAATCGCACTCATTCCGCCGTTGAAACCGAAGGTTTCTGCCAGCGAGCCAACGATAGTGGGCATAAGGATCGCACCGGTGGAGCCGATGGCCAGAAGCATGCTGGTCGCCAAGGGATAGGTGTTGGTGAAGATGGCGCAGTCGGAATAGATCATCGGGCAGATTCCGGCCATGCAGAATCCCAGACCCGCCACAGCAATGGTTACAAGCGTGATGGAGGAGCTACCGAGCATCAGCAGGAAGAACAGCGCCACGCCGAAGCTGGAAACCATCATCAGCTTCTTCTGAGAAATGCGGGTGGAGAGGATGGCACAGGTGATGCGTCCTACCAGCATAACCGTCCACAGAAGGGTTGCCATGGACTGGCTGTAGGCGGTGATGGCGTTGGTCAGTTCCTCGCCGGTCTTGCCAAAGCTCAGAAGCAGAGCCTCCTTGTTCTGGATATAAGTCACCAGCCAACCGTTGATGGCATACTCGGAACAGAGGTAGCAGAACATCATCATGGCCAGGATCAGGAAGGACGGATTCTTGAGGAAGATCATGGACTTGTTGGCCTTGTTGGCGCGGCTGGGATGATCATCCTCCAGATTGAGACGGCTGAGGTTGAACAGGCTGATGCAGCCGAACACGATCACAACCGCAAGACCGGCGCGGAAACCGCCGATGCGGGCAGCCACATAATACAGCATGGGCGTGAGAATCGCACCGATGGCAAAGCTGGAATGAAGCAGATTGGTGGCGATGGGGCTGCCATTGGAGAGCTTGTTGACCATCTGGTTGTCAAAGTTGGTCACAGCGCCGCGGCCAAGACCAGTACCAACAAATCCCAGGAACAGCCACACGGGATTGCCCCAGAGAATCATCATCAGGAAGCCGATAAAGGCCAGCGAGGACATCATAATCACCGAGCGCTTGCGGCCCAGATACAGCGGAAGAAGACCGCTAATAAAACCGGCGATCAGGTTGCCGATAGAGTGTGCAGAAAGGAACAGGCCGCTCACCGTGTCGCTCAGGCCGTAGGCCAGCTTCATATCCGGCAGTGCGGAACCCTGCATCAGCGCCAGAGAACCGTTGCAGAAAAAAGCGAAAAAGCAGGTATAGAGAATCCTGCGGTCATTGCTTCCAAGCTTTTTGATAAATGAAAACATGTTCCATACTCCTTTTTGTGCTCATCAATGACGGCAGACTGTCATAATCTGCCGAATGTTGTATATTCGTGCACAATCCTCTTTTCTCCTGCCGGAAAAGATACAGGAAATCGCCTTTCTTTCTTTACTTTCGGACGATTGTGTGCTATGATTACTCATAACGGCTATGATGAGGACGGACGCCCCGTCAGGCACAGCAAAGCGAGCCCGGAGATGGTGTAAGCCGGGCGCTGGGCTGGTGCGTCGGATCACCTCGGAGCCATCCGGTTGATGGTGTTTTCATCGTAAGCCGGATCGGGCGCTCCCGTGACAGAGCAGCCAACGAGAGGACGGCATTTCGATCTGCCGTCAAAATGGGTGGTACCGCGGAAAATGCGTTTTTTCCGTCCCGTTTCCAACACAAACGGGGCGGATTTTCATTTGCCCCGACTTTCCCACAGACTAAAGGAGGAACCCCGACATGTACCGCAAAGTTTCCACAGACATGAATTTTGTCGAGCGCGAGAAAGCGGTGCTGGACTTCTGGAAGAAGGAAGGCATCATCGAAAAAAGCTTCCATCATCGCGACGGCAACGAGCTGTTCACCTTCTTCGACGGCCCGCCCACGGCCAACGGCCGTCCCCATATCGGCCATATCGAAACCCGCGCTATCAAGGATCTGATTCCGCGTTTCCAGTCCATGAAGGGCAAGGACGTGCTGCGCAAGGCCGGCTGGGATACCCACGGTCTGCCTGTTGAGCTCGAAGTCGAAAAGCTCCTCGGTCTGGACGGCAAGCCCCAGATCGAAGCCTACGGCATTGAGCCCTTCATCAAGGAGTGCAAAAAGAGCGTCTGGAAGTATCAGCACGAGTGGGAAGAAATGTCCGACCGCGTTGGTTTCTGGGCCGACATGCAGAATCCCTACATCACCTACAAGGACGACTATATCGAATCCGAGTGGTGGAGTCTGAAGAAGATCTACGAGAAGGGCCTGCTCTACCTCGGTCACAAAATCGCTCCCTACTGCCCTCGCTGCGGCACCGCTCTGTCCAGCCACGAAGTTGCTCAGGGCTACAAGAATGTAAAGGAAACCTCCGCCTTCGTCCGTTTCCCGGTCAAGGGTGAGGAAAACACCTATCTGCTGGCCTGGACCACCACTCCCTGGACCCTGCCCAGCAACCTCGGCCTGTGCGTCAACCCCAGCGACACCTACGCCCGCTTCAACGTTGACGGTCAGACCATCATCATGGCCAAAGCGCTGATCTCCACCGTCTATCCCGACAAGGAAGTTGAAATTGTTGCCGAAATGCCCGGCCGCGAGCTCAAGGGCCTCGAATATGAGCCCCTGTTTGACTTTGCCAAGGGCAAGCTGGACAAGCCCGCCTGGTACGTGGTCTGCGACGACTACGTCACCATGACCGACGGCACCGGCATCGTCCACATCGCTCCCGCTTTCGGCGAGGACGACAACCGCGTCTGCCGCGAAAACGATCTGCCCTTCGTCAATTTCGTTGACACCCAGGGCTGCATGACCGCCGACACCAAGTGGCCCGGCGTGTTCGTCAAGGACTGCGATCAGATGATTCTGGACGACCTCAAGGAACGTGGCCTGCTGTTTGCCGCCGTTCCTTTCGCCCATGATTATCCCTTCTGCTGGCGCTGTAATCATCCCCTGCTGTACTATCCCCGTCCCACCTGGTACATCAAGATGACCGCCGTGCGCGATGAACTGGTTGCCAACAACCGCACCATCAACTGGATGCCCGACAACATCAAGGAAGGCCGCATGGGCACCTGGCTTGAAAACGTGCACGACTGGGGTCTGAGCCGCGAGCGCTACTGGGGTACTCCCCTGCCCATCTGGCGCTGCGAGGACGGTCACATCCACGTGATCGGCTCCAAGCAGGAACTGCGCGAAATGGCTACCACCGAAGTGGGTGAAATCGAGCTGCACCGTCCCTATGTGGATGAGATCCAGATCACCTGTCCTGAGTGCGGCAAGCCCATGACCCGCGTAACCGATGTTATCGACTGCTGGTACGATTCCGGCTCCATGCCCTTCGCGCAGTGGCACTATCCCTTTGAAAACAAGGAAATCTTTGAGCAGCGCTTCCCGGCCAACTTCATCTCCGAAGCCA
>JAGBBE010000165.1 GCA_017938645.1 Clostridia bacterium
ACGATCTGCAGGAACAGCTCGCGCATGGCGGTGTTGATGGCGTCGCACACCAGGTCGGTGTTGAGCGCTTCAAGGATGGTCTTGCCGGGCAGGATTTCGCTGGCCATAGCGGCGGAGTGGGTCATGCCGGAGCAGCCGATGGTCTCGACCAGAGCTTCGTGGATGACGCCTTCCTTGACGTTCAGGGTCAGCTTGCAGGTGCCCTGCTGAGGAGCGCACCAGCCAATACCATGGGTCAGGCCGGAAATGTCCTTAACTTCCTTAGCCTGGATCCATTTGCCTTCTTCAGGAATGGGAGCGGGGCCATGGTTGGGGCCCTTCTTCACGCATACCATTTCCTCGACTTCGCGGGAATACTGCATGGATTTCACAGCCTCCTTACGGAATTATGTGGGATAGACACCGTTTTATTATAGCATAGATCCGGGGTTCTTAAAAGGGGTGCACAGAAATTTGTCGCATTTTTGTCAATCGGAGATCATGGCAAGGAAAGCAGCCTCGTCGATCACCGGGATTCCGAGCGATTGCGCCTTGGTCAGCTTGCTTCCTGCTTTTTCTCCGGCGAGCACCAAAGTGGTTTTTTTGCTTACGCTGCTGCCTGCTTTGCCGCCGTTCTGCGCGATCAGCTTTTCGGCTTCTTCACGGCTGAGGGTGGGCAGAGTGCCGGTGACGACGATGGTCTTGCCGCTGAGTTTGTCCGATACCGCATCGCTTTCATGTACCGGGGTAATACCGGCGGCAAGCAGACGGTTCACCATTTCAATGTTTTCGTGGAAGCTGAAAAACTCCACAACACTGGCTGCAACGATATCCCCGACATCCTGAATAGCGGTCAACTCCTCCGCGGACGCTTTTTCAACGGCTTCCAGAGAACCAAAGTGCTGGGCCAGATCGCGCGCGGTTTTGCGCCCGACGTTTGGAATACCGATTGCAAACAGGAATGCGTCCAGCGTGCAGTGGCGGCTCTTGTCCAGGGCGGAAATTAGGTTCTCAGCACGTTTCTGCTTGAAACCCTCCAATGGCAGCAGATCGTTGACCGTCATGCGGTAAAGGTCAGCGCAGTCATGTACGCCCAGCGCGTCATACAGAAGTTCGGCAGTTTTTTCGGAGAAACTGTCAATGTCCATGGCGTTGCGTCCTGCAAAATGGGCAAGGCGAGCAACTGCCTGCGGCTTGCAGGTTCTGCGGTTAAGGCAGAAAAGATGCGCTCCGCGCTCTGTGAGCGCTTCTCCGCAGGAAGGACAATGTGTCGGAGGAACGATGACCGTTTCAGCATCAGAGGCTTCGCCAACGCGGCCCATGATTTCAGGGATCACGTCGTTGCTGCGGCGGATCCAGACTTCACAGCCAATGGCAACCTTCTTGCGCTGAATGTCGCCGAAATTGTTCAGCGTTGCTCGTTTGACGGTGACACCGCCGATATCGGTAGGCGTCAGATGGGCCAGCGGAGTCAGTTTTCCGGTTCGACCAAGCTCCCATGTAACGTCGAGCAGCGTGGCGGTGTTTTCTTCGGCTGCAAATTTGTATGCAACAGCCCAGCGCGGGAATTTTTCGGTATTGCCCATAGCCTGACGGGTGGCGAGATCGCAAACCTTCACCACGGCACCGTCAATCAGGAAGTCCAGCGAACTGCGCTTTTCTTCCACACCGTCAATGCGGGCGCATAGTTCATCGTAACTGAGAGCCTGCTCCTCGTATTTGCTGGTCGGAAAGCCATTTTCGCGCAAGAAAGCAAGCATTCCGTCCATGTCAGAATAAGGAGCGTTTTCAATGGTACCCACCTGATAGAAAAATGCATCCAGCTTACGCTTGGCCGTAACGGCTGGGTCCAGATTTCGAAGCGCGCCTGCGGCGGCATTGCGGGCATTTTTGAGCGGTTCGTCAGCGGTGCGGTTGTATTCTTCAAGGGTGCTGAGCTTCATAATACACTCGCCCTGAACCTCCAGCAGTCCCTGATAAGGAATGGTCAGAGGAACACAGCGGATGGTACGAACCTGCGGCAGGATGCCTTCGCCAACTTCGCCGTTTCCGCGGGTCGCTGCCTGGATAAGCTGCCCGTCCCGGTAGGTGAGGTTAATGGTAAGGCCGTCCAGCTTGTATTCGACAGCATAACGAAGCGGAGGAAGAGGCTGTTCACGTCCATCGCTGAGCTGCTCATGCAGCTTTTCCGTACGCTGGAGCCATGCAAGGAGTTCTTCCTTGCTCTGTACCTTGTCCATGCTCCACAAACGGCTGATATGCCTGTGCTCCTCAAAACCGCTGAGAGGTTCTGCACCCACTCGCACAGAAGGAGAGTCGGGCAGAATGATACCCGACTCTTTCTCCAGCTTTGTCAGTTCGTTGTATTTGGCATCCCATTCTGCATCGCTCATAGGACTTTCGCCAAGCGTGTAGTACAGTATGGAGGCCTTGTTCAGTTCGTCAATCAGCGCGCGCATGCGCTCGCTCGTGTTTGTCATATCAATCATTCACCTTTACGATCGGGGCGATGGAGAGAACGAATTCCTTCTGGCCATAGGCGGCAAAGCCAATGATGATTCGGGCTTCACTTCCCTTGCCTCGGATTTCGAGAACATTGCCCTCGCCGAATTTGCGGTGCATGACGCGGTCGCCAACATTGAACAGCGAGGCTACCGCGCTTGCAGGTACCTTGGAGGCTGCAGAAGGCGTAAAACCCTTCTGTACGCCGGGAATGCCCAGAGCGCTGCGTCCTGCTCCGATTCCGCGTCCTGTTTCGGATGCATAGCGCGGTGCGCGCTTGGGAGTTGGATGCTGATAGCTTTCCATAACGCCAGGGAAGCTTCGCTCGCGCTTGGAAATCTGCTGATCGTCTACCAGACGGGGCGGAATTTCGCGCAGGAAACGGCTGGGCGCATTGTAACTGACCTGATTGTAAAGCATACGCTGGGATGCATAGCTGAAATAAAGCTGCTGCTGGGCGCGGGTAATGCCAACATAGCACAGCCTGCGCTCTTCCTCCAGCTTTTCATCATCCTGGAAGGAGCGTGCAGTGGGGAAAATCCCTTCTTCAAGGCCTGCCATAAATACAACCGGAAACTCCAATCCTTTGGCGCTATGCAGCGTCATCAGGGTTACGGCCTTGGCGTCAGGCGAGGCGTTGTCCAGGTCCGAAACAAGCGCAACGTTTTCCAGATAATCCTCCAAAGAAGAATTTTCGGCGGCTTTCTCATATTCGGCCACAGCGCCAAGGAATTCGTCGATATTCTCGATGCGGTTTTTGCCTTCGTCGGATTGATCTTTTTCGTACTGGGCTTTAAGTCCGGTACGGGCAATCAGATGGGTAACAAAATCAAGAACGCCCATGTCCTCATGCGCCATTACGAGCTCGTTCATCAGGTCGCCGAACTCGCTTACACACTTGCGGGGACGCGCGGAAAGTGTATCAGGAATATCCACCAGCGCGCTGAAAAGAGGCATCTGCTCTTCGCCGGCGTAGCGCACAAGTTCGGCAATGGTACTTTCGCCGATGGAACGCTTGGGCTGGTTGATGATGCGCCTGAGGCTTACATCATCCGAAGGATTGACGATACAGCGCAGATACGCCACAATGTCCTTGACTTCCTTGCGGTCGTAGAAACGAAGTCCGCCGTAAATGTGGTAGGGGATTCCAGCGCGCACCAGCATGTCTTCCAGAACGCGGCTCTGCGCGTTGGAACGGTAGAGAACGGCCATGTCGCCGAAATCTTTGCCGGATTTTTTCAGCTGATGCATGCGGTCGCAGATCCACGCCGCTTCTTCGCGCTCATCGCCTGCACAGAACAGACGGATTGGGTCGCCGGCTGGCATCTCGGTCCACAAAGCCTTCTCCATGCGGCCTTCGTTGTGCGCAATCACCTGATTGGCCGCATCGAGAATATTGGCAGTGGATCGGTAGTTCTGTTCCAGTTTGATGACGGTGGCATCCGGATAGTCCTTCTCAAAGTCGAGAATATTGCGGATGTCCGCGCCGCGCCAGCCGTAGATGCTCTGGTCGTCATCGCCGACAACACAAATGTTTCGGCTGCGGTGCGTCAGAATTTTGACCAGCGAGTACTGGGCAAAGTTGGTGTCCTGATATTCGTCCACGTGCACATAGCGGAAACGCTCGCGGTAGCTTTCCAGAACCGGCGGATGGTCGGCAAACAGCTCCAGCGTGCGCACGAGGAGATCATCAAAATCGAGAGCATTGCCCTGCTTGAGCTTGCGCTCGTAGCCGCTGTAAAGATCGTGGATCTGCTGACTGCGGAAGTCGCGCGGAGAAGCAGCAAACCAGCCGTCAGGATCAAGCAGCTTGTTCTTGGCGTCGCTGATTTTGGACTTGATCTCGCGAAGAGGCAGATTCTTGTCGTCGATGTTGAGCGTTTTGTACAGTTCTTTGAGAACGGCCGTCTGGTCGTCGTCATCATAAATGGTGAACGAACGGGAGTAGCCCAGTTTTTCGATATCTCTTCTCAGAATACGGGCGCACATGGCGTGGAAGGTGCTAACCCACACATCCTCGCCGCTTTGTCCGACGAGCGCACTCACACGCTCTCTCATTTCCCGGGCAGCCTTGTTGGTAAAGGTAATCGCCAGAATGTTCCACGGCGCGACGCCGTGATCGATCAGATTGGCAATGCGGTACGTCAGAGCGCGGGTTTTTCCGCTGCCTGCGCCTGCCAGAATCAATACGGGTCCTTCCAGAGTTTCAGCCGCTTTGCGCTGCTCCTGATTCAAGCCTTGCAAATTCATTTTATTCCCTGCTTCACTTCTGTTGTGCGGTTGGATCGTTCTGCAGGCGGCTGAGCACAATATCGTAGCCTTCAGCGCCATACTGAAGCGCCCGGTTGACGCGTCCGATGGTGGTGGTGGAGGCGCCCGTTTTGCGGACGATTTCCTGATAGGTTTCCTTTGCACGCAGCATAACGGCTACCTCGAGCCGCTGCGTGATGCTTTTCATTTCCTGAATGGTCAGCACATCCTCCAGAAAACGGTAGGTTTCCTCAGCGTTCTCAAGTGCGAGAAGTGCGTTGACCAGCCGGTCGGTTTGTTCATTTTGGTTCCTTGGCGTAAACACAGCTTTTCCCTCCGGTCAAACAGTGCAAAACTTTGCCTGAATACCATTATAACATATTTTTGAAAAGCTGGAAAGCCAAAAACGATCCATGAACGCGGTCCTATTTGTCTTTTCCCGGTTTCCTGCCCAACAGACCTCCGGTCATTTCGCTGAAGCTGCGCTTGAATTGATTCATACCGCCTTTTCCGCCGGTGGAAAGAAAGGCAAACAGCGCAAGCCCTGCAATGAGCGCGATGATCAGCCAGACGATCCAGCTTGAACCGGTATTGTCTTCTGATGCCGGCTTCTGCGGCTGCTCGGTTGCGACAGATGCAGATGAACGAGGCGATGCGTCGCTTGAGCCTGCGGAGCCGGTGATTCCTCCGAACATCGCCTTGTAAATCACCTCACTCATGGGAGAAACGGATTTAAGAACCAGTTCCTTGTCCAGCGTATGAGTCCCAAACTCCAGCAGAACGCTTCGCGGAGCCAGATCCTGATTGTATGCACCCTTTCCCATGTAGATATCCTTGATCAGGCCAGGATATATTTTATCGCCTACAGCCTTGATCTGCTTGGCAAAGGAGAGGTTTGCTTCCTTGTTTTGATTGCTTTTGCCTACCAGCAGACGAACCTTGCTCATTTCCTGATTTCCGATCGTAGTGGCATATTCGTCAGGATCAGGGATGCCGTCGCGGTGAATGTCAAAGATTGCATCCGGTCGAGTTTTGAGCAGTTCTACGGCAGTCTGCCTGCTTCTTCTGTAAGCGCCCGCATCATGCGGCAGATGGGTCGCGTCGCTGATTTCTACTGTTATGCCCTTTTCTTCGAAGGCATCTCCCAGTGCATTGGCTATATCATAGATACCGCCGCTGCCTTCAACACTTTCAGTTCCGTCTCCTTTGATATAACTCTCATCGCTGTGGGTGCAGTACAAAGCTATTTTGCGCTCGCCCAATGCTGCTACAGGAAGGCTGTCCTGAATGTCCAGCCAGCTTACGTCTGGCATATCGGCATGTCCGGTATGACTGGCGGTTGCTTTTTTGCCTGATTCATCTACGCTGATAATCCGGTAGTGCTGATTATCCCCGCTGATATACTCGTCTCCCAGATCGCATTCTCCATGGATATGCGTCAAAATGCGTCCGCTTTCGTCCAGAATGGCATATACATTGTCCTCTGCCAGCGCAGCGGGACTCAATGCACATAAAAACAGAAAACACAGAATGAAAAATGCCAAGCCTTTTCTCATTTTACTTTCTCCTTATGTCTGACGGGGGTTCTGATTTGACTAACCACAGGGCGTTCTCTTCCGCGAGTGATGCGTTCCAGAATTTCACCAAGCAGTTCTGCAAGGAGAACACCCAGAATTCCGCTGATGACAATGGCATCAAATACGCCTGCGCCACCCAGTGTCAGCGTTTGTCTGATTCCGTTGTTCCAGTTGACAATGGCAACCACTGCATCCGCCAGCATAACCCCCAGAACACCGCAGATAAACGCGCCTCTGCGGGAACGACCGAGAATATAGGCTATCAGACCGCCGGTAAGGCCATAGAGATAGATCGGATCAATGATAATCGCTTCCGGCTCCTCGGGCATCATCGAGGAGATTGCATATATGATTCCGGCTGTAAGCACAGAACCTATGATGGCTCTCATGCGTTCTTTTGCAGTACCAGCGCGTATGAGCAGATAGATACATATGCCAAGCGGAATAACCGCACCGCCCAGACTGATTTGAACGCTTCCGAAATTCAGATTCGGAAGCAGGGTACCAAAGAACATCAGAGCAATCAGCACAAGCGCAGCACGGTCGCTCAGATACAGCTTGTCCAGAACCCGCTGTGCTGCGCCGAAGAAGACAAGGATCGCTGTTACGGTCAGCAGTACCATTCCAATGGACATAGACACGCATCCCTTCATTCATGATCGTTTGTGCGTAGTTTGAACCGGAAAAACAGATCATATGCAAAAGGCCGTGAACGATTTCACGGCCTTTGATGGATTTATGATTCTCCTTTTCGATGGATAATCGTTGCAGATGCGTCATGCTTGCGGTCAAGCGTATGACGGGCTTTTCGATTTTCTACTGTATCAAAGATGATGGAGAAATCATAATCATCCGGATAGAGCTCGCTTGCAGGTACGAGCAGACGAATGCGGGTATGACGAATCAGTTTCTTTTCTCCTTTGATTTGTACGGTTACATTTCCGAGTTCGTCAGCGGGTGCATACACGATGCCTTTCTCTTTTTCGGGCATGACCTCCACGGAATCTCCCATCTGAAAGGCTATTTGAGAGGTTTGTTTTGCAGCGGGGATGGCTTTGAGACGACCATGTCTCTTTACGCCCTTGACGGATGTTGTGTCTTTAAGAACATCTACGCCGCTTGTAACGATCTGCCTTGCGCAGGTGAGCAGATGATTCTCCATCCCCAGTCTTCGAATAATTTCCAGCGCACAGCTTTTGCCGGATTTGCCCATTTCCAGCCGGTAGAGCGGACGGAGAGTTTGCTCGTCAAAGGCCATTCGGGCGCTCATCAGGCTTTCGGCGTTCTTTACATAGGTTTTCACCTCGGGATAATGCGTTGTAACCATGAAGAAACAACCGCTGTTTCTGAGATGTTCCAGAATGGCGACTGCAATGCCCATACCTTCCGTTGGATCGGTACCGCTGCCCAGTTCATCTAGAAGAATAAGACTATCTGAAGTAAAATGCCCGAGAATATCAAGCACATTGGTCATATGACCGGAGAAGGTAGACAGATTGGATGTTAGACTCTGGCTGTCTCCAATATCGCAGTAGATGGCGTCGCGCATCGGAATGCAGCTGGTTTCATCACAGGGAATGTGGAGTCCGCACTGCGCCATCAATGTAAGCAGACCAATGGTTTTCAGGGCGACGGTTTTTCCGCCTGTGTTGGGTCCTGTGATGACGATGCCACGGCAATCATCTGATACGTTCAGGTCCAACGGAACACACAAATCAGGATTCAGCAGAGGATGTCGGGCCTTCCGGAGTACAAAAGAACGGCCGCAGCTGATGGCGACGGGGGAGGCATGCATCTGTTCACTGAGCTGCGCTTTGGCGAACAGAACATCCAGTTCAGTCATTCGCGCGGCATTGGAGCGGATGGCGGAGGCTTTCTCAGCTGCAAGATCACTCAGGGAATACAGAATACGGTGACATTCGAGTTCTTCCTCCAGAAGAAGCTGATCCATTTCGACCTGAAGATTGGCAATGCTGTTGGGCTCCATGAACACCGTTCCGCCGGTTCGGGACTGGTCAACCACTGTACCGCCAAATTGACTTTGATATTGCTTTCGTACCGGCAGCGCATACCGTCCGGAACGCTGAACATAGTAGTGATCAGACAGCATCGCTTTTCTGGTTTGAAGAACATGGTTCAGTTTTTCTTTGATCCTTGATTCGACGCTAAACATGCTGTGACGAATTCGTTTGAGAGCAGTGCTGGCGTCGTCACGGATGGCACCGTGAAGAATGGAAGATTCAATTTCGTCCTGAAGCGAGGAAAGTGGCTCAAAGGCATAGCTGTAAGCACTGAGCATATTATCCTGATAAATGCTCCGTTCGAGATAAGAGGTCATCCGCTTGCAGCATACACAGAATCGGACAATTTCTTCAAGCTGCTCTATGCTGAGCATTCCGCCTGCCTGCGCTATGCAAAGGCTTTCTTCCAGATTTTCCATGGCAGCGAGCGGGGGAGCACCAAAGGAAATGAGCATGCGTTTTGCGTCAGAGGTTTCCTGCATGGCACGCTGACACATCGCTTCGTCAAGCGAAGGTTCGAGTGAAAGAAGCGTATCCTTGGCACGAACGGAATAAGCGCAATCCGCCAGTTTCTGCAGAATGATATCGAATTCCAGATGTTTATGATGGATATTCATTTTTATCTCTCCGTCTTTTCAGAATGGCATGACGGAATGTGGAACGTCTGTATGAACGCATCAAAAAAGACTTGCCGCACGATGCGTGTAGCAACATCATTGCACAGCAAACAAAGCGGTCATGCGCCGCCTGAATTGCCTACCAGCAATGGACGTTCCTTACATCACCGATGCCAAACAAGCCCCTCCAAAAATAAGATAAACACAGTATAGCATCTGCCAGATGGTATGTCAATCAAAGAAACTCATTGACGCTTTCATGGAAAAGATGATATAATCACATTCACTTGGGGGTGTGTTGGAATTGGTATACAATGCGGACTTAAAATCCGCCGCCCTATGGGATTGAGAGTTCGAGTCTCTTCGCCCCCACCAGCTGCATTCAGATTCTTCGCAAGAGCCTGAATGCTTTTTTATTATAAGTGGAATGAGGTGAATGACATGTTCGATAGTGAAAAGTATATGGAAGAATTGATTGCTGCGCTGAAGCAGGCGTTTGGTTCACGCCTTGCATATGTCGGACTGCAGGGAAGCTATCTGAGAAACGAAGCGACAGAAGAAAGCGATATTGATCCGATGGTTGTGATCGACGGCCTTTCGGCGGAGGATCTGAAAACGTACCGCAGCCTTATCGAACGGATGGAACATCCGGAAAAAAGCTGCGGTTTCATCTGCGGGAAAGATCAGCTGGCAAACTGGAATGCTCTGGAAATATATCACCTTCTTCACTCCACGAAGGATCTGCACGGCGAACTGGGCTTGCTGATTCCCGTATATACCCGTGAGGATATGCGAAGCTATATCAAGCTCAGCCTCAATAATCTCAGTCACGCGATGTGCCATCGCAGTATTCATGCAGAAGTGGGCAAACACATCACGCACCTTCCTGGAGATTTCAAGTCGGCCTTTTTTATCCTTCAGGACTTGCATGCGCTGCGTACAGGTGTGTTTCTCCGGACATCCAGCGAACTTGTGCAGGCGCTTGATGGAGCAGACCGTGCGGTTTTGAAAAGATATATTGCTATAAAGTCTGGAGCTGAACCGCTTGAAGAGGATTTCAAGCTGCTGTTTGACTGGTGCTCGGAGACTATGGCGGTACTGTAAACTTTTTGCTTTTGCAGGCTGCAGAAACCGAATTTGTACAGCCATGCGGGAGAAGCATCTTTTATTTCACCTGTATTTGTGGTATAATTTTTGATACTCTACTGTGAGGCGGTCTGCTTTGCCTCAACCAAGGAGGAAGTATAGATGGATAAACGATTGATTCCGGCTGAAACATTTGCTGCTGTGGAAGCCGAAGAACGTCTGATGCTCGGCAACGAAGCCGTGGCGCAGGGCGCGTGGGAAGCAGGTGTGATTGTTGCCGCCAGCTATCCCGGTACGCCCAGCACGGAAGTAACAGAATGTCTCGCGAAATTTCCTGAGATCAACTGTCAGTGGGCACCCAATGAAAAGGTCGCGGCTGAGGTTGCTTTTGGCGCGGCGATGTCGGGCGGACGTGCGATTACCTGCATGAAGCATGTTGGCGTCAACGTGGCTGCTGATCCGATTTTTACTGCTGCCTATACCGGCGTCAATGCTGGTCTTGTGATTGTCTGTGCCGACGATCCGGCCATGCACTCCAGTCAGAATGAGCAGGACAGCCGCTACTATGCCCGTGCGGCGCATATTCCCATGCTCGAGCCTGCTGACAGCCAGGAATGCAGCGACTTTACCAAGCTGGCATTCTCCATGAGTGAGGAGCTGGATACGCCTGTTTTTCTGCGCTTGACTACCCGCATTGCGCATCAGCGCAGCGCGGTGCTTCCAGCGCAGCGCGGCGAGGCGGTTGTGCGTCCTTATCAGAAGGATCCTATGAAATACGTGATGATGCCTGCAATGGCCAAGAAACGCCATCCCAAGGTTGAGGCACGTGAAAAGTTCCTTGCTGAGGCTGCCAATCAGCTGCCTGTGAATGTTGTGCGCATGCGCGACACTTCTGTTGGTATCATCACCAGCGGCGTATGCTACCAGTACGTGCGTGACGCGATGCCCTTTGCAAGCACGCTGAAACTGGGCATGGTCTATCCGCTGCCGATGAAGCTCATTCGTGAGTTTGCGCAGAAGGTGGACAGGCTGATCGTTGTTGAAGAACTTGAAGGCCTGATCGAAAAGGACATCAAGGCTGCAGGCATCGAATGTGAAGGCAAGAACCTCACCGGACTTCAGGGAGAACTAAGCGTCGAAAAGCTCCGCTGCGTCCTCAACGGTGAAAAGGAACCTGAGGCTGTACAGTCTGAACTGCCCGGCCGTCCTCCGGTGCTCTGCCCGGGCTGTCCGCACCGCGGCGTGTTCTATGATCTCAATCGCCTTGGCCTGCGCGTGATGGGCGATATTGGCTGCTACACGCTGGCTGCGCTTCCGCCTCTGTCCTCTTTGGATGCCTGCTTGTGCATGGGCGCCAGCATCGGCATGGCCAGCGGTGCTGAACGTGCACATGGCAAGGATTTCTCCCGCGGCACCGTGGCTGTGCTCGGCGACAGCACCTTTATTCACAGCGGCATCACCTCGCTGATTGATGCTGTTTATAATCAAGAGACGATCACGGTTATCATTCTGGATAACCGCATTACCGGCATGACCGGTCATCAGCAGAATCCGGCCAGCGGCCGTGATATTCACAATCAGCCTGCGCCTCAGCTCAATATTGAAAAGCTTGTGGAAAGCTGCGGCGTCAAGGATATCGCCATTGTCGATCCCTTCGACCTGAAGGCCACTGAAAAGGCGATCCGCGAGGCGGTTTCGCATGAGGAGGTCAGCGTGGTGATAGCTCGACGTCCCTGCGCGCTGCTGGACAAGACTATGCGTCCTCCGTATGTTATTGACGGATGCAAAGGCTGCGGTGCTTGCATGAAGCTCAGCTGCCCGGCTATCGAACGTCATGGAAAACTGGTGGAAATCAATCCTGCGCTCTGTATCGGCTGCGGCATGTGCGAGCAGGTTTGTCCCTTCCATGCCATCAAGTGCGCAGAGGAGGTCTGAACATGAGTCAGGTAAAATTTGATCTGGTGATCGTCGGCGTCGGCGGACAGGGTACTCTTCTTGCAAGCAAGATTCTGGGCCGTCTGGCGCTGAAGGAAGGCTGCGGCGTAAAGGTAAGCGAGGTTCATGGCATGAGCCAGCGCGGCGGAAGCGTTATTACCCATGTTCGCGTGGGCGACCGCGTGCATTCTCCCATTGTTGCAGCCGGAGAAGCGGATTTCCTGCTCAGCTTTGAACAGCTCGAAGCTGCTCGTGCGGCGTCTTTCCTCAAAGAAGGCGGCGTTGCGATTGTCAATACGCAGTGCATTCTGCCCATGCCGGTGATTACCGGATCGGCTGTCTATCCGGCTGATCCGCTGACGGCTCTTTCGCACTGCCGCGTTGAAAAGGCTGATGCATTGCAGATTGCTGTGGAGTGCGGCAGTCAGAAGGCGCTGAATCTGGTGCTTCTGGGCATGCTTTCCAAGCATCTGCCGTTTGAAGAAAAGGCTTGGCATGAGGCTATTGGCGCATGCGTTCCCGCCAAGACGCTAGCGGTCAATCTGGCGGCGTTTACCCGCGGACGCGAACTGGCAGACTAAGTGAAACGACAAGAAGGTTACAGGATGCTAAGACAGAATCGGGTCGTTATTGACATGGAAGCGATCCGGAACAATTATCTTGTATTAAAGGAGCATGTGGGTGAAGGCGTAGAGGTTATGCCGGTGATCAAGGCCAATGCGTACGGTCACGGTATGCTGGAAACAGCGCGCGCGCTCAGTGCACTTGGAGCATCTCACTTTGCGGTTGCTATTCCGGATGAAGGCGTCGAATTGCGTCTGGGCGGAATCGAAGGAGAAATCCTTGTGCTTGGCGCTGCGATGCCGCTTGCTGCATGCGATGCAATTGCCTATGGTCTGACACAGACGGTGTTCACACCGGAAATGGTGGAATGGCTCAATCGCGAAGCCTGTGAACAGAAGCGGACCGCGCTGGTACATATCAAGCTGGATACCGGTATGAATCGTATTGGCCTCAGAACTCAAGCGGAGGCTCTCGCACTTGCTGACATGCTGGCAAAATGTCCGCATGTAAAGGTAACAGGCATCTACACCCATTTTGCGGATGCAGATTCTCCGATTGACGGCGAACTCAATCCTTTCAGTCGGGAACAGCTCAAGCGTTTCCATGAGCTTCGCGCGTGTTTCGACGCTTCCATTCCTGCACATGTGGCAAACAGTGCGGTTGGCCTGCTGGAACCGGACGCCTATTTTGGTATGGTTCGCGAAGGGATCTCACTCTATGGCTATCCGCCGGTTGCCACAGAGGTGTCGTTCCGTCCTGCGCTTCGCTGGACAACGGAAGTGGTCAATGTCAAAACCATCGGTATTGGCGATACCGTTGGCTACGGAAGAACATATGCTGCAGAACAGGAAATGCGGATTGCCACCATTGCCGTCGGTTATGGTGATGGGTATCACCGCAGCCTGTCCAACAAGGGTGAGGTACTTATCCGCGGAAAACGCGCGCCTATTGTGGGCCGTGTATGCATGGATCAGACGATGGTGGATGTAACGAACATTCCCGGTACCGTGCCCGGAGATGAAGTGGTTCTGATTGGATCCCAGGGTGCAGAAACCATTGATGCGGAACAGGTCGCTGCGTGGGCAGGAACGATCAGCTATGAGGTGCTGCTTGCGGTGACGCAGCGTGTGCCCAGAATCTTTGAGAACCTTTGACATAAGGAAAGGGAAAAACAATGCAGAGCAAAAACAAAAAGACAAAGACCGTAGAGATCGTCCAAAGGCCGATTATCAAAGGCTCCTGGAACGGAAAGGATGCACTGAAACTTGCCTTCAAGCGCATGATTGTGATGCTTGCTGTGGCAGTCATCTATCTTATTGCTGGTATCATGCTTGCGTTTGAAGGCATGTGGGGCCGCATCCTCAGCTGTATCTTTACTGTTTTTGTGACGGCTTATTATCTGTATGGTTCCGGCGTATCCAAGGGCCAGACGGACGCTGCTTTCGGCGAAATTCTCTATGAACGTGAGAAGAACGGTCATGCGATCACCGACGATGATCGTCAGCGCAGCTTCCATCCCATGAAGGGTCTGTTTGCCACGCTGGTTGGAGCAGCTCCGTTTGTGGTGTTCGCTATCATTTTTGCGTGCCTGACCAAGGAATACACTTATCAGCTTGGCAATCTGCCTGCTTGGGCTTCCAGCCTGACTGCACAGACCGAATTTGGCGATGCGCTGCATTATTATGAGCTGCAGACCAGCATGGGTGCGATTGACTTCATGCGCATCATCGACCGCACCATGATCATGCCCTTCATCAATGTGGCTGCGCATTTCGGCAACAAGGCAGTTCTGCTTGCTGAACGCCTCAGTCCCATCCTGATTCTTGTTGCTCCTGCTGGCTATGCCCTCGGATATGCGCAAGGTCTCAATTTCCGCACCAAGATCAACACCGGCATCAAAATGGGCGACGATAAGAAAAAACGCAGGGAGCGCAAGGCTCGCAAGCAGCGTCAGCAGAGCAAGGCTCCTGAGCGCCTGATCTGATCATATGCATATCATTGCAGGAGAGAGGCGCGGAGCAACGCTGTTTGCGCCTAAGGGAATGGATACAAGGCCTACGCAGGCCAAGGTGAAGGAATCGCTTTTTAACATCATTCAGGCGTATGTGCCGGATGCGGCCGTGTTGGATCTGTTTGCCGGGAGCGGCAATCTGGCGCTTGAGGCGCTGAGCAGAGGAGCGGCCTCTGCGGTGCTGGTCGACATGGATCGCGAGGCGAATGCGTGTATACGTCGCAATGTAGAAAAGCTTCGCTTCGGCGATTGCACACAGGTACTCAGGGCCGACTGGAAGCACGCGCTCACGCAGCTTGCGTCTGAGAAAAAGACGTTTGATCTGGTTTTTCTCGATCCTCCGTACAAAATGACAGAGCTGGGAGAAATATGCGCGGCGCTCGCTGATGCGGGTTTGCTTGCATCCGGTGCAATGATGGTGCTTGAGCATCGTACAGGTGCCTTCGGTGAGCCGGATGAAAAGTTTGAACTGCTCAAGCAGCGCACCTATGGAGATACTGAAATTCATTTTTACCTTTATGACGCAGAAGGATAATCTTTCAAGGAGCAACGAATACTATGCCTGCAAAGCTATGCGTTTATCCCGGCAGCTTTGATCCGGTGACAAACGGTCATGTGGATATCATCGAGCGTGCGGCTGCGATTTTCGATGAGGTGATTGTTGCCGTTTTGCACAATCCGGCAAAAACAGGCCTTTTCCCGGTCGAAAAACGCCTGTCCATGCTGGCTGCATCATGTGCGCATCTGCCGAATGTCCGCTTTGACTGTTTTGATGGGCTTCTGGTAGACTACATGCGCAAATCGGGTGCAGGAGTGGTTGTTCGCGGCTTACGGGGTGTGTCTGATTTTGAGAGCGAATTCAGAATGGCTCAATTAAATCGCCAACTGTACGATCAGGTGGAAACACTCTTTTTGACCACTGCGCCGGAATATGCCAACCTCAGTTCCAGCGCAGTCCGAGAAATTGGCATGTTTGGCGGAGATATCAGCATGTTTGTTCCTTCCTGCATTGCGCAGGAGGTTGCTTCCATTTTGCGTCAGCGTTAAGGAGGAATTTTTATGCAGAAAGATGCTATTTCGGCGTTTCGTAAAAATCTGAACGAACTGTATGACGCCATCACAAAGGCCAAGCGTGTTCCGCTCAGCGGCCTGTGTATGGTGGAACAGGATCATGTGGCCAAGCTTCTCGAAGGAATCAACAACGAGATGCCTACGGTTTTTGCTGAATGCGAAGGCGTTGTGGCCAATCAGATTTCCATTATTTCTGAAGCCAATGAGCGTGCAGAGCAGACCAAGCAGAATGCTACGACGCGTGCCAATCAGTATGTGGCGGACGCCAAGGCACAGGCGCAGCAGATGGTTGCACAGGCTCAGCAGCAGGCTCAGGAGATGCTTGTTCAGGCGCAGCAGCAGGCCAATGCCATGGTGCGTGAAGCCCAGGAACAGGCCGCCAAAATGGTCAGCGACGGCGAAAACCGCGCCCGTCAGCTGATCAGCGAGCAGGAGATTACCGCCCGCGCCAATATGGAGGCGGAAGAGCTCCGCCAGAGCACCCATGAGGAGATTGAGAAACTTTATACCGATGTTTACCAGCACATCGATGAGGTTTTGGTTCAGCTGGATCGTTCCATCAGCGAAAAACTGACGGACATTCGTATGACCCGCCAACAGATCGATCAGAGCATGGGAATCCGATAATTGAATCACTTTGCGCCGCCGGCTGTTTGCCGGCGGCGCTGGTTTATATTCCAAGAATTGCGCGCAGTTGCCACGATTCCTTTCCAAAACTTTGGCCAAGAATAGACCACAGGTTTGTAAGGGAGGAAATGTGCGGCATGTCCAAAGCTAAGATTTCACTTCTGATGATTTTGACGTCCGTGATGGTTACAACGGCTTTGCTTGCCAGCCCGTATTCGCCTGCTGTACAGGTACAGACGATTCAAATTGAACAGGGATTGTTTGCTGAGTCTGTCCGGATGAGCGGAATTGTCGGATATGCCGAGGAACAGATCTGCCTGAGTCCTTTTGAAGGGCAAATTGAACAGATTTGTGTTTCGAACGGTCAGAAGGTCAAAAAGGGAGACCTGATTCTGCGGATTGATACTTCACAAGCAGAATATACCCTTAAAGGTTTGCTGGCAAAGCAATATCAATATGAAAGACTGACTCAGAAGTCAGGCGAAGCGTTTTTTCTTGTCGGAAGCACAAAAAAATTTGAAGCAGAACAGCAAAAAGAAATACTTCTCAAGCAAATTCAAGCAGGACAAATCCGTTCGGAGATCGATGGAAAGATAGCTGAAATCTATCTTTCGGAAGGACAGTATGTACACAGTACTGTACCCTTGCTGCGAATACACAACGAGCAAAAATGTGTTTGGATATCAGGAAAAGAACTCGATATTGGTGCGTCTGCGGTCATCACCCAGAATGGAGCGGATCTGGGCATGGCAGTTTTTGCTGAATATGGAGCCGTTGATTATTCACAAGGAATCAGACAAATGAAATTCATTCCCGTTGGAGACAGTCTGCAATTGATTGAAGAAGGGGAACACGTCACAGCTGAGGTGCTCAAGAAAGACTGTACATTGGATGCGCTGGCACCTTTGGGTTTGATCGGGAGGGAAAATCAGATTTGGATTGTTGAAAGCGACCATGCATGGCCTGTGAAAATAGATGTATCCAGACGGAATAACCACTATGTCGCTCTTTCGGACGAATGGATAGGGAAGAAAGCGATTTTTCTGCCGGATTCATATGCGTTGACACCCGGATGCAAAGTAAAGGAACGAGGCGTATGAAAAACCGCGAACTATGGAAACTGGGTATGCTGAACGTATTTGCTGCACCTGTTCGTTCTTTTCTGACGGTGCTTGGAATGGCAATAGGAATCGCTGCAATTCTGGCTGTGCTGACACTTGGAAATGCAGGTCAGATGCAGGTTCGGTCTGAAATGAATCGCCTTGGAATTGATAAGGTATGGATAGCATCAAATGAAGAGAACATCCTTTGTGCAGATGACGGAAAACATGTGTCGGATATCCTTTCGATGGATGCCACGGAACAGGTTTTTCTTTCGGAAAAAGTATATGCAGCAAATGCCTCAACCGAAATAACGATAGCCGGCTGCGATGATGACTACCTTCAACGGACAGGTGCGATTATTCGTGAAGGACGCATGCTGTATCCATTAGAGTGGGAGAATGGACATTCTGCGCTGATCGGGGCAAAAGCTGCGAAGAAACTGCGTGTAAGTCCAGGTGACTCTGTCTTTGTAGAAAACGAGGAATTTGTTATACGAGGAGTTTCGGAGTCGCAGAGTGGATTTTCACAAATTGACCTGGATGAAGCTCTCGTTGTACCGCTTGAGAGAATGCTTCCATATACAAATAATGCTGTTCACGAAATCATGATACACGTTCCGCCTGGAGGAAATCCACAAAAGTCCGCTGCGATGTTCCAGCATATGTTAGCTTTGACACGCGGAATAGACGTCGATGCAATCACCATGCAGATACAGATTGACGCCGCAAACAGCGTGATTTCAACGTTTGTAGATGTTTTGAACTGGGTTGCACTGATCTGTATGCTGGTTGGAGGAATCGGTGTGATGAATATTCTGCTGGTTGGCGTCAGAGAGCGCAGACGTGAAATCGGAATCATGCAGTCTTTGGGGATGAGACGGATGCAGATCTGTCTGCTCTTTCTATCGGAAGCTATGATGTATGCGGCAATCGGGGGCACGCTTGGCGTTGGATTTGGAATTGGTCTAATCGATGCAGCGGGACGCAGCATAGGGCTTTCTCCAGCAGTAAAGACAGGCGAGTGTATTTTGGTTTTGTGCGCTGCTGTGGCGACGGGCCTGGCCTTTGGAGTGACCCCTGCAATACGCGCTTCCAACCTTAAACCGGTTGATGCACTGCGGAGTGAATAGGCATTTTTTGGTTCAATATCTGGTGAAAAAATGTCCGCTGTGTACATCCTGTACAAATGAAGGTGTCAATCTTGGTGGAATCAGCCAATTACATTTTTGTCGATTTTCATGTATAATACAGCCATAAGATGCAATGCTTTCATGGAACGTTTGTGGAGGCATGCGCATTATCATTAAGGAGGCTGTCTGCATGGCAAGCGTATCTCTCAATCACATCTATAAGGTTTATTCCGGTAACGTGACCGCTGTTAGCGACTTCTGCCTGGACATCGAAGACAAGGAATTTATCGTTCTCGTTGGCCCCTCTGGCTGCGGTAAGTCCACCACCCTGCGCATGGTTGCCGGCCTGGAAGAGATCTCCAGCGGCGAGCTGTACATCGGCGACCGTCTGGTCAACGACGTTGCTCCCAAGGATCGCGACATCGCCATGGTTTTCCAGAACTACGCTCTGTATCCCCACATGACCGTGTTTGACAACATGGCTTTCGGTCTGAAGCTGCGCAAGACCCCCAAGGCTGAGATCAAGCAGCGCGTGGAAGAAGCTGCCAAGATCCTCGATATCAGCCACCTGCTGAACCGTAAGCCCAAGGCTCTGTCCGG
>JAGBBE010000166.1 GCA_017938645.1 Clostridia bacterium
CTGAAAAAGCTCGCCATCCACAAGTGGATGCGCTTGCTTGTTTCTTCGATTTTTCACATGATTGAAGCCACTTTGCTACACGGCAAAGTGGCTTCTTTGACAGTCTGAGAGCCGGTTTATACCGGCTCTTTTTTGTCTTCAAATGGGGTAGGAAATGGCGCGAACCTTGCTTCGATCCTTGACATACCGACTGGTCCGAAGTACTTCAAAGGAATCGTCAAGCGCCTTTCGTTCAAAGAGCTCTGTGATCCCAAGGCGTCTTACATCCTCGGCAAATTCGTCTACCTGTCTGCTGTGCTCCTCGGTGTTCGGGTCGCTTCTGGCCAGCAGCAGATAACGGATAGACAGAGCTTCACGCTCTACTCGTTCACGATAAGGATTCTCGGTGGCAAGCTGAAGCGCCTGTTTGATCAGCGACCACGCCTTGTCAACCAGTTCATCGGAAAAATATGCGGCGTCAGGCGGGTCATAAATACCGGCATGGAAGGCCCGATTTTCCATATGCCACAGCCTTACGTATTCGCGCATCGGAATGGCTGCAGGACCGTAATAGCCATTAACAAATTCGTCTTCGAGCTTTTCGGTGTCCAGGTTGGGATTCCACAACAGTTTGCCCAGAAGATAGACCTTCAGCTGGCCTAGGGCGCTGCACCGTCCGTGAGAAAAGTTGCCCTGTTCAAATACGCCGTGAACGCCAGCGGCACGGAATGTGCGCAGATTAGAGGCCAGAACGCTAAGATTGGGGAATGGCTGCAGGTAATTGGCGTAGTTGGTTGTGTAATCCCAGATGTAGAGATGATCACACCATTTTGACCAGCTGCGCAGATCGCGCAGGAACGAGGATTCGGCCTTTGGATCACCCATAAATCCTTTGGCACTTGCATATTGCACATCAATCGGCCCTGTTTCACAGCCACAGGAATCGATTGGGTGAGCAAAGCAGCATTCAATGGAGCAGAGGCGGATGATCACATTGCTGCGCGGTTTGGTGTACTTGGGCGGCTTACGGCAGTAAAGATAGGCGAATGTATGAATCATTACATGCGGGACCTCTTTGGCAACTTCATCTGCAACCACGTTGACAAAACGGATCATTGTTCCAGCTCCGCTTTCTTCCTCGTCATCAATGGCTCGGCAGGCGGGACAGCGGCAGACATTGTACCAGTCGTTCATCGCTACGGAGAAAATGGTATACTCCGGATTGTCACGAATCCACTTCTTAACGCCTTCAACGCACAGCTTCAGGACATCGGGATTGGTCAGACAGAGCTGAGTCCTTTCACGAAGACGTTTGCCATCGATCATGGAAAAGTACTCGGGGTGCGAATCGAAGTATTTTTCAACAGGAATCAGAGTGTTAAAAGTGTGACTGAAGTTATAGAACATGGCCTTTCCGCCCTGTTCAGGTGTAATGGAGGAACGCGCGGAATTGAGCCTGAGCTTGACAGCAAAGGCGCCATCCATAGCCTCGCGCCAGAAGAGCTCGCGTACCGCAAATGCCGGATGTTCCTCAAAAACACCTTCTTCAAGCGGCTGAAGACTGTCTGGAATGATCTCGCAGTCGCAGGCCAGAAAACGGCAACCAAAACGTTCCAAAAGTGCGTAGGAGCCGTATACGATCCCAGCAGGCACTCCTGCCTCAATCAGAATTCCGTCCTTTGAAATGGTGATCCTGAAGGCTCCGTCTGTCAGGTCTTTGGCTTCGACAGAAAGCCGCAGACAAAAGCCTTTAAATGATGCTTTGTGATTATGCTCAACTCCATCCATGCGCTGCAGATATCTGGACAGTTCTCCGGCAGCATAAACGACAGGTGCCGAAGCATTAGCCGGAAACACGATGGGGAAGCCGATCGGACACAGAACAAAGGACATCTTCAGCACTCCTTTTGATAATCAGGAATACAGGATTTTGCGAAGAATAGGTTCAAGCACATCGGCCATACGCAGGAAACCGATGTCGTTGGGATGGCAGTCATCTACGGTGCACAGATCGCGTTCGCTGGTTCCGAAGAAGGTTTCACCATCGACGAAATAGACGTTCTGATCACCTTCGGCAACGGCTGTCTCATAGTTGCGGCGGATGACAGCACGGCATTCGATAGCGTTTTGCAGTTCACGCTCGAAGTCGGGACACGTAACCATCACAATGGGAAGGTCCGGCTGTGCTTTACGGATGATCCGGTAGAAGGGCATGTGTGTTTTTTCGAGATGTGCGGCATTGGGGGCATTGTGATCGTAATCCATCACAAACATGCTCATCGGGAGCGAGGCGATGTACTCAGCCATGTTGGCTTCGCCCATGCCATTGCCGGAAAAGCCGAGATTGACCTGTGCAGCGTCGAGCCTGCGGCAGAGAATGGTCGAATAGCAGGAACCAACCTTGGTAGCGCACCCTCCCTGTGTGATGGAAGAACCATAGAACAGAATTGGTTTTTCAATGCGAGGCGTACGGCCAGGCAGAACCTGAGCATCAGGAGCAAATCCGAGAAGAAGCTCTTTCAGGCCGTTATACAGCGGCAGATACAGTGCGTAATGGTGCATTCCACCCGGAAGCGGGAAATAGGAACTCTGCTGAAGTTTGCATCCAAGGCCTGCGTTCATGGCAGGGATCAGATTTTTGACATGGAAGATTCCTTCGTCGGACTCTTCGAAAAGCTGCAGACCGCTCTGACCGCTTGCCGTAAAGTGAGGCATGTTGGTAGGATCGGTCAGCGTCCACAGCACAGCCAGATGATCTGCATCTGTGGAGAAACGAACACAGGCGCCCGCCAGATGGGAGGCCAGTGCCTGTACGCCTTCGCTGCACTCGGGCAGGAATTCCAGAGGCAGACGGCTGTATACGCCCTGATCATTCGGCGCAAGTCCCCAAATGGAGAAAGGCGCTTCACGCGGGTCAAGAAACTGTATGCCGGCAGGTACGCTTTCGGGCAGTTTGAAATTGGGATCGATCTCGGTGATGCTCTTCATAGAGTAGATCTCCTTTCGTGATATGGAGTTATTTGACGTAATAATGACGTTTGATCCACAATGACAGTCCGTCAAGCCCGGGAAACGCAATGCGCTCGTTGATATTCATCTGATCCAGCATGTCCCGCATGCGCCACTTCATTTCCTTTGGAAGGATATAGCATACGGTGTTTTCCGTCTGTGTATCGAGGAATTCCTCCATGTTCTGAATTCCGGACGGTGTTACAGAAAAATAGGAGTACTGGTTGATAATACGCTGATCGATGGACGGAGGTTCAAGTAGGATCATGGATTTGGAACCCATATCACGGTCATAGGCGTCTGTGTTATTGCTCAAGCCATCCAGCATATCAATCGTGAAGAAATAGGCTTTTTCCCGTTCGAGCACGTTCTGGTAGCGCGCAGGAAGAAGACGGTTGAACTCGCTCACATCAATCTTCCAAACGGCAGCATTATGTTCGTCCATTTCGCTGAGTGCTTCGCCGCTGGTGGCAAAGTGCAGCGCCATCAGAGGCGAAAAAGTCCAGTCCATCAGACGGGTGGGCAGTCCGTGATGCTGACCGATAGCCATCTGCCTCCAGATGGATGCATCCTGCAAAGGCGCTTCGGAAGCGGCGTACTTGCTGAAGTTGCGAAGAATAGACGCTTCCAGATCGTTCTGCTTGTCCCTGCAGTTTCGCTGGAGGCTTGTCTGCAGATGAAAAGAGGCGTTGCTCAGGCCTCTGTAGAGGTAAAAGGAGCGGTTGCGCTGGATGTTGGGGTCGAATTTCTGGTCGCTGATAAACTGTGTCAGTTCTTCAAATGAGTTCAGCGTTACATAACGGATCATCGGATCACCTTCATCTTATTCTCCACGTAGATTTCGATAAATCCTGTGATTTTTCCTTCTAATCATAGATGAGAACACTTGTGTGTCGAAAGATTGACTTTACTGTTTCCGTATGCTACCATATGGTTGCTATCGTCAACAGCGTACCCGTTAAACTTCCGTTTGCATGTCGCTTTTCTCAGTGCGATGATGCTGACGGCTTTTTTACAAGTGAAAGGAGAATGGCTTTGCAAAAACAAGAACCTTCCGTGCGCAAGCTGGACTTGATCTGGCGCTTCCTGCGCGGAAGCAAAGGCCTGTTTGTACTCAGCATGCTCGCCGCAGCCATGACGGCTCTGGCGGACATGATTACGCCGCAGATTATTCGTGCGGCTGTTGACAATGCCATTGGCGGAAATGAACCGACCTTTGGTCCTGCGGTTATGAAGCTTGTCAATGCTGTGGGCGGCTTTGAGTATCTGGGCAAGAACCTCTGGCTGATGGCTCTGGCTGTGTTGGCTGTTGCTGTGGTGAAGGTGCTTTCTCAGTATTCCTTCCTGATTTTCAATACGCGCGCATCTGAAACCCTGGTTAAGACCATGCGCGATACGCTTTATAAGCACATTGAGCGACTGCCGTTCAGCTGGCATATGAAGAACCATACCGGCGATATCATCCAGCGCTGTACCTCCGATGTGGAAACAACGAGAAACTTTGTTGCGGGTCAGATGTCCAATCTCTTCCGTATTCTGATTCTGGTTGTTCTGTCCATGACGTTCATGTTCTCCATGAATGTCTGGCTCGGTTTGATTGCGCTGATTCCGATGCCGATTATTTTCCTGTATTCCTTCAGCTTCCATAACAAGATTGGCAGCGGATTCAAGGAGTGCGATGAGAGCGAAGGCAGACTGAGTGCCATGGCCCAGGAAAACCTGACTGGTGTGCGTGTTGTCCGCGCCTTTGGCCGCGAACGCTATGAGCGTGATCGTTTTGAAAAGCACAATGAAGAATACACGAACCTCTGGATCAGGCTTGCAAAGGTTATGAGCCGCTTCTGGAGTACCTCCGACATTCTCAGCGGCACACAGATTCTGCTGGTGGTTGTGTTTGGCGTGGTCTTCTGCCTGCGCGGTGAAATGACCAGCGGTGAGTACATCGCCTTTATCTCCTACAACTCCATGCTTGTCTGGCCGATTCGTCAGCTCGGACGTATGATCTCGGACATGAGCAAGGCAGGCGTTGCCATCGACCGTATTGGCTACATCATGGGCTCTGAAGAAGAAAAGGATGCCGAGCATGCCGTCACTCCGGACATGACGGGCGATATCGTATTTGAAAACGTAAATTTTGCGTACGAAAATTGTCCGCAGATGCTGCATAATATCGATTTCACAATGAAGGCCGGAACCACGCTGGGTATCCTTGGCGGAACCGGAAGCGGCAAGTCCACGCTTATGCTGCTGCTAGACAGGCTGTATGACCTTCCTGCTGAAAGCGGTCGAATTACCATCGGCGGGGTAAACATTGCCGATATCAAGCTAGAACATCTTCGAAAAAACATTGGCATTGTTTTGCAGGAGCCGTTCCTGTTCTCCAGAACGCTCAAAGAGAACATCGCAATCACCAATGCTGAACTCACACTTACGGACATCCGTGAGGCCGCGCGTGCTGCGTGTTTGGATGAAACCATTGACAGCTTCTCCAAGGGTTATGAAACGTTCGTTGGTGAACGTGGCGTTACGCTTTCCGGCGGTCAGAAGCAGCGCGCGGCCATTGCCCGCATGCTCACCCAGCAGACGCCCATCATGATCTTTGACGACTCGCTGTCCGCTGTTGACGCCGAAACCGACGCCAAGATCCGCAAGGCGCTGGAAGCGCGTTTTGGCAGTGCGAGCATCATTCTGATTTCTCACCGTATCACAACGCTGTCCAAGTGCGATCAGATCATCGTACTCGACCGCGGCAGGATCGTCGAAAAGGGAAGTCCTGATGAATTGCGCACAGCCGGTGGATTGTATCAGCGGATCTATGAGATTCAGTCTCTTTCCAGCGAGGAGGTGGAAGGATGATGAACGAACAGAACGAGAAGAAATCCCTGCCGTTCTTTGGCGTTGGTAAAGTTCTTCCTTTCATGAAGCCCTACGGCAGGATTGTGTTTACCATGGTCTTCTGCGGCCTGCTTTCCAGCGGCGTGGATATCCTGCTTCCGCAGTTCCAGCGTTATGCGCTTAACCATTTTATTGCTGAAAAAACGCTCGATACGCTGCCGTTTTTCCTGATTCTCTACATTGCCGCTATTGTTTTTGCAGGTTTTTTGAACTACACCTCCTGCAATTACGCAATGAAAACAGAAGTGAGCGTCAATCGTGACCTGCGCAATGCAGCCTTCAGCCATCTACAGACGCTTTCGTTCTCTTACTTTAATCAGAACAGCGTAGGATACATCCACGCCCGAGTCATCAGCGACACAGCCCGCATTGGCTCCTTGGTTTCGTGGTCGCTGATGGACAGCGTATGGCACATTTCCTACCTCGTAGGCGCAATCATCGTCATGCTGATTGTGAATGCGCGTCTTGCACTGCTGGTTCTGACCATCCTCCCTTTGATTGTCGCGTTGTTCTCTGTGTTTCAGGGAAAACTGATCCGCGTCAACCGCGAGGTTCGCGAACTGAACTCCAAGATTACCAGTGACTTTAACGAAGGCATCACCGGCGCCAAGACGATCAAGACACTAGTCATTGAGGATAAGATGGCCGGAGACTTCGTGGAGGATACCGGTGCCATGCATAAAAAGAGCGTGCGTGTGGCTCATCTGCGTGGCATGTTTGCTGCTACGATGAACCTTGCTTCTTCTTTTGCACTGGCCATTGTACTCTGGCGCGGCGGATACATTGCTGCAAGCGAGGTTGGTACGTTCTCCATGTTCATGTCCTATGCGCAAGGCATGATGGAGCCTGTGCGCTGGATCATTGATGCAATCTCTGACCTGATCACAACGCAGGTGAACATTGAACGTCTGACACGTTTGTTGGAGACTGAGTCTGATGTTGTCGATTCGCAGGATGTAATTGAAAAATACGGCGACAGTTTCAATCCCAAGCGTGAAAACTGGGAACCGATTAAGGGCGATATCGAGTTCAAAAACGTCGATTTCAAGTATCCCGATGGCGATGAATACGTACTGGAAAACTTCAGCCTGAAGATACCCTTTGGTTCCAATATTGCCATTGTTGGCGAAACGGGTGCGGGCAAGTCTACGCTGGTCAATCTCGTCTGCCGTTTCTTTGAACCCACCAAAGGACAGGTACTCATCGATGGGCGCGACGCGCGCGAACGCAGTCAGCTCTGGCTTCATTCGGCGATTGGCTATGTGCTGCAGACGCCGCATCTGTTCTCCGGAACGGTTCGTGAAAACCTGCTTTATGGAAATCCCAACGCGACCGACGAACAGATCCAGCAGGCGCTCAAATTGGTTTCTGCGGAAGAAGTCGTTGCACGCATGGAGAAGGGCTTGGACAGCGATGTAGGCGAGGGCGGCGACATGCTCTCCACGGGTGAAAAACAGTTGATCTCCTTTGCTCGCGCCATCCTGGCCGATCCGCGTATTTTGGTGCTGGATGAGGCGACTGCCTCTGTCGACACCATTACGGAGCAAAAGATTCAGTCTGCTATCGAAACCATCATCAAGGGAAGAACCTCGCTGGTTATTGCTCACCGTCTGAGCACGGTCAAGAATGCTGACCTGATTCTGGTTGTCCGTGACGGCAAAATCATCGAGCGCGGAAGGCATGACGAGCTGCTCAAAGCTCGTAGACACTACTATAACCTGTATACCCGTCAGTATGAGGATGAGGCGACTTCCAGCCTGTTCTCGGCTAACGAATGAACAAGAGCCCTGCTTGCATAAGCAGGGCTCTTTTCTGTGTTATTCCATCAGGAACATCTGCATCATCTTGGGCTGGGCGCCGGTTTGGGGATCCATCTCCAATTCCAGAACATCTTCCATGTAGACATTCCAGCGGTCTACAATCGGACTTCCAGCCTGTGTTTTTTCGGCAAACTCAATACCTTTTTCGCATTCGTAGTATCCAAACAGAATATCTCCATCCGACCAGATGGTGTAGTTGCAGATGCCGGCCTCTTTGAGAAGGGCCTTCATTTCGGGCCAGATTTCATCATGGCGGCGTTTGTATTCAGCCTGCATGCCGGGTTTGATGCGGCCTTTCCATGCAAAGCGTTCCATGCTGCGCCTCCTTATTCTTCACCGGGACGCTTGACGTGCGGGCAAACAAGCTCAGGAATGCGATAGATGGGTTTGGCCCAATTCACGGCATTGCGGATGATAGTCTGCACATTCTTGTCATAGAAGATGGGGAAGGTTTCATGGCCGGGCTGGAAGTAGAAGATGCGACCATTTTCACGATGGAAGGTCACGCCAGAACGGAAAACTTCTCCGCCCTCGTACCAGCCGATGAAAACCACATCATCCGGATTGGGAATGGTGAAGGGTTCGCCGTAGGTTTCAACATGGGGAAGCTCGAAATAACGACCGATGCCCTGAGCAATAGGATGAGAAGGCATTACAGTCCAAATGCGTTCCATATCGCCGTCTTCGCGCCAAGTGAGGTTGCACATGGTGCCCATCAGTAGACGGAAGGGCTTGGAGTGATGCGCAGAATGCAGGAATACGATGCCCATACCGCGCAGAACTGCTTCTTTAACGCGGATGGCTACTTCATCAGGAACTTTATCATGACCCATATGTCCCCACCAAAGCATGACATCGGTATCATCCAGTGCTTCTCTTGTGATCTCGTTCACATTGTCAAGCGTAAAAATGCGAATGGTATTTTCATCCTGCAGAAAGGAAGCCAGTGCGCCATGGATTCCCTCGGGATAAACACTGCGCACGAGCTCATCTGTTTTTTCGTGAAGATGCTCGTTGAAGATTGAAATTCTCATCCTCGTATTCTCCTTTACAGCAGTACTTCTTTGCCGGTTTCAGCAGATTTGTAGATTGCTTCGAGGATCTTGACCATGTTTACGCCCTGCTGGGGCACAAACATGGGATCGGTGCCATTGAGCAGGACGTCTGCGAAGTGACGAAGGTTGGCCTCGTGTGGCTTAACACCCTTGGAGTTGTCGATCTGGGGCAGATAGTCAACGGTAGAACCATACTCTTCACTGTAGATGGCCAGCTTGTTGCTCAGAGAATCCCACTTTGCACCGGCCTTGGAGCCGCGAAGCTCGAAGAAACGGTTTTCGGCTTCGATATTGGAAGCCCAGGAAAACTCGATCTGCAGGCATGCGCCGTTTTCAAAGCGGATAAAGCCCATAGCAAGGTCTTCAACGTCGAAGGTGCCGCCGGAAGCCTTCTCGCCGAACTTGGATTCGGTGGAGTCGGAGACATCGGTATCCGCAAACTTGCAGTAGGTGCAGCCGGTAACAGCTACGGGCTTCGGATTGCCCATCAGCCACATGGTCAGGTCGATCATGTGAACGCCAAGGTCGATCAGCGGACCGCCGCCGGACTGTTCTTTGGTGGTGAACCAGCCGCCCTTGCCGGGAATACCGCGGCGACGCTGCCAGCCGCAGCGTGCTGCATAGATTTCGCCCATGTTGCCATCAGCGATGTACTTCTTGGTGAAAGAAGAAATGGGCATATAGCGGTTGTTGCGCATGACCATGAGCACCTTGCCGCTCTTGTCGGCTGCTGCCTGCATCTTTTCGACTTCGGCAACGCTTACAGCATCAGGCTTTTCGCAGAAGACGTGCAGACCGCGTTCCAGCGCTTCCACAGCAATGATGGAGTGCAGATAGTTCGGCGTGCAGATGTCCACTGCATCCAGCTCAGGCAGTGCGAGAAGATCCTTGTAGTTCTCGAAAATCTGAGGAATGCCGTATTTTTCAGCCATGGCACGGGCTTTTTCAATTTTGATATCGCAGATTGCCACGATTTCAACATTATCCATGTTGGCATAACCGGGAAGATGGGACCACATCACAATGCCGCCGGCGCCGATAATACCGATTTTGAGTTTTTTGTCCATTTGAATCTGACTCCTTTCAACTCGGTGAATATGATTGCAGTTTTTAAAATGTTTGTAAGGA
>JAGBBE010000167.1 GCA_017938645.1 Clostridia bacterium
CAGCGAAGGCGCAGCATAGCAGAAAGAGTAAGCCGGAAAGAATATGGAACAGTGTTACTCCGCCAAGAAGCATTGTGAGGCACATCACAGGAAGGCTGGAAACAATCAACAGCGCGAGGAAGGCGAAGCTTTCCATCAGCTTGCCGAATACGATGCGCATGGAACCAGTGTTGGTCACAAGCAATAACTCAAGGGTCTGGCGTTCTCGTTCACCGGCAATGGAACTGGCGGTCATTGCAGGAGCCACCAGTACGATCAATGCAAACTGCGCGAGGAGTAAAATGAGATATGTATTCATGCCTCTGGAAATGTCGCTGAGGGTAACTGTGTCGCTTACCAGAAAAACACTCATGCACAGACAAGTTAGGAAGAACAGTACGGCGATGTATACGCCGCAAATGACTATCGTGCGGGCACTGCGCATGCGGCGTAATGCGGAGGATGCGAGGATGGGATTAAGCATGCTGAGTCACCTCCATAAAGACCTTTTCCAGATTCATGGGAGCGCGATGGAAGTCTGCGATGGGCAGATTATCTGCAATCAGTGAATGCAATATTGCAGCACAGATACCTTCGTCTCCCTGCAAACGCACGCGAAGCAGATACGGTTCTTCCTGAGTAATGCCGGTAATGACTGGGTTTTCTTTCAGGAGAGTAACTGCCCGGTCGAGAGCTGTATCGCCGCAACCGGGAATAAAACGAATATCCAGCGGCGCATCACCATTCATCTTTTGAGAAAGCGCTTCGACGGAACCGGTAAACACAAGTTTCCCGTGATCCATAATAGTCAGACTGTCGCACATCTCAGAAAGCTCCGGCAGAATATGCGAGGAGACCAGCACAGTTTTCCCCATATCCTTCAGTGTACGCAGTATGCCTTTCATCTCTGCTCTGGCGCGGGGATCCATGCCGGAAGCGGGCTCATCGAGAATCAGCAGCTGCGGATCATGTATCAGAGCATGGGCCAGACACAGCCGCTGCTTCATACCGCGGGAGAGGGAATTTACATATGAATTGCGTTTGTCGGTCAGCCCTACAAGATCCAAAAGCTGCTCATTCATGCGGAGTCGTTCCTTTTTACGGATACCGTAGCACCGGGCGTAGAAATCAAGGTATTCCCAGGACTTCAGGTTATCGTAGACGCCAAAGAAATCCGGCATATATCCCACGAGGGAGCGGGCTTTGCGGTTGTCCTTGCCAATTGTAACGCCATTGATGGTTGCCGTACCGGAAGATGCGGGAAGCAATGTGGCGAGAATACGCATGGTGGTGGTCTTGCCTGCTCCGTTCGGGCCGACAAATCCATGCAGTTCTCCGTCGCCGATGGTCAGATTCAGATGATCCAGTGCAAGAAAATCTCCATAATAACGGGTCAGGTTATCAATTTGCAGCATTATTTTGCCCTCCCTTCCAGCATCAGTACGGGTGTAGTGACTTCCATGTATTCGCTTGCATTTCCAACAGCGCGGAACTGAATAAATAGTCTGCCATCCTCATCGATATATTTCTTCGGATTCGGAATTTCTTCCGCCAGTTTCTGCTCCACCCAGTTTTTGCCGTCGTAGAGGTACAACTGGACAAGCGGACTCTGGATTTCGTCGTAGATGATCAACTTGGACAGATCTGCATCTTTTACTTCTGCAAGATCAAACATAAAGGCGGGAGATTCGGACAGGCGGTGATAAGACTCGGCAGCTGACATATATCCTTCATGAACATAAGGAGCGCCGCTTTCGCTGATTTCGCAGCGTGTTGCAGGGTCCATGCCGGGTGCATGATAAATGATACCGGTATTGCCAACGCTCAGGAAGTTCATCTCTGCACGGACTGCACCGCGGCTGAAGCTGCGTGTGATGGGCGTTCCGTCCAGTGCCAGATTCGGTGCAGGTAGATCGTCTGTGAATGCAACATAGTAAAAGCAGATGGTCTGATAAAACTTGCTGCCGTAGTCCGAGGAAACAAGTTCCTGCATGATGCTTATGCGAGCGCTGGTATCAGCATCGCTTTCAATATAGTCCTCATTATCTTGATGATGGCTGGTTTTCAGAAAGTATTCACGTACCATGCCATATGTATCAAAGTACGCGGCAGAAAGCGATTCATAAATGCAGCCGTCTTCGTAAACCGGCTTTTGGGGATCGGCGAAGGTTGCATCACGCAGCAGTAAGTCATAGCGTTCGCCATCGCGCAAGGCGGGAACAGAGCAATAACCCATCTTGCAGAGAACGACGCCTTCACTGAGATCAATGCCTGTATTGTTGACGATATAGCCGTGAATGCCGTCTTCTTCCCGCCAGAGCACAGCGTCAATCTTTCCTGTTGAGAATGCAGTATTTTCGATTGCAAAAGTATGTGCGCGCCAAGGTGCAGTAAAATCCATGCCGATACCGCTGTGTTCTCCAAAAAGATACCGATAGCTCTGCTGTGTCGGTTCATCGGGCAGCTGTTCTTCATCGTCATAGTAGTAGTCTTCATAGAGATCGTTCTCAGGGCGAAGCGTTCCATCTTCGATGGTAACGAGGTGCTGACCTTTGAACGGAAGCGCAACGGAAGCGACGCTATCAAAGTCCTGCGTGCCGTCAGCCTCTTGCTTCAGCGTTTGAATAGAAAGCATGGTCGGCTGGTTGCTGTCGAGGCCTGTGGCGGCATAGCAAACCATTGCTGCACAGAGGATGGAGATTGCAGGCAGAGCAAACCAAAGGTACTGCCTTTTATCTTTGCGCATCAGAATGATATATACAATGAGTGTGAAAACAACCAGAAGACCTGCCGCAGCAGAAAGAACGACCTTGACTCCAAAGTCGTTTGCTATGGGAAGTCTGGTTGCAACATAGGGCATGCTGCTGTAAGTGTATCCTGCGCCTGAATAGCATTTTTGATAGAGGTCATAACAGTCCTTCAGAAGCACCCGCTGCCAGAATGTATGCATCAGCGGCCAACTGGACAGAGGTTTTGCGCCGAGCTCAAAGGCTGTGGTATAGATCACGCCGTTTCCGACAGCCGTTTTCCAGATAAGCGGAGTTTCGCCGTCAGAAACAAGTATGTTTCCGCCCGAAGATGCGTTCAGCAGAAGTTCCTGTCCGAGCGCAGCACTGCTGATGCCGAGGTAAGTAAGCAGTGCGGGAGTAATATCCTGATTCTGCGATACCTGACCGGGAAGAATCCCTGTCAATTCAGTGAAGGAAGGATAAGTAATACCCGCTTGCGCACCACCACCGACGATCAGAACATGACCGGCATTTAGCCATGTGTAAAGAGCATCCTTTTGTTCTTCTGAAAAGACAGATATATCATATCCATCGACAACCAAAAGGCCAAAGGCGCTGAGAAGGTTTGCGCTGTTGGGAAAACTGGCAAGCGACAAGGGAACAATCTGGCTATATTCGCTGCGCAGAAGGTCGTCTGTCTCCCTGGTGATGTTCATGTACGAAAGATCTTTAGGATCGGGTGACAGGACGCCGATCAGCATAGAGCCGGGATTGATCAGCTGTTCCGGAGCGGCATTAACTGCACATATCTTTTCACCA
>JAGBBE010000168.1 GCA_017938645.1 Clostridia bacterium
AAACTCTTCCATGGAATATCCTTGATCAATGGCAGCCATAAAGATGTTGCCTTGCATATCGCAGTAAGCAAGGTCACGGGCGGTAAAGGGGCGTTCGATCTTTTCCACCCGAGGGTTCAAAGGAGATTCTCGTGCCATCTTCATCAGCCGGCGCACGTTCGAGGAGAGGGGTCTGCTTCGCGCCGGGTTCTTGATGCTTTTCATCGTTATTCACCTCCAGTCGCTGTTTCATCTTCGCTTGCAATCAGAGCCTCCAGAAGTTCATCCTGCAGGGATTCCACTACGGCATCGTCGACACGATGATCATCGCCCAGAATCCTCGGCTCCGCCATGATATCCCATTCACCTTCGTCATCAATTGCAGGAAGGCGAATATCGCCGCTATGTTCAAAGACCGGCGTGCCGAATGTGCGCCTTTCAATCTCAGCAAGTTCCTGAAGACGCCGTTCCATTTCTTCGGTATCTTCGATCTCCTGTGGTTCTTCATCATCGTCAGCTCCATAGAAGATCCCCTTAGTCTCTTCACTTTCCTCGCGGATGGCTTCTTCAGCTGCCGCGATCTCTTCATCGGGCTTTTCGCCCTTGCGACCGTTAGCCGTGCCGATATAGTTATCCAGATCGAAGAAGAGCGCAGCCTCGTCACCCTTACTTCGGACGGTGCAGGGAACGCGGTAACTGTAGTTCTCATCCCAACCAAGAATACCGAACAGAATACGGCAGAATGCGCTGGCGCCTACACATTTGCCTTTGCCATTTTCATCAGCCCAGCGGATTGCATTGGGATGATCGGCAGTACAGGGACGAACAACCATCATGCGCTCTATGGGGTTCAGAAGAAGTTCAACATACTCTGTTCGACTCATAGAAAGCTGGCCATACCGTTCATGTACCCTGTTCAAACGACTGACGCAGGTGGAATTGAAGGAAACGGCGCTTCTGCTGAAGCGTACCACAGGCTCGAAGGCATGGGAAAACATCTCCGCGCTGACTACCTGGAAACCGTCCTTGAGCGTCTTGCGCTGTTCAGCTTCTTCTTCCTCCGTCTGGCCTTCCATCTGAGCTTTGACCGCTTTCTCCACAAGGCTGAGTTCTCTGGCTATGCGCTGTACGCCATTTTCATCCGTAAACCCGGCTATCCGATGTCCACCGTCCGGAAGGTGTTCGTTTTCAAGATTGACCTCAAGATCGCCTTCCTGCATCCCCATAGCAATACTGCAAACTCGGAAGTATTCATCCGGCTCGTAGCCTGCCCAGGAGCGGTTAATGGAAATATAGCCGATCAGCGCGCCCCGATCGATAACGCGCATGGGAAGGTAGCTTCCGTCATGTCCGTAGCGATGACTATTGAGGATGCGCTGGGCTGCGTTCCACTGCGCTCTGGTAACAATTGCCTCGTGGTGGCCAGGCTGGTAATACTTGTTCTTCTTGCCTCGGTTCTTCTTGGACTTATGGTCGTGAAAGTTGGGGGTCCAGGTCTTGCGCGCCAGCACATCACCGCAGTAACGTTCGTTGCGCATGACCGTTGCGATACCGGTTGCCGTCCACTTGGTGTTGGGCGTTCCGTCTTTTCTGCGCCCGCCGGTTTCACGCTCCAGCTCGGTCAGGGTTGAAGCGATCTCCGTCGTACTGCTGCCATTGAGCAGCATATAGTACATCAGCCGAACTGTCTGCGCTTCATTTTCGTTGATGACTAGAACTTTCCTGTGACCGCCGTGACCATCTGGTACTTCAACCCGGTCATAGCCCAGCAGAGCCGGCGTCAGGAAGCGTCCTCTGCTGAAGCGCCATTCAAGGGAGAGGAGCATTGCCTCGCTCTTCATATGGCTTTCTTCTTCGGCAACCATGGCCAGGACGAACAGAATGATGTTGCTGGTTGTATCCAGCGTGTTCAGGTTCTCCTGTTCAAAGTATACAGGGACGGGAGGGTCCTGCTCTTCCAGTTTTCGTACCCAGCCAATGCAATCCAGTAGATTTCGGGCAAAACGACTGACGCTTTTGGTAATGATCATATCAATCTTGCCAGCCATGGCATCCTTCATCATGAGATTGAAAGCCGGACGATCCGTATTGGTTCCTGAGAAGCCATCATCCACGTAGGTACCTACGTATTTCCATTTGGGATTGGCGCGAATCATATCGCGGTAGTTGTTCTTCTGAAGTTCAATGGAAATAACCTGGTCGATATCATCTGTGGAGACGCGGCAATAGGCGGCGACCCGCAGGATTCGATCGTCATTCTGATCACTGCTGGAAGCGGCAATTTTCCTGACGCTCTGTCCAGTCTGGGCGCTGACTTCTTCACGGAGCGCCTGCTTGGCGCGGGCGCGTTCGGTTTCAAAGCCTGCTCCAGGGGGACGGGCGCCGCCTTCTGCCTGCTGCGCGTTCAGCGCCTCGGTTCTGTGCCTTGCCTTATCTTCTGCACGAGGTCGAATGTCTCTCAAGGTATGGTTCACTCCTGTCTGATGAACTCGCCGATACTCGGGACGGCGGTATTGTTATATAGCCATACTTTTTGAAACCTATCAACGTCCATGCGGTCGTAAAAGGCAAATTTATCCTTGAATATCAGGGATCTTCAAGAGATACAAGCTGCCAGCCTTCCGAGAACCACTGCACCAGATCAAAAGGGTCCAGTTCAAGAATGGCGCAGATCGCCAGTCCAAAGCGCATATTGACGCTGCCGATAGATCGCTCTCCATATTCCAGACGCTGATACTGCCGGACATGCACACCGGCAATAACGGCCACCTGCTGCTGGGAAAGCCTTTTTTTCAAGCGGGCGTTCCGCAGGATTTCTGTTTCTCTTGTAACCTTGCGTTTCACCACAATCACCTCCCGTCGTTCAAGGTTAGTGGTGAGTACGCCATACAAGTCGCTGAAAGTCAACGCCATATGAGAATAGTTATCCGTTTGTTCAGCAAAAGGTAAAAAAATAGAGGCATCCCATGCGGGATGCCCCAATTCACGATATCTGGTATTGTTTTTAGCATTGCTCTGAACGTGTAGCGTTCTTTATTCGCTCGACAAAAGCGAATCGCTCGTGGCAGACTTTATAGTTAGAAATAAACGCTAGATCCTCTTGCCACTTGATTTTGCTCTCTGTTCGTTGCACGCCATTTCGCTTAATCAGCATGGTAAGCAGGTTGACTATCGAAGATACAGTGACAAAACCCAGATCAACAAAACGGGCAAGCATTTCATGACGTTCGGCGGATGTTAAGCCGCTTTTTGCATTCACATTATACCCCAATTGATGGAGAACGGATTCTGTCCTTAATTCACGGTTACCGTTATCCGGCGCATATACACTGACAATCGGTAACCCGTATTGTTGTACAAATGATCTGAAAATGAGCAGGTCAACATAATACAAATCCAGAGATTCGTCATACGTCATACGCAAAAGCTCAAGACGCCGGGTTTTTTCGCTGAAAACAAGGCCATCCACGAGACTATACGATGGATTTGCTTCATAGAAGCCGCCGTTCTTCTTTTTTTCAACCTCTACTTCATCATCAGGGCGCACGATCCTCATCTTCAGATCCTCATGGTCGAGAAAATTGCAAGACTGGATGACATATTCCGCGTCGTCAAGAATAACGACGCTCTGATGCAGTACGGCCGCCGTCAACAGATCACGCGCAGCCGGGCGCCCATAGTGAAGAATATGGTCTTCTGTGCGTTCTTCGCTCGTATTTGTGACGATCGTATATATCTCCACTTTTTCCATGGAACAGAGGATGAAGCGACAATAGGCGGTGGTCAAGCACCTTGAATTCATATTCTGTCGGCATTTTTCTATATCCTGCAAGTATGTGGAATCGACAGAGAATACATCGCTGTCAACGCACTTTTCTGCCAGGTCCTGCATGAACGCAATTTTGGGGGAATAATACACATTGCAGGCATGGCAAACATCAAGTTCGCATTGAACGCACTCGGAGGATGAGATCGGTACATTGGCAATGTATCCCGGCAGTAGCTTGCGTTTACAGGATGGGCATATGGTAAATCTCCCCAGCGTGAGGATAACCTTCTTCGAGCTGATATTCTGCGGAAGCTGATTCCGCAATTTCAGCAACGCTTTTTCTCCGCCAATATCCACATATCTTTCAGCGCGAGAAATATTTTTCTCTTTTCTTTTATCTCTGTTCTTCTGGATGGGACTGGAAAGAACGGACGCCGCGTGTTTTTCGGAATAGTTATGGTTCGGTATGCGTATTTTCTTTTTATCCCAATGCTTCGCTGCTGAAATGAATTCTCTTGCTTCGTCCATAAGAGCATCGTTACCATAATAATCATGACACCTGGGGCAGAACAAAACGGATGCCTGCGCGTAATTCACCTGCTTGGGAACACCAAGCCGCAAGAACGCTGTTTTACGTACAAGATCGCAATTGCACCGGGGACATTTCCTTGCATTGCGAGATAACAGTGCAAGACTGAGTATAGTATCTGGAATCATTGTGTTCTCCTATGCAAAACAGGTCGATTATTCCACGTTTTAATCCTTGCGTCTGATAAAGCGCATATCACCTTCAGCAGCCATGCGGATACCATGATTCTTCCGCAGCCATTTTGTGAACTTGCTCCTCAATTCCGGGTCGGGCGCGTCACTTTCATTTTCTTTTTCAACGATTTCT
>JAGBBE010000169.1 GCA_017938645.1 Clostridia bacterium
ACACGATGTGCAGGGGCTCTTCGCCGCCGACGTCCACGGTGCACTGGTGCAGGTGAGTGCCTTCCACATCCTCGCAGGTCAGCACGCGGCCGACAACCACTTTTTCCATGCCGCCGGCGATGTCTTCCACGCCTTCCACGGCGGTGCCGGTCATGATCATACGCTCGGAATATTCTTCAGGCGTAACGGGGATATCCGCATACTGCCTGATCATGTTCATTGCAAGTTTCATACTATGTCCTCTCCTTCCTTAGCGCAGCTGGCTGAACAGGCGCGCGTCGCCTTCATAAAGCAGGCGCATATCGCGGATGCCGTAGCGCTGCATGGCGATGCGCTCCAGACCGATGCCGAAGGCAAAGCCGGCATACTTGGTGGAGTCGATGCCGCACATTTCCAGCACCTTGGGGTTGACCATGCCGGAGCCGAGCACCTCGATCCAGCCGGTGCCCTTGCAGATGGAGCAGCCCTTGCCGTGGCAGGCCACGCAGGTCATATCCACCTCGGCGCTGGGCTCGGTGAAGGGGAAGAAGCTGGGACGGAAGCGGGTGGTGGTGCCTTCGCCGTAGAGCTTGCGGGCGAACGCTTCCAGCGTGCCGCGCAGGTCGCTCATCTTGACATGCTCGTCGATGACGAGGCCTTCCATCTGATGGAAGACGGGGCTGTGGGTGGCGTCAACCTCGTCGGCGCGGTACACGCGGCCGGGGCAGATGATGCGGATGGGCAGGGGACGGGTGAGCATGGCGCGCGCCTGCATGGGGCTGGTATGGGTGCGCAGCACGATGTTGTCGTCCATGTAGAAAGTATCCTGCGCGTCGCGGGCGGGATGGTTCTTGGGCAGGTTCATCAGCTCGAAGTTGTAGTGATCCAGCTCCACTTCAGGGCCTTCCATGACGTCAAAGCCCATGCCGGTGAAGCACTCGATGAGCTCGTTCATGACCAGGGTGATGGGATGGGCGCTGCCAACGGTGGGCAGAGCACGGGGCTCGGTTACGTCGATGGTTTCGGCCTTCATGGCAGCTTCCTGCTCGGCCAGATGGATGCGCTCCTGCGCCTGATCCATCTTTTCGGTAAGCCATGCGCGGACTTCGTTGATCTGAGCGCCCACCTTGGGACGGTCTTCAGGCGCAAGCTGGCCCATGCCCTTGAGCAGGGCGGTCAGCTCACCCTTTTTGCCCAGAACCTTTACCTTCAGGGCGTCCAGCGCAGCGGAAGAGTCGATGGAGCCAAGCTCGGTTTCGACACGCTCGCGGATCTCACGCAGGGTATCCACAACAGACATGCAAAGTTCCTCCTCATTTGTTGCGTTGATGATAAAGAAAAAGCCCTCGCTCCCATGCATCTTCATGGGACGAAGGTCTTGCTCCGCGGTACCACCCAAATTCCGCACAGAAAACACGTTCTGCGCGCTTGCGGCCGGTAACGGGGCTGAACCGTTTCCTCCTACTGCACATTTCAGAGGAAAAGCTCGGAAGCGAATGACCCGCGGCCAACGTAGACGGTTTTCAGCATCTGCCGTCCTCTCTGAAACGTTCGCCATTTGCGGGGGCGTTCTTCGTCATAGCGAGTGGTATTATAGCATGGGTTTGAGAGTTTTGCAAGGTTTTATGGGCGGATTTGACATCCGTCCTGTGCAACTTTATAATAGGAAACTGCAATGTTTGCCCGGAAGGGATGAGATACGCTTGGTTTTTTCCAGTCTGACGTTTCTTTTGTTTTTTCTGCCCATCACGGTAGGGCTGTATTTTGCCATGCCGAAAACCGGCGGCAAAAACGCGGTGCTGTTGCTTGCGTCGCTGGTGTTTTATGCATGGGGCGAGCCTGTGTGGATTCTCATGCTGATTGCACTTGCGCTGCTGGTGTGGGCTGCATCGGCGGTGATTGGAAAGTCGGAGCGGAACTGGATCCGCCGCCTTGCGCTGGCGGTGGCCGTGCTTGGGCCCATGGGCGTACTGATGTATGTGAAATACGCCGGTTTTCTGCTTTCTCCTTTGCTTGCGCACTTCGGCTGGACGCTTCAGACGGTGCGGATGCCGCTGGGCATCTCCTTTTTCACCTTCCAGATCGTGACCTATGCGGTGGACGTCTACCGCGAGCGCGATCTCTATCAGCCCAGCCCTCTGGATCTGATGCTCTATATCGGCTGCTTTCCGCAGCTGGTGGCAGGCCCGATTGTGTGCTACAAGGACGTGCACGCCCAGCTGCGCAGCCGCACCACCACCATGGACGGCTTTACGCAGGGCATGAAGCGCTTTGCCGCCGGCCTTGGCAAAAAGGTGATTCTGGCCAATGTGTGCGGCAGAATCGTGGAGGCTGTGGTGAGCAATCAGGCGATGTACGGCATGAGCGTGGCCGGTACGTGGTACATGGCGGCGCTGTACTCGCTGCAGATTTATTTTGACTTCTCCGGCTACTCCGACATGGCCATCGGCATGGGCCGCGTGTTCGGGTTTGAGTATCTGGAGAACTTCGATTATCCTTACATCAGCAAGGGTGTTTCGGAGTTCTGGCGCAGATGGCATATGTCGCTGGGCAAGTTCTTCCGCGAGTATGTGTATATTCCGCTGGGCGGCAACCGCTGCGGAAAGCTCCATCAGCTGTTCAACCTCTTTGTGGTGTGGACGCTCACCGGATTGTGGCATGGAGCGGATACCAACTTTGTGCTCTGGGGACTGTACTACTTTGTGCTGATTGCGCTGGAAAAGTTTGTGTTCAAAAAATGGCTCGAGCGGCTCCCGGCGTTCATTCGCGGCCTTGGCACCTATGCGCTGGTGCTGGTTGGCTGGGTGATTTTCTACTTCACCGATGAAATGGCGCTTGTGCAGTACCTGCGCGCCATGATCGGTCTGGACGGCATTCCGCTCCTCACGCAGGAAGTGATGATTGTGGTCAATCAGTACTCGTATTTCCCGCTGATTGCCATGGCGGCGGCGCTGCCTCTGTGGCGCGCGATCCGGCCTGAGGTCATCGAGCGCCTGCGTCCCGTGCAGACGGTGTGGCTGACGCTGGTGTTCCTGCTGTCGCTGCTCATGATCGTGGGTCAGAGCTACAATCCGTTTATCTATTTCCGTTTTTGATAAGGTGAGCATATGAAGAACAACAAGGGATCTTTTCTTGTGACGCTGTGGTGGCTGATGGGCTGCCTGTGTCTGGGCGTCCTGCTTGCGCTGCTCGCACCGCGCGAAGCACGGGTCTCCAGCGACGAAAACCGTATGCTCGCCGGATTTCCGGAACTGACGCAGGAAACGCTCGTAAGCGGCGACTTCTTCAGCGGCATCGAGGACTATCTCTCCGATGGATTCTTTGCGCGCGCTGATGTGATTGATTTTACCGACCGCGTGCTGGATGTTTTCAACCGTCAGACCGAGGAGCAGCGTCAGATGCAGGACGAGGCGCGTACCAACGAGCTGCTGACGGCTGACGCAGGCATGACGATTGACGAGGAACCGCAGGAAGAACCGTCCGTTACGCCTGAACCGACGGCAGCGGCAACGCCCGCGCCGACGCCTACAGCAACCCCCACGGCAACGCCTACAGTAACGCCCACGCCGACGCCTACAGTAACGCCCACGCCTACGCCTACGGCAACGCCTTCTCCGACCGCTGCTCCCACAGCCGCGGCTGTGCTGACGGAAAAACCCACGGCAGAGCCGACTGCAGAACCTACGCCCGCACCGACGGCAACGCCTTCTCCGACTCCTGCGCCCACGCCAACGCCCACGCCGACTCCTACGCCCAGAGTGATCGTCCCGCTGGACGAAAACGAGGAGTACAAGCTGGAGCTGATCGGGCTGGAGGGCAAGAATTCGCACATCTACAGCTATCCTGCCGCCAACCTGATGACCTTCGCGCGCAGCCTCAATCATCTCAGGTCCCTCCTGCCGGAGGATGGCGAAGTGCACTACATGCAGGTGCCGGTTGCCGCTGTCGGGCGCAGGATCTCGGTGCGCATCTCCAACTTTACCGGCTGGGAAAGCACCATGGAGGAAGCGCTTCAGACGCAGGTGGACGACGGCGTTGTCATCTACAACATCCCCGCCATCCTCAACGATCCGCTGGCTGCCAAGCAGGACATCTACTACTACACCGATCACCACTGGACGCCGCTGGGCGCATGGTATGCGGTGGAGGCCGTGGCGGATCATCTGGGTTATCCGATGATTCCCTATGAGGAATACGAGTACACCAGCCGCGTGCTGGGCTACGACGACGCTGGCCGCGAGGACAGGCTCAATCTGCTCCATCCGCTGTCTCCCACGCACAGCTATGTGCTCAAGCGGCTGAGCGAGGAAACGGAAATCGATTTCCAGTACTACAAGGCCACCGGCTATCACAGCTATATCAACAACACCCGAACCCCGTGGCGCAGGTTTACCTCCGGCTTCGGCTCCGACCGCCGCGCGCTGGTGATCTGCGACTCGTTCGGCAATGTGTTTCTGCCGTATCTGCTGCCCTACTACGGGGAAGTACACATGACCGACCTGCGCGATAGCTATTTTGACAAAAAAGAAGCGGGCGGCACGTTCACCGAGCTGGTCAGATACCACGGGATCGACGACATCTACGTGGTTCTGTCCACGTCCAACGGCATCAATTCCCACAACAGCCTCAAGGTGTTCTGGGACTACATCACCGAGTAAGGAGGCCGCAGCATGGAACCCAAAAACAACAGCCGTTTCGTGCGCACGGCGGTGATCCTGTCGCTGGTGCTGGCCGTTTTGATGGTTGCGGCAGCATGGACGTATGTGCAGCTTCGTCCGAAACTGATCTATCATACGGCGCGCGATGCGGCTTTCGACGGACGCTATGACGAAATGATGGACAAGCTCCGCTGGATGGAGAAAAACGCCGGCGAGGAGCAGTACAGCGCGGTATTGCTGGAGTTCGCTTCGATGGCGGAATATAACGGAGACTACGAGCTGGCGCTTGACATGCTGGCGGACGTGGGCGCAGAGGCGGACGAGCTCCGTGCACGGATTATCTACCGCAAGGCCCGCGAGCAGTATGAGGCGGGCGAATACCTGCAGGCTGCCAGAACGGCTTCTTCCGTGCGGGATTATGCTCCTGCACAGGCGCTGTATGAGATTGCGCAGGAATCTTACCTCAACAGCATTGCCACTCCTACGCCTGAACCGACGCCCTTGCCCACTCCTGCACCTACGCCTACGCCCACATGTACGCCCAGCCCGACTCCTACGAGGATGCCTACGGCCACGCCTGCGCCTTCTGCGGCAGAAACAACGGCGGCGCCGACTGCAACTCCTTCTCCCACGCCCACCCCAACACCAACTCCCACGCCTGTACCGGAGCTCTGGCCGGAAAACCGCATCGCCGCAGGCTTTGCGCATACGGTTGTCCTCATGGATGACGGCACGGTGCGCGCCTTTGGCGACAACAGCTTCGGCCAGACAGATGTGAACGGATGGCAGAACGTCGTTTCTGTTGCGGCAGGCGCATATCACACCATCGGCCTCACCGCCGACGGACGCGTGCTCAGCTGCGGCGATAACACCCATCTGCAGTGCGATCTGGAGCTGTATGCCGGGGTCAAGGCCATCGCGGCCAACGACTACGCCTCCTTCGTGCTGCTTTCCACAGGCGACGTGATGTCCACCGGCTACAACACTTACGACTTCCTGCAGGAGATCGCGGGTGTGAAGCGCATGTGGGCAGGCAGCTACGGCCTGATCGTGGAAGCTGCTGACGGCGTTCACGCCTCCCATGCCAGCCTTGCGCTGGATTCGGTCGGCCTGACTGCGGCCGTCTCGCGCGGCTATGCTGTCACGTTGGACGAAAACGGATCAACTCATTCCACCACGGCACTTGTGCCGCAGTGGGAAAACATCCGCCGCCTGAGCGCAGGCGAGAGCGCAGTGCTCGGCCTCACGCAGGACGGACAGGTTTTCGCCCACGCCTTTGGCAGGCAGCAGTATGACTTCCGTTTCCATCAGCCCGTGCTGGCCGCTGCCGCAGGTGCGAACCACTGCGCGTTCGTTCTGGCCGACGGAACGCTGGAAATCCACCATGCGGATGGTAGCATCGACAGCTATTCTTTAATTGACAAAACTTTGACAAAGTAGTATTGTAGAATCCGGCGGGGAAGACTGTCTCTGCCGGATTCTGTGTTTGATCAAAGATACAAGGAGGAACCCATCCATGGCCAACCGTATCGTTCTTAATACCATTTCCTATCACGGCAAGGGCGCGATCGCCGAGATTCCCGGCATCATCAAATCCCGCGGCTACCAGAAGGTTTTTGTCTGCACCGATCCCGATCTGGTGAAGTTCGGCGTATCCGGCAAGGTGACCGCTCTGCTGGACGAGGCGAACATCGCCTATGAAGTCTATTCCGACATCAAGCCCAATCCCACCATCGAAAATGTGCAGGACGGCGTGGCTGCCTACAAGGCCGCTGAGGCAGACTGCATCGTGACCATCGGCGGCGGCTCCGCCATGGACACCGCCAAGGGCGTGGGCATCATCATCAACAATCCCGAGTACGCCGATGTGCGTTCCCTCGAGGGCGTGGCTCCCACCAAGAACCATGCCGTATTCACCATCGCCGTGCCCACCACCGCCGGCACCGCTGCGGAAGTAACCATCAACTACGTCATCACCGACGTGGAAAAGAAGCGCAAGTTCGTCTGCGTTGACACCAACGACATCCCCGAGATCGCCGTGGTCGATCCCGACATGATGTCCACCATGCCCAAGGGCCTGACCGCCGCCACCGGCATGGACGCGCTGACCCATGCCATCGAGGGCTACATCACCAAGGGCGCATGGGAAATGACCGATATGTTCCATCTTAAGGCCATCGAGCTGATTGCCAAGCACCTGCGCGGTGCTGTGGAAAACACCGCCGAAGGCCGCGAAGGCATGGCGCTGGCGCAGTATGTGGCCGGCATGGGCTTCTCCAACGTGGGTCTGGGCATTGTGCACTCCATGGCGCACGGTCTGGGCGCTCTGTATGACACTCCTCACGGCGTGGCCAATGCCATCCTCCTGCCCACCATCATGGAATACAACGCCGAATGCACCGGCGAAAAGTACCGCGACATCGCCAAGGCCATGGGCGTTGAGAACACCGAAACCATGTCCCAGGCCGAGTACCGCAAGGCTGCCGTGGACGCCGTGCGCAAGCTGAGCGCCGACGTGGGCATCCCCGCCGATCTCAAGGAAATCGTCAAGGACGAGGACGTCCAGTTCCTTTCCGAGTCCGCCTATGCCGACGCCTGCCGTCCCGGCAACCCGCGCGACACCTCCGTGGAAGAAATTGCCGCCCTCTACCGCTCCCTTCTGTAAGGGACTAAGGGGCTGAGCCCCTTAACCCCGGACCGCTCCGCGGAGTTGGGTGACGGAGTTTCGCCTTGCATGCTCAGACCGCCGGGGCCCACACCTGCGGTGGGCGGATGTAACTGATACATTCGCTTCGCGCAGCGGCAGGGGCCCCGGCTCGCTTGTGTGACCGGAAGAGACCACATTTTCCCCGCATGACGCGCGGTCGATCGGCATAGAATATCGGTGTACGGGGTGGATTGGTGCCAAATGATCCATCTTGACAGCGCGGCTGCAACCCTCTATAATGTTTTTCAGAGCTTCCTGAAGTGCGCGCCAGGGCCTTGTTTTTACCCACATTTTCTTAAACGGAGCCCGCGTTCGTTGGTCTAATGTCATGCCCCCGCTGCTTGCAGTGCCAGGGGAAGACAGAGGGTCATGGTAGGGCAACCGGCCTGCTTAACATAGCGGGTGAAAAAACGGGTACAGCGGCACTTTGGGTCTCCATGAGCATGCCTGTGATGGGCAGGGCTCTTTTTTGTTGCCCAAAATGGGCGAGTCATGGTATAATCAATCTTGGTATGTGCCATCACCATCAGGAGGATGTTTTGATATGATTTACACCATCGCGGTCGACGGCCCCGTAGGCGCGGGCAAAAGCAGCGTGGCTGACGAAGTCGCCAAACGCCTTGGCATTCTGCATCTGGACACCGGCGCGATGTACCGTGCGTTTGCGTGGTATGCGCTCAAACAGGGCATTTCCATGGAGGACGAGGCGGCGCTGGTCGCGCTCACCGAAAAGATGCTGCCTGAGGTCCGCTATGAAAACGGCTCCCAGCGCACACTGATCGACGGTCAGGACGTAACCGGGCTGATCCGCACGCCGGAAATCAGCATGGCCACCAGCACCAGCTCGAAGTTTGCGGGCGTGCGCCGCGCCATGGTACGCCGTCAGCAGGAGCTGGCCAAAAAGCAGAGCATGCTGCTGGACGGACGCGACATCGGTACCGTGGTGCTTAAGGACGCGACCATCAAGATTTACCTGACCGCTTCTGCCGAGGTGCGCGCAAAGCGCCGCTTTGACGAACTGCAGAAAAAAGGCGATCCCTCCACCTATGAGGAGGTTCTGGCTGATGTGATCCGCCGCGACGAGCAGGACATGAACCGCGAGGTCGATCCGCTGCGCCCGGCGGAGGACGCGCAGATGCTGGATTCGTCTGAAATGACGCAGGAGCAGGTGGTGGAGGACATTCTCCGCCGCGTCCGACTCAAGCTGGGTCAGAAGCCCAAGTGCGAGGTGGAACTGAGCGGCATGTACAGGTTTGTGCGCGGTGTGTTCTGCGTGCTGTTCAAAACGGTGCTGCCGGTTACGTTCCATCATCTCGAGCGAGTGCAGCTGGATGCGCCCTACATTCTGGTCGGCAATCACAGCCACATGTTCGACCCCATGCTGATCGGCTATCCGGTGTACCGCTACGCCATCCGCTTCATGAGCAAGAAGGAGCTGATGGAAAACGCCTTCCTGCGCTGGGTGCTCAAGGGCGTGGAGGCGATCCCGGTTGATCGTCACAACATGGACATGGGCGCCATTCGCGCCAGCCTCAAGACCCTCAAAGAGGGCAAGGTGCTGGGTATCTTCCCCGAAGGTACGCGCCACAAGGAAGGCGTGATGCAGGATATGGAAAGCGGCGCGGCCATGATTGCATTAAGAAGCGGCTGCCGCATGCTTCCGGCCTACATTTCCCGCAAGCCCAGGCTCTTTACGCGCACGCATGTGTACTTCGGCGATCCGATTTCGGTGAAGGATATCGCCGCCAAGGGCATCAACAAGGACAGCTGTGACGAGCTGAGTGAGCGCATCGCCCAGGCCTACCGCGCGCTGGTTGAAGAACATCAGAAGAATACGGCGGACGCCTGAAAGGGAGTCTGCCAAATTTCAGTGCAAAAAATTGTGAATTTTCGTACGCATAAAGAAGGGAAAATCCTTTCGTGCGGCGAATAAACATCTTGATATGCTCAGGAGGATGTAGTTATGCCCATTTCTGTGGCGCGGCACGCTGGTTTTTGTATGGGCGTGAGGCGCGCGGTGGACGGTGCTCTCAAGGCTGCGGAGGAAGGAAAATCCATCGTATCCTTCGGAGAACTGGCGCATAACCCCGAGGTCATTGAAAAACTCGCATCCCACGGCATTTCCGTGATCCACACGGTGGAGGAGGCCCGGGGCAAAACGGTGCTCATCCGCAGCCACGGCGTTTCTCCTGCGGTCACACAGCAGCTTGCGGACACGGCGGACGAGGTCATCGACCTCACCTGTCCCTTCGTCAAGCGCCTGCATGATTTTGTGGCCAACTACAGCGCGGACGGCTCGCCTGTGATCCTGATCGGCCAGAGCGATCACCCGGAAGTGGTCGGCACCATCGGATGTGCGCAGGGCCGCGTGTATACCGTGCACGATGTGGATGAGGCGGCGGCGCTTCCTGAAATGGAACGCGCGCTGGCCGTATCGCAGACCACCTTTCCGCACGAACGCTGGGAGGAGATTCTTCCCGTGCTTCGCCGGCGGGTTAAAGACCTCACTGTGCAGGACACCATCTGCACCGCAACCGCGCTTCGCCAGAGCGAGGCAAGGGAGCTGGCCCAGAAGGTGGACGCTATGCTGGTTGTGGGCGGCATGAACAGCGCCAACACCAGAAAGCTCTTTGAAACCTGCAAGCGCATCTGCGCTCGCACGCTTATGGTAGAGCGCGCGGCGGATATTCCGCCGGGCTTTGCAAATATTATGGAATCCATTGGAATCACCGCCGGCGCGAGTACGCCGGATTGGTCACTTAAGGAGGTTGTCACACGCATGACTGACAAGGAAGTATTGGACCAGGTCACCACTGAGGAGGCGGAAAGCAGCTTTATGGCTGACGTGGAAGCGACTCTGGTCAAGATCAGACCCGGACAGACCGTGAAGGGCACCGTTGTCCAGATTACCGAGGACGAAGTTTGCGTCAACATCGGTTACAAGAGCGACGGACTGATCAAGCGCGAAGACCTGGTCACCGAGAATGTTGAAATGGGCGACGAGATCGAAGTCGAAGTCGTCAAGGTCAACGACGGTGAGGGCAATGTGCTGCTGAGCCAGCGCAACATCCTCAACCGCAAGGCTTTCGCCGAGCTTGTCGAGAAGTACAACAACAACGAGTACGTTGAGGGCGTGGGCAAGGAAGTCGTCAAGGGCGGCCTGATCTGCACCGTTAACGGCATCCGTGCGTTCGTGCCTGCCTCTCAGATCTCCAACCGCTACGTCGAGAAGATCGGCGAGTTCGTTGGCCAGACCCTCAAGCTCAAGATCATCGAGATGGACGAGCAGAAGCGCCGCATCGTGGCCAGCCGCCGCGCTGTTGTCCGCGAAGAAGCTGCTGCCAAGAAGGCTGAAGCCTGGGCCAAGCTGGCTGAGGGCGAAGTGGTGCACGGCGTTGTTCGCCGCCTCACCGATTTCGGCGCCTTCGTCGACCTGGGCGGCGTGGACGGCCTGATCCATGTCACCGACCTGAGCTGGGCTCATGTGAAGCATCCCTCTGAGATCGTCGCTCCCGATCAGGAAGTGGACGTGAAGATCCTCAGCCTCGACACCGAGCGCGAGCGCATCCAGCTGGGCCTCAAGCAGCTCATGCCCAAGCCCTGGGATCTCGCTCCCGAAAAGTATCCCGCTGGCGCTGTGGTCACCGGCAAGGTTGTCCGCATCACCACTTTCGGCGCTTTCGTTGAGCTGGAGCCCGGCATCGACGGCCTGGTTCACATCTCCCAGTGCGCTGCCACCCGCATCCAGAAGGTTGAAGACGCTGTGAACGTTGGCGACGTTGTGGACGTGAAGGTTCTCAACATCGATCCCGAAGCCAAGCGCATCAGCCTCAGCATCCGCGCTCTGCTGGAGCCCGAAGTTGCTCCCGTGGAAGAGATCGTTGAAGAGCCCGTGTATGACGAGGCTGTTCCGGTCGACATCGAAGCCTACGTGGCCGAAGAGCAGGAGTAATCAAATTCATTGATTTGTCCCCCGGACGGAACCCGCAAGGGTTCTGTCCGGGGTTTCTTTTTATGCATATATATGCTATAATACTAACTTGGTAACCTGTCTGATTTTGCAGGAGGGGAGTGAAGCGTGGTGAATCGGATCCGCAGGATTTTTGCTGTGGCATGTGCTGTGATTCTGCTTGTGAGCACGCTTCCTCTGTATGTCATTTCTGCCTATAATCATCCGTATTATGATGACTATGGGTTTTCGGCAAATGTCTATCATGCGTGGAAGGAGTCCGGCAGTCTGCTTGAGGCCGCAGAGGCGGCTGTGGAAAGCGCGCGGTTCAAGCGGGATACGTGGCAGGGAAACTACACCATCACGCTGATTTGCAACCTGCAGCCGGGAACGTTCTCGGAAGATCTGTACTGGATTTCCAATGGGTTCCTGATCACATCGCTGATCGTGTGCATGCTGTTCTTCTTTTATACGGTATTCGGCGCGCTGGGTCTTGCCAAAAGCGACCGCATCAGCCTTGGCTGTCTGGCGGTGACGCTGATGATTCAGTTCATGCCGGACGTGGGAGAGGCGTTCTTCTGGTTTAACGGTGGACTGAGCACGCTGTTCATTCACGCGCTCATTGCCCTTGGCGCGGCGTTTTGTGTGAGGCTGATGGGAAGCAGAGGCTTTGCAGCCACGGCGGCGCTCGTGGTGCTTGCGGTGCTGGTTGGAGGCGGAAGCTATGGCGGCGGACTGTTTGCGCTGTGTATGCTGGTGTGCGCGCTGGTATGGCTGTTTGGAAAACGCCATGAGAAGCGCTGGCATGTTCTGCTGATTGCGTCGGTGTTCGCCCTGTGCTTTTGGCACAATGTGTCCGCACCCGGAAATGCCGTTCGCGCCGGAATGATCGGCTATCAGGCATCTCCGGTTAAAGCGGTGATTCAGTCGCTGTATTACGGCGTCGGACAGATCGGCTCGTACATCCGTCTGCCGCTGATTGCCGTTACGCTGGTAATGCTGCCTGCTGTCTGCGGTGCTGCGCGCCGGAGCCGCTTCCGTTTTGATCATCCGTGGCTGGCGCTGGCGCTGATGACGGCGCTGTACTGCACGCAGCTCACGCCGCCTCTGTACTCCATCGCCTCCATCGGCGCAGGCCGTCAGGTGAATACGTACTATATGAGCTTCATCGTGTGCTGGTTTTTGTACGTGTATTATCTGGCTGGCTTCACGGCAAGGCGCGTGGAGAAACTTCCGGAAATCACGCCCCGCCGTTTTGGCGCGCTTGTGCTGGTTTCCATCTGCCTGCTGGGCGTGGGCTGCCTCAGCTTCAAGCGTTCCGGCGAGGTGCTTTACGGCATCCAGAACATGTCCGGCCCGAGTGCGCTTTTATCCATGATCAATGGCGAGGCGCAGCAGTACGACCGCGAAATGACGGAGCGCGAACAGCTCCTGCGCGATGAATCCCTGCCCGAGGTTACGCTCAGGCCGCTTACGGTCAATCCTGCGGTGTTCATGGAGGATCAGCTGAAGATGGGCGCAATTTACGACGTGCGTCCGTCGCTGAAGATGTATTACGGCAAGGAAGCCATCCATCTGGAAGGGGAGGGTGAGTGAAGATGCCGATTCTGAAAAGAAACATCTCCAACCGCGCGCTGGCATGGCTGTGCGTTGCGGTGCTGCTCATCAGCCTGCTGCCGCTGTATGTGCTCTCATTTTATAACCATGCCTGCTATGACGACTTCGGTTTTTCGCTGCTCACGCATGACCGATGGCTCCAGACCGGGAGCCTGCTTTCCACGGTGGACGCTGCGTGGGACAACACCGTAGGCATCCGAAACACGTGGGAAGGCACCTACGCCACCTCCTTCATCAGCGCCCTGCAGCCTGCGCTGTTCGGCGAGAATCTGTACTGGATTACGACGCTGGTGCTGCTTACGTTTTTCATGTATGCGCTGTGGTTTTTCCTCAGACAGGTGCTTTTGCGCGTGCTGCATGTGGACAAGACCACCTTTCTGACGGCTTTGTGCGCTATGGCGTTTGTGATGGTGCAGTTTGTGCCGGAGATGAGCGAGGCGTTCTTCTGGTTCAACGGCGGCGTGGCGTACACGCTGCTGTGGTCGATGGCGCTGTGGCGCTTCGGCGTATGGATCGCCTTTCTGCAGTCGGAGAGCCGGAAGTCCCAGTGGCTGTACGGAATCCTGCTTGCGTTTCTCACCGTGGTGGTGGGCGGCGCAAAGTATTCGACGCTTCTGTTTGCCGCGCTGGTGGACGTGCTGATGGCCGCATGCGCCTTTATCAGAAAGCGCCGAACACGCTGGTTTGAGCTGACGGTGTTCGTACTGCTGATGATTTGCTTCGTCTTCAACATGACTGCGCCCGGCAACACCGTGCGCGCTGCGACACTCGGCGGCGACGTGAGCGCGCCCAAAGCGGTTCTGCAGGCATTCTACTTCGGCCTTGCGCTGGCTGGCAGCTGGTTCTCACTTCCGCTGCTGGTGGTCTGGGCGCTGGTGGCATGGCAATTGTGCGATGCGCTGCGCGGATCACCCTTCCGCTTCAGCCACCCGGTATGGATCACCATCGGCTGCGTATGCCTGTTCTGCGCGCAGCTTGCGCCTACGCTTTACACCGGCAACTACATCGGCGACGGCCGCACGGTGAACACCTATTTCTACACCTTTGTGATCATGAGCTGCGCGCTGGTTCTGTACTGGATGGGCTGGTATGTGCGGCTGAGTGACCGCCGCACGGATCTTCCGGCCATCGGCACAGCACGAAAAGGGCTGCGTTTGGGCGTGCTGGCTGTGGCGCTGGTGCTTCTTGTCATTGGCTGTGTCGGTCACAAACCGGCTGACAGCGACCGGACGGGACTGGAAAACATGGCCGGTATCAGCGCGCTGAAATCGCTGCTGACCGGTCAGGCGCAGGCCTACGATGAGGCCATGACCGCCCGCGACAGCGCTCTGAAGGATCCCGCCCAGCCTGAGGTAGTGCTCACGCTTGTGGAGGACATTCCCGACGCTTTCATGGGCGACGCGCTGGAGAGCGACAACCTCACCTATGTGCTCAACCTCTATGCGGACTACTATGACAAGCAGCGCGTAAGCGTTGCGCAAGATGAATGATAAAGAAGGTACCTGATGATGAAAACTCTGCTTTCCTTTGTGATTCCCTGTTATCGCAGCGCCAACACCATTGGCTCCGTGGTGGAGGAGCTGACCCGCACCGTAGCCAAGCGTGCGGACGAGTACGACCATGAGATCATCCTCGTCAATGACGGCAGCCCCGACAACACCGCCGAGGTGATCGCTTCTCTTTGCGATCAGTATCCCTCCATCGTGTTCGTCGACCTCAGCCGCAACTTCGGTCAGCACAGCGCGCTGATGGCCGGCTTCAACCACGTCAGCGGCGACGTCGTCGTCTGTCTTGATGACGACGGCCAGACGCCAGCCGACGAGTGCTTCAAGCTCATCGACAAGGTGGCCGAGGGCTACGACCTGGTGTTTGCCGAGTATCCCAAGCGCGAGCAGAACTGGTTCCGCAACCTTGGGAGCCGCTTCAATGCCCTGTGCAACCACTACTTCTACAACCAGCCCAAGAGCCTCGTGGCCAACAGCTACTATGCCTGCCGCCGCTTCGTGGTGGACTGCGCGCTGCAGTATCCCAATCCCTTCCCGTACGTGACCGGATTGCTCTTCCAGAGTGTGAGCCGCTACTGCAACGTGGCCGTCACCCATCGTGCGCGCATGGAGGGTGAGAGCGGCTACAACCTCAAGAAGCTTATCTCCCTCTGGCTCAACGGCGTAACCGCTTTCTCCATCAAGCCTCTGCGCTTTGCCAACTACGTCGGCTGGAGCGTGGCTGCCTTCGGCGTGCTGTTTGCGCTGATTACGATCATCCGCAAGCTGATCAATCCGTCCATGCCCGCCGGCTGGGCCAGCACCATTTCCATGATGATGCTTCTGGGCGGCGCGGTGATTGCGCTGCTGGGCATCATTGGAGAATACATCGGCCGCATTTACCTCAGCATCAACCGTTACCCGCAGTTTGTGGTCAGAAGCGTGACCCGCAGCGACGGAAAAGACCAGCAGAAGCGCAGTCTGGGGGCGTAATGATGAGTACCCTGCTGATGACGGGCATCCTGTTCGCCTTTGCAGGCTTCGGCGCGCTGAAGATGCGCAGGCGTTTTGAGGAACAGCTTCCACTGGCCGTGGGTACAGTGGTCGTGGTTCTGTATGTGTTTGCGCTGTTTGGAGCGCTGAAGGCAGGCGTATATGCAGTGCTGGGGTTTGCTGCGCTGGCGCTGGCTGCTCAGGCTGTGTGCCTTGTGCGCGAACGCTCGGCGTGGAAAAGACTCCTCACGCCGGGATGCGCAGCCTTTTTCCTGGTGGCGCTGTGGCTGCTTATGAGTTTCAGAGGGTACATGTTCAGTGCGTGGGACGATTTTTCCCACTGGGGCGCTGCTGTCAAGAATATGTCGATTTTTGGGGCGCTTCCGACGGCAGTGCAGGAAGCCACCCTCACCTATACGGACTATCCCCCGGCAACGACGCTGTTTTCATGGCTGTGGACGTATCTGTCCGGCGTGTTCAACGAGGAGGACGCCCAGCGCGCGCTCAACATGATGATAATGTGCTTCCTGCTGCCTGCAATGAGCGGGCAGGACTGGAAGCGTCCGGGACGTGCGCTGTGCATGTCCAGCGTGCTGTTTCTGCTTCCGTTGGTCTTTCAGGAAAACGTCTTCCGTACGCTGCAGGTGGACGTGCTGATGGGCTGCATAACTCTCTATGCCTTGTGGACATGGTTCCTGAGCGATCAGAATATTGCAGGCGTTAGCGTTGTGCTGCTGCTGCTTCCCCTGATCAAGGGAACGGGCGCTGCGATGGCGGCGCTGGTGCTGGCGATCATTGGCGTGGATATCCTCTGCAGCCGGCGGCAGAAGAAAATCGCTCTGATTGGCCTGATGGCAGGTCTGCTGCTGATCGGAAAACTCAGTTGGACCGTGTTTTTGAACATTCATCAGGTCGGCGGCGTATGGAATCAGGACGCCATGACCCTTGGGAATGTGATCCGTGCGTTCACCGGCAGGGGTACCGCCCAGCAAAAGAGCATCATGGGTCTGTACGCTGAAAAGCTCGGTGCATCCGACCTGTGGGGCAGCGCGGATGCGGTTCGGATGAGTTTTGTGGTATGGATGCTTGCTACCGCCGTGGTGCAGCATCTGAGCCTTGCATGCGTCAAGGAAGATGAAAAAAAACGCATTCTCCGTACCTATCGCATGCTGTTTATCGGCATGGCGCTCTATGTGGTAGCGCTGATGCTGATGTATCTGTTCATCTTCCGTCCGGATGAGGCGATCTATCTGGGGTCGCTGCAGCGCTATCTGGCCACCTTCATGATTCCGCTGGTGGGCTTTACGGCGCTTACGGCCATTCAGAAGGCCGACCAGAAAGGTCTGCCAGGCGGACTGCATGCGCCGCTGTGTGGTCTTCTGTGTTTTGCGCTGGTTGTCAGCCCTGCGGCGGTGGTTCGTGAAACCATTACCGCTTCCACACGGATTCAGACGGTGTATGAGGAGCGCATGAGCGATCTGATTCCCTATGAAGTAACCAGTCAGCTTGACAGCCGCACGGACCGCGTGTACCTTGTGGCCACGGGAGATAATGGCTGGCAGTACTACAAGGGAGCCTATCAGCTTGCTCCTGTCCCCGTTCAGGAAGGCATGTGGACCACATGGCCTGTGGCTGTGAAAACGGCGGACTGGGGCGAAATTTCCGCAGTGGAGTATTCTGCGCAGGATTGGGCGCGGATACTTTCCGAATTTACGCATGTGTATCTGGACACGGTCAATCAGCGATTCATCGAGGACTATGAGACACTGTTTGCATCAGACGTCCGAGAAGGAATGCTCTATCGCGTGGAAAAGACCGGCGATGGTGTGAAGCTTCACGCGGCGCAGTAAATAACAGCAGGGAGGAAAAAGCAGTATGATCAGCGCGTTTTGGATGATGATCATCCTGTGCGGCACGGCGGGCTTGTGCGCATCGCTCAGCAGCCGCAGATGTGAAGAGTATTTTGCTTTTTCCATCTGCGGGATTATTGCTGTTCTGTATGGATTCGCGCTGGCTGGTGTGCCGGAATGGGGCTATCATACGGTACAAGCGCTGGGCGCGGCGGCTTTTGCCGTGTGCGCTGCGCTGTGTGCGGTCAAAAGGGACGTCCGCAGGCGCGTGCTTACACCCGGCTGTGCGGTGTTTGCCCTCTGGATTCTGATTGCCTGGTGGGCGCATCGCGGACAGGTCTACAATACTTATGACGAGTTTTTTCACTGGGGCACGGCAGCGAACCGGCTGTATGCGTTGAAGATGCTTCCGTCCGCCGGAGAAGGCGTGCTGCAGTTTCCCAGCTATCCTCCGGGAAGCACGCTGTTCTACTGCTTCTGGACGTGGCTGGGCAGCAACTTCAGCGAGGGTAATACCATTGCTGCCGCCAATGTGCTTTTGTTTGCCTGCCTCGCGCCGCTGATGAAGCATACCGGCTGGAAGCAGTGGAAGCATCTCATCGTACTGGCGCTGTCCATTGTGCTTCTGCCCATGGTTTTCAAGCAGAATGTCTATCAGGACCTGTATGTGGACGTGCTGCTGGGCTGCATGGCGGCGTATATGCTGATCACCTGGTTCACGGGCGAAAAGAATGCATCCGCCTGCGTGATGACGGCTGTGACGGCTTTTGCGCTGGCGCTGGTCAAGGCGTCGGGCATTGCGGTTGCAGTGCTGGCGCTGGCGGTGATTGTACTGGACGGTCTGCGCGGCGCAAAGCAGGAGCGCCGGATCATGTGGCTGACCGTTGGCGTGAGCGTTTTCTGTGCCGCAGCCGCTTCCCTCAGCTGGAACAGTTTCCTGTCCGCCCATGACATCGTAAGCGAAAAGCCCTTCCGTCATTGGGAGATCCTCGCAAACCTGCAGAGCTTCCTCCATGGAACCGCTCCGGGATGGCTGAAGGATCAGTACCGCAATTTCTTCGAACTGATCACGCAGGAAGAAATGATGGGCTACGGGCATATTCTGGCGTTCAATTATCTGGAATGGCTGCTGGTTTTTGCGCTGGTTGCCTGCTGGCTCAAGCGCCTCGGCAGCATTCATGTGGATGAAACGGTGCTCCGCTTCAGCAAAGCCGCATGGGGGATGATCGCCGTCACGGCGGTGTATGCGGTTATGCTCTACCACACCTACACATATACCTTTGACTACCGGGAGGCCGCATCGCTTCACTCGTTCGACCGCTACATGTCCACCATCATGACGCCGGCGGTCTGCGTGATTGCGGCGCTGGCGCTGGAAAGCATGCACCGTCATCCGCCGAAATGGATGCCGTCTGCAATGATTGTACTGACCTGCCTTGCACTGCTGGTTTCTCCGGTTCATCTGCTCAACCTCACCGTTACGGCGCCTGTTGAAATTGCCGTATCGCAGGAATCCCGCGCACAGAGCGCCCCATCGGTGGCGATGTCGGAGGAACTGGAGGGGGACGAACGCATTGCATGGCTCACGGTGGATACGCAGCGTTCGGCCTTCGATTATCTGATTAACCGATACGAGCTCATGCCCACACGGCTGGAAAAACCCTGCGACTATTGGATCCAGCAGCCCGTGGAACACATCCGCGATGCGCTGATGAACAGCGGCTGCGAGTACGTGTACTGTTTCCTGACGGACGAGGCGTTTGAGCGGGATTTTGCATCCCTGTTTGAAAATCCGGAGGACATCGCCAGCCGGACGCTGTACCGCATCATCCGCAACGGGAACGACTTTACGCTTCAGAAAGTGGTCTGAATAAGCAACGATCAACAGAGGAAGTGATCACAGAATGCTGACCTACATAACCAATGAATGCATGCCGCTGGAGAAGATGCTGGCCCGAGTGGAGAGGACGCATCCGGAAGGCTGCGAACTGGTGAAAAAAGCCTATGAGTTTGCCGAGAACGCCCACAGAGGACAGGTTCGCAAGAGCGGCGAGCCGTATTTCATGCACCCGGTTTCTGTGGCGAGCATCCTCACGGATCTGATGATCGATGCAACCACCATCGCTGCGGGCTTCCTTCACGACACGGTGGAGGACTGTCAGGACATCACGCTGGATACGCTGCGCGCGGAATTCGGCGAGGAAGTGGCGCTGCTGGTGGATGGCGTAACAAAGCTCGACAAGCTGGACTTTACCAACCGCGAGGAGCAGAAGGCCGAAAGCCTGCGCAAGATGATTCTGGCCATGTCCAAGGACATCCGCGTGGTGGTCATCAAGCTGGCCGACAGACTGCATAACATGCGCACGCTGCGCTTCCAGAAGCCGGAAAGGCAGAAGGCCATCGCCCACGAAACGCTGGATATCTATGCGCCGCTGGCGCACAGGCTGGGCATCAACTCCATCAAGTCGGAACTGGAGGATCTCAGCTTCAAATACATCGATCCAGAAGCCTTCCACGACATCGTGCAGAAGGTTGGCCTCAGGCGCACCGAGCGCGAGGAGAACATCCGCATGGTGATCTCCGAATTGTCCGAGAAGCTGGATGCGCAGAACATCCATTATGAGATGGACGGCCGCCCCAAGCACCTGTACTCCATCTACAAGAAGATGAAGGGTCAGGGCAAGACCTTCGACCAGATTTATGACCTCATCGCCGTGCGCGTGCTGGTGGCCACCGTACAGGACTGCTATACCGTGCTTGGCATCGTTCATACGCTGTGGAACCAGATTCCGGGCCGCTTCAAGGACTACATCAGCGTGCCCAAGGGCAATATGTACCAGAGCCTGCACACCACCGTGATCGGCGGCCGCAAAATGCCCTTCCCATTTGAAATCCAGATCCGTACGTGGGATATGCACCGTGTGGCCGAGTTCGGCGTTGCGGCGCACTGGCGCTACAAGGAAGGCGGAGCAGCGGGCGGCGATCTGGACAACAAACTCTACTGGCTGCGTCAGATCCTCGACTGGCAGGGCGATACGCGCGACAGTCAGGAATTCATCGATTCGCTCAAAACCGACCTCTTCTCTGAAGAAGTGCTCATCTTTACGCCCAAGGGCGATATCGTCAGCATGGTGCGCGGCGCAACGCCCATCGACTTTGCTTACCGGATTCACTCCGGCGTAGGCAATCACTGCGTAGGTGCAAAGATCAACGGTCGCATCGTGCCGCTGGAAACGGAATTGCAAACCGGCGACCGCGTGGAAATCATCACCTCGCCGTCCTCCAAGGGTCCGGGCGCGGACTGGCTGCGTATCGTCAAGACCCAGCAGGCCAAGGCCAAGATCCGTCAGTTCATGAAGCGCGAGCTGCGCGGCGAAAATGTGGTCAAGGGCAAGGACATGCTCGAAAAGGAGGCCAAGCGCCGCGGCGTTACGCTTCCCAGCCTCACCAAACCCGAATATTACGAGCCAATCCTCAAGCGCTACGCCTTCAGCGAACTGGATGACATCTACGGCGCCATCGGCTACGGCGGCATCGCCAGCGCCTACGTGATCAGCCGCCTGATGGAAGAACAGCGCAAGATGGAAACGCCTGCTGTTCCGCAGGTCAAGGAGGTTTCCCAGGAGGAGGCTCAGAAGAAGCTTGGCAAGCCGTCCCACGGCGTGTATGTCAAGGGCGAAAGCGGGATGCTTGTGCGCTTTGCGCGCTGCTGCAACCCCGTGCCCGGCGACGAAATCGTGGGCTACATCACCCGCGGACGCGGCGTCACGGTGCATAAGGCGGACTGTGTCAATGCCACCAACTCTGAGCAGGAGCGCATGGTGGAAGTCAGCTGGGCCGGCGGCAGCGAGCTGACGGAGTTCAACGCTTCCATTACCATCATCGCCTACGACCATGTGAGTCTTTTGGGCGAACTGGCGCTGTGCATCGGCAACATGGACGTGCCGATTGTGGCCGTGTCCGCCAAGCGCGACGAAAAGAAAAAGACCTGCATCATTACCATGGTCATTCAGGTCAAGAGCCGCGAACAGATGGATCGCGTCTTTACACAGCTGCATAAGCGCAGCGATATCATTGAGGTATACCGCAGCAGCAACTGAGCTGCCATAAGGAGAGAACCAAATGAAAAAAATCGGCAAGGCAGCCCTGTGTGTTCTGTGCGCCGCCGTGCTTCTGGCAATGGGCATGTTTCTGTTCCAGAACAACAGCCCGCTGTACCAGCATATCGGCCCGGATAACGCCATCTTTATGACCATCGGCCGCGGCATGGCGCAGGGCAAGGTGCCCTATGTGGACTTGACAGAGAACAAAGGTCCTCTGTTTTTCCTGCTCATGGGCGTGCCGCAGATGATCATCGAGGGCACTACGGGCGTGTTCATTCTGGAAGAAATCATGCTTCTTGGCATGTGCCTGATGATTGTGCTCTGCGCGCGCTGGCTCACGGGCGGCAAACCGTGGGCACTGTGCGCGGCGCTGGGGGTTGCGGCCTATCTGTCGTCAATGAACGGCGGCAACTTCTGCGAGGAGTACGACCAGTTCTTCCTGATGATGGGCGTAACCGTGATGGTGCATGTCTTTACCGCTCAGAAGAAGGGTGAAAAGTGGCGCTCCTTTGTGATGGGTCTGGCCACGGCCAGTGTGGCGCTGATCAAAATCAGCGATATTCTGGGCCTTGCCATGCTGGTTCTGTGCTACATCGTGTGGGTCATCCGCGAAAAGAAGGGCTTCTGGAAGGAAGCGCTTCGCTTTGTGGCAGGCATGGCGGTGGTGGCCATTCCGGTCTTTGCCTACCTGATCAGCGTGGACGCTGTGGGCGCGATGTTTGAGGACTACATCCTCAACAACTTCGTGCATGTGGCCAAGGGCAAGGGCTATGGCTTTATGGAGACCCGTCTGTATCTGCTGGAGAGAAGCTATGGCAGGACTGCGCTGAAGGCTGCGGGCGGTATGATCGCGGCGGTGATCGTATGCCTGCTTCTGAAGTTTGGCAAGCGCGACGGCGACGAAATCCAGACCGGCGGATTGTATACTGCGGCGGTTCTGATGGCTCTGGGCAATCTGCTGGTTGCCTTCGTGGCCAGCAGCGGCTTCTATCATCATCTGATGATGGGCGACATCACGAATCTTTTGACGATTCTTCTCATCTCCAGCGCGATTCTGCGCCGCGTAAGCGTGTGGAAGCCGGTTCGCTGGGTGCAATTGGGCGCGGCGGTGCTGGTATTGTGTCTGTCGGTCAATGCGGTTGTTCAGAGTATCAATCCCGAGGAATGGGTGGGATCGGAATCCCGTCAGTCAAGCCGTGATTATCAGCGCGAACTGCTCCCTGAGCTGGAAGGCTACGAGGATTCTGTGTATTCCATCGGCATCTATCCGGAATGGTACTGGGAAACCGGGCTTTATCCTGCGTACCGATACTTTAACATCATCGGATTCATCGTGGATAATGTGGGCAACGATCAGGCACAGGCGTTTGAGGACTATCTGCTCGAAGGCGAGCTTCAGGCGCTGGTGATTGCCGGGGATATTGAGGAATATCGAGGCATCCTGACCGATGCGACCATCGACTATATCTGGGAAAACTATATCTATTATACGTCCGACAGTGAGGATGCCCGCCAGCTGTGGTTCCTCATCTGATGGTTTTGGAAGGAGATTTCCGCTTATGCGTGCAGTGATTCAGCGCGTGTCCGAGGCAAGCGTGCGCGTCGACGGCGAGGTCATCGGACAGATCGGCAAGGGCTTTCTGGTGCTTATCGGCGTGGAGAACGGCGATACGGAGGCCGATTTCAAATACATCGCCACCAAGGTGCCCAATATGCGCATCTTCGAGGATGAAAACGAGAAGATGAATTTGTCCATTCAGGATGTGGGCGGCGAGATTCTGGCTGTGAGCCAGTTCACGCTCCTGGGCGACGCGCGTTCCAGCCGCCGTCCCAGCTTTATTCAGGCTGCGCGTCCCGACGTGGCCAATCCGATGTATGAGCGTCTGGTTCAGCACTGGCGCGAGATGGGCATTCATGTGGAAACCGGTAAGTTCGGCGCTGACATGAAGGTGAGCCTCATCAACGACGGCCCTGTGACCATGCTTCTGGATTCCCACAAGCTGTTTTAAGGGAGAAAACCATGCCTCAGATCAACATTGAAAGCCTCACCGTGGGCGAGGTTGCGGCGAACTGCTATCTGGTGGAGAATGCCGAGACGCACGAACTCTTCCTCGTCGATCCGGGCGCGGAGGCGGAGCGCATCATCAGCCGCATTGGCGGGCGCAAGCCGGTTGCTGTGCTATTGACGCATGCGCATTTTGACCACATCGGCGCGGCTGATACGCTGTGCCGCCGGTTTGGCATTCCGCTGTATGTGCACAGGGACGACGCCTCCAAGCTGACCGATCCCATGGGCAATGTGTCAGGGTTGTTCGGTATGCCGATGACCATCGAAACGAAGCCTTCCGTATGGCTGGAGGGCGGCGAAACGCTCAGGCTTGGCGGCATGGAGGTTGAGGTTTTGCATACGCCGGGTCACAGCGCAGGAAGCGTATGCTATCTCATGCGCGAAGAACCCTGTATTTTCACCGGCGATACGCTGTTTGCCAACGGCTACGGGCGCACGGATTTCCCGGACGGCAGCTTCAGCCAGCTCAGGCAGTCGCTTCGGATGCTGTTTTCTCTCACGCCCAGAATGATTACCTATCCCGGTCATGATATTCCCGGCTTTGCCGGACGCGATGAATCGGAGGAAGCCTGATGGAAACGATCAATGTGGCGCTGTATGCAGCGCTTGAAGGCTTTGCCAATGATTTCTGCGATGTGCTCAAGCTGTTCTTTTCTGTGGAGAATGTAACGGTCAATCCCGAGGAGAATGACGGAGCCGAGGCGCTTCGCCAGCTCTATGAGGAAAAGGACGGAAAGGCGCTGTGCACCTTCCTGTTCCGCGGCGAGACCGAGGTGCAGGAGGCTGTGCTGCCCGAAGAAGGCGGCGACATGGAGCATTATGCGGTGGAGCGCAAGCGCGTGATGAAGCGCCTGTGCAAGCTGACGCTTTACCAGCTGCTCAAACGCCTGACCGGGCACCGTCCGCCGTGGGGATCGCTCACAGGCATCCGTCCGACGAGACTGATGTACAGCGCAGTCGAAAAAGGCATGACGCTGGAAGAGGCGCAGGAGCATATCGAAAGCACCTACGACGTAAGCCATGAGAAGTCCGAACTGCTCAGACGCATCGTCATTGAGCAGCAGAAATTGCCCGAGCCAAGCGTCAATGAGGCGGATGTGTACATTTCCATTCCTTTCTGCCGCACGCGCTGCGCCTACTGCTCCTTCCCGGGCGAGGCGGTGGGCAAGGGAAAGATGATTCCGCCGTATCTGGATGCGCTTCTGTGGGAGATGCGCGAGGGCGCAAAGCTGTTTGAAAAGTCCGGCCTCAGGCTCCGCGCGCTGTATGTGGGCGGAGGTACGCCGTCCGCGCTCAATGAAGAGCAGTTTGAAGCGCTCATGCAGGAAACCATGCGCCTGTTCCCGGGTGCGCGGGAGTATACCGTGGAGGCTGGACGGCCTGATACCATCACGCGCGGCAAGCTGGAAACGCTCAAAAAGCTGGGCGTGGGACGCATCAGTATCAATCCCCAGACCATGAACGACGAAACCCTGCGCGTTATCGGGCGCGATCACACCGCACAGCAGGCGGTTGAAGCCTTCCATCTGGCGCGTGAGATGGGTTTTGACGACATCAACATGGACGTTATCGCCGGTCTGCCGGGCGAAACGGAAGCGCATTTCCGTCATACCATGGACGTCATCCGCGAGCTCAGGCCCGACAGCCTCACTGTGCACACGCTGGCGATCAAGCGCTCCAGCCGTCTCAATCTCGAAAAGACGCCTTTGCCGGATGCGCGGGTCGCTGCAGAAATGGTGCGCATGGGGCAGGAGACTGCTGATGCGCTGGGGCTGGAGCCGTATTATCTTTACCGCCAGAAGTACATGGCCGGTCAGCAGCAGAACGTGGGCTATGCACGTCCCGGCAAGGCCTGCCTTTACAACATCGATATCATGGAGGAAACCACCTCCATTCTGGCCATGGGCGCAGGCGCGATCAGCAAGCGCGTCTTCCCGGACAGGGAGCTGCGCATCGAGCGCGCGCCCAATGTGACCAATGTCTCCGTCTATATCGACCGCGTTGAAGAGATGGCGCGGCGAAAAGAAATACTTTTCAGCGATACGAAGGAGGAACAGGCATGAAGTATCTGATTGCATTGGATCAGGGCACTACGTCCAGCCGCGCGATCGTTTTTGACGAAAACGGCCGCACCATGGCGTCGCACGCCATTGAGTTCAAGCAGCACTATCCGCAGCCCGGCTGGGTGGAACATGACCCCGATGACATCCTCAACACCCAGGTGGAGTCCCTGCGCAAGGCGGTTGAAATGAGCAAGGTGGACGTGCGCGATATCGCCGCCATCGGCATCACCAACCAGCGCGAGACGACCCTCCTGTGGGAAAAGGATACCGGCCGCTGCGTGCACAACGCCATCGTCTGGCAGTGCCGCCGTACCGCGCCCTATGTCGAAAAGCTGATTGCAAACGGCTGCAGCGATATGATCCGCAAAAAGACCGGTCTGGTGCCCGACGCTTATTTCAGCGGCACGAAGCTGGCCTATCTGCTGGATACGCTGAATCTGCATGAGCGCGCCAAAAAGGGCGAACTGTGCTTTGGCACGGTGGATACCTTCCTTGCATGGAATCTGGTGGAAGGCCGTCCGCATGTAACCGATGCTACCAACGCAGGCCGCACGATGTTGTTCAACCTCCACGAGCAGAAGTGGGATGACGAGCTGCTGGAGATGCTCAATATTCCGCGCGAAGTGCTGCCCGAGGTGGTCGACACTGCGCATGTGATCGGCAACCTGCGTCCCGAGATCCTTGGCCGTCCCATTCCTGTGGCGGCGATGGCGGGCGACCAGCATGCGTCGCTGTTCGGTCAGGCATGCTTCGAGCCGGGCATGGTCAAAAACACCTACGGCACCGGCTGCTTCATGCTGATGAACACCGGCAATCTGCCTGTGGAAAGCCACAACGGCCTGGTCACCACCATGGCGTGGAGGCTCAACGGTGAGCCCACCTATGCACTGGAAGGCAGCGTGTTCATGGGCGGCGCAACCGTGCAGTGGCTGCGTGATGAAATGCACATGATCAGAACCTCCGCCGAGAGCGAGCAGATCGCCGAGAGCGTTCCCGACACGGCCGGCGTGTACCTCGTTCCGGCCTTCACAGGCCTCGGCGCGCCTTACTGGGATATGTACAGCCGCGGCACCATCGTGGGTATGACGCGCGGCACCAACCGCGCTCACATCGTGCGCGCCGCTTTGGAAGCCATCTGCTACCAGAGCGCGGATCTGTTCAAGGCCATGGTCGCCGACCGCGGCGGCAGGATGCCCAAGCAGCTCAACGTGGACGGCGGCGCGAGCGCCAACAGCTTCATGATGCAGTTCCAGTCCGACATTCTGGATGTGCCGGTGGTGCGTCCGGTGGTGCTGGAAACCACGGCGCTGGGCGCGGCTCTGCTGGCCGGCATCGGCGTGGGTCTGTATGAGAGCAAGGAACAGGCGGCCTCCATGGTCAAGCCCGACCTCACCTTCACGCCCAAGATGGACGAAGTCAACCGTGGCCGTGCGCTTCACGGCTGGAAGCGTGCTGTGGAACGCAGCCGCGACTGGGTGGAAGACAAGTAAAAAATGTCAGAGCGGATTTTTCCGCTCTGATTTTTTCATTTCGGGACATACTGTTCCCGAGGTGAGAACATGAGCGCATTACCGGAAATGGAACTCCTGCAGTACATCTACAAGACGGCGGACATGGGCTGTGAAGGCATTGACGCGGTGGAAAAGCACGCGGAAGAGAAGATGCTTGACGAACTCATGCGCGAGCGCAAGGAGTACGAGCACATCCGCGGTCAGGCCGACATGATGATCCGCAAAGGCGGCGAGGAGCCCGCAGGCGCAGGCATGATGGCCAAACTGTCCGCCGACATGATGAGCATGGGCCAGATGGCCATGGATGATTCCCGCAGCCGCATTGCCGAGATGATGATTCAGGGAACCACCATGGGCATTGTGAAGACCATCCGCCACCTGCGTGACTACGAAGGAGACGACGAGCAGGCCCGAAAGCTCGGCCAGCGGCTTCTGGACACGCAGGAGAGCAATGTGGAAAAGATGAAGGCGTATCTGTAAATGAGAAAAGTCCGGCAAGACGCCGGACTTTTTGAAAATCAGCCGTAAACCTGAATGGGAACCAGAATCTGCGTTGGCCGGCCGGGGCAGGTCATCTGCAGGATGATGCTGTTGTCGGACAGCACCGCGTCGCCTGCATGGATGGTGAACGGCACGGCGCAGTGTCCGCCTTCACGTTCCAGATACATCGGCGGCGGGCTGTAGAGATTGCGCGGGCCTTCCACCGTCCAGCCCTCGGGACAGAGGTAGCACAGGCGGAAATGCTTCTGCTCGGGCAGGAAGGCGCTGGGAATCAGCCGCACGGTTCCGCTGAGCGTGCTGCCGGGCTGAACGACCGGCTTTTCATCGAAGGAAACCAGCACCTCGCCAAAAATGCTCTCCGTGGTGTAGGAATAGGGCTTGCGCTGGCTGAGGCTGAGGGCAAAGGTGTTTCCGCGGAAGGCGGAGAGATCCTGTTCGGGGATGAGGGTTTCATCGCCCAGACACACGCCGCTTTCAGAGCCGCTGAGCAGCTGCTGATGAGGCTTGCGCAGGGTTACGGGCAGCAGGTTGAAGATGCAGTCCGTCAGTTCTGCACACGTCAGCGGATAGCGCCCGTGACCGTTGGTCAGGCAGATGCTCTTGATGCCGTCGCCGATGTAGGCCTGCCAGTCGGACGGAATGCATGCCATGCCGCCCATGATGCCCATCAGCGCGCCGAGGGTCGCGCCGGTGCAGTCGGTATCATCGCCGCAGTTGATAGCGTAGATCATCGACTGCTTGAAGTCGCCCTCACCGTAGAGCAGACCCAGCACCACGTAGGCAACGTTGGCAGGCGCCTGGAACCAGCCCAGATCAGCGCTGTCCTCCACCAGCTTTTCGCGGCATTCCTTCCATGAGACGCCGTTTTCGTAGCAATCGATCACCAGACGCACGCTGCGGGCTACACGGCAGGTGTCCGGCAGTTTGGACAAGCCGATGTCCAGAAGCGTGCGCACGTCATGCACCGCAAAGGCCGCACTCTGCATGGCAGCGACAAAAATGGCCGCATACGTGCCCTCGCCGAAGCCGTGGTCGACGCTTGCATCCTCAAAGGCCATTTTAACCGCCTTTTCAGGCATCGCCGGATACAGACAGGCCCATACCTCGGTGCGGATCCATGCGCCGTTGGAGTTGCGCCACAGCTCGTTGTTGTATTCGCCGCTCATGGGCGAGGGAATGCCCTGACGCAGGTTGGACTTGCCCACGCCGTATTCGTTCCAGTTGGGATTGACGAAGCTCAGCCAGTATTCGCCGAGGGTTTTGCTGTTGACGTTTTCCGGACCCAGATCATTTACCGCCCGCAGCCACGCCAGCTGCAGGTCCAGATCGTCGTTGGGCAGCGGTTCGCCGGCTTCGGAGGCAAAGCCCTGAATGTCCAGCAGTTCGCGGGTTCCTTCGTAAGGCGTACCCATGGTGCCGCCGATGTTTTTGCCGATCCAGCAGGCATAGACGCGGTCGCGCAATTCGTTACGGGAAAGGGTAATCATGCGGATACCTCCCATTTTCAGTTTTTTCGCTATTGTGAGTATAATACAACAGAAGCACGAAAAGCAATCAAAAAAAGCCGAATGACGTTATACATTCGACATAAAAAAGATCATGTTTTGTTTTGTTTCTTTTATGGGGATGAGACAGCCCTGTGCTATAATGAGGCATCATCTGAAGGATTGGAGTGGCGGCTTTTGCAGACCGTTCTGCCGATTGTGCTGGCAGCTTTTCTGGCCGGCATTGTGGTTATTTACTTTTATCAGGAGCATGTGCGCGAGAAAAAGCTCCAGATCCGCGTCAAAAAGCTCTATGCCTCCCAGCTTTTTGAGGACATGATTCCCATGCTGAGAGCGGCCAAACATCATTCCGTGGAACAGCTCATGGTGGACAAAAAAGGCGTTGCGGTGCGCTATCTGCATTCCGACAGCCCGGAAACCGCTTTCCTCATGCGTCCCAACGGATACGCCTACCTCACGCCTGAGCAGCAGGAGGCCATGCGCGTGATCCTGGAGGAATGCCTGCCCAAGCTCACCGACTCGGCAAACTATCATGTGGGCCGCAAGCGCATCAGACAGGCCAACGGCGATGTTGAATATGCGTATCAGTACACCATGACCAATGCCTACAAAACCCGCCTCTGCCGCGCGCCGTACTACGACGGCACCCTGCAGACCCGTTCATGGTAAGAGCCTGCTCACCTTGATGGGCGTTTCCAGACGACTTTCCACATACCGGCGCAGCACGTCAAACAGCGTGCCTGCGCCGGTGTTTTTTTGCGGCGTCAGGCCGTTGCGGATGGTTTCGCTCATCCATTTGACGGCGTCCAGCGTCATGCAGAAGGTGCTTCGGGAGGCGCAGCTGGGACAGCACAGTCCGCCTGCCGCCACGTCGAAGGGCGCGCCATTTGTCAGATCCAGCGGCGTGCGGCAGTGCGCACAGCGGCTCAGCCTCGGACGATAGCCCGTGACGTCGGCAAACAGAAGCAGAAATGCGGTGGTCGTTTCCAGCGCGTCAGCGTCGGGATCATATGCCAGATAATACAGACCTTTGAGCAAAAGCGCATACAGCGCCGAGGCGTCCTCGCCCGGCTGCGCGGCGGCGGCGCACAAAGCGGCCATGTAGCTGGCACAGGTCAGGCGGTAGGGGTCCATCCGGAGCGGATAGAAGGTATCGTCCAGCTGGCAGGAGGTGAGCGTCGCGTGATCGTTTTGCAGAAAAAACACAAATTCGCCGGTCACGAACAGTTCGCTCGCGGGCATAAGCGCGCTTTTGGGCCTGCGGCAGCCACGGCTCAGGGCGTCCATGCGTCCGTAATTGGGGCTGAGAATGGTGAGCATGCGGTCATGGTCGCGGTAGTTGGCGTAGCGGAGCACGATGCCCCTTGTGGTAATGGACGGCATGGCGTCACCTCCTCATCAGTCATACAGGAAAACCCCCTCGTCATACGAGGGGGCATATGCGTGATGAAATTAGTCCTTCACGCTCTCAACCAGCTTGGTGAAAGCGGCGGGATCGTTCACAGCGATATCAGCCAGCATCTTGCGGTTGATGGTGATGTTGTGCTTCTTCAGGCCGTTCATCAGCACAGAGTAGCTCATGCCGTTCATGCGGGCAGCCGCGTTGATACGGGTGATCCACAGACGACGGAAATCACGCTTACGCAGCTTGCGGCCGGTGTAGGCGTAACGAAGGCTGCGGCGAACCTGTTCGCTGGCAGCGCGGTACTGCTTGGACTTGGCGCCGAAATAGCCCTTGGCAAGCTTAAAGATCTTACGACGCTTCTTGTGGGCATTGACAGCCGCTTTAATACGTGCCATTTTTTTTATCCTCCTCGAATACTAGCAAAGCTTATTTGTAGGGCAGCAGCTTGCGGATGGTGCGAGCCTCGGCCGCGTTATCCACAATACCGTCAGCACGCAGGTGACGGGTGCGCTTGGTGGTCTTCAGATGGACCTGATGGTTGGCGTTCATCTGCTTGTGCGTAACTTTGCCGTTCTTGGTGAAGGAAAAACGCTTGGCTGCGCCACGATGGGATTTCTGCTTAGGCATAGGGGTTGTCCTCCTTCCGTGTGCTATCCATAACCGCCCAAAGATGGGGCGCGGGATGGCTGTGTTTGTCAGGTCAAATCATGTTTTCGCTTTCGCGCTTGACCTTCTTCTTGGGCTGCGGCTTGGGCTCGCGCTTGACGGCCTCTTCCGCCTGTTCCGCCTGCTGGGCGGCGTGCTTTTCCTTGCGCTGCTGGCTCTTCTCGGCGAAGCTCTTCTTTTCAGCCTTGGGCGCGAGGATCATGATCATGTGGCGGCCCTCCAGAAGAGGACGGCGCTCGACCGTGCCATAATCCGCAATGCGGGCGGCGAAGTCCTGCATGATCTTCAGACCGATGTCAGAGTGGGCGATCTGGCGGCCCCTGAAGCGGATGCTCACCTTCACCTTGTCGCCATCCTCCAGGAACTTCACGGCGTTTTTGAACTTGGTCTGAACGTCGTTTTCCTCGATGGTGGCGGAGAGCTGCACTTCCTTGAGGGTGACGATGCGCTGGTTCTTGCGAAGCTCACGCTCGCGCTTGGACTGCTCGTAGCGGTGCTTGTCATAGTCCATCAGCTTGCAAACCGGGGGCTGAGCGGTGGGAACGATCTTTACCAGATCCAGACCCTGCTGTTCGGCCAGCTCGATTGCTGCGCGGGTGGCCATTACGCCAAGCTGCGTACCGTCGGCACTGATCACGCGTACCTCTTTGTCGCGGATCTCCTCGTTGATCATCGGCTCGTTGATATCCATACACCTCCAAATGGTTCGGGGCGTTTTTCACACAAAAAAACGCCGGGCACACTAACCCGCCGTACACACCCCATGGACTTATGTGCCATGACCTGCGCAAGATGTTCGCGCGGTGAGAAGCGGGCAGCTTCTGCTTACAGAGTTGATTATAACACACCCCTGTAAGGGTGTCAACAGGTTTTTTGAGCAGAAATTTACAAGATGTTCACTCACAGGCTGCGTGATTATGGTACAATAAACTGTGGTTTTTTGCGACCATGCAGATGAAACAAAGGAGTTCATCCGAACGTGATTGAAATCCAGAACGTATCGCGCCGCTACGGAAGCGTGCAGGCGCTGAGCAATGTGACACTGAAGGTGGAAAAGGGGAGCGTGCTGGGGCTGCTTGGCCAGAACGGCGCAGGCAAGACGACGCTGCTCAATCTTCTCACCGGTTATCTCGCGCCCACCTCAGGACGGGTGCTGGTGGACGGGCATGATCCGCTTTTGGAGCCCGCCGAGGCCAAGCGTTGTCTTGGCTATCTGCCCGAGCATCCGCCGCTGTATGATGAAATGACGGTGCGAGAGTACCTGATGTTTGCCTCCGAGCTCAAGGGCGTTCGGAGACGAGCCATCCCGGCTCATGTGGATGAGGTGATGGAGCTGACCGGCCTTACGCAGATGCGCAGCCGTCTGCTTTCGCATCTGAGCAAGGGCTACCGTCAGCGTGCGGGAATGGCGCAGGCTTTGTGCGCAAGCCCTGATGTGCTGGTGCTCGACGAGCCCACCGTGGGCCTTGATCCCAAGCAGATCACGGAAATCCGCGCGCTCATCCGTACGCTTGGCAAGGGCCGCACGATTGTATTTTCCTCTCATATTCTGAGCGAGGTGCAGCAACTTTGCACTCATGTGGCCATTCTCGACGCGGGTCAGGTGAAACTGGATGCGCAGATGGCCGACGTGGGAAGCCGTGAGGAAAAGACGATCCTCATCACCGTGGCCGCGGCAGAAAGCAGCATCCTCTCCCGCTTCAGGCAGATGGAAAACGTGCGCCGCGTCACCGTGCAGCCTACAGCGCATGCCGATCAAACCACGGCGCTGATCACCTTTTTCCGGGAAAACGAGCCGGAGCGCCGTCTGTTCGGACTTTTGAGCGGACTGAGCATTCCCATCCTGCATCTCTCCCGCGTGGAGGACACGCTGGAGCAGGTATTCCTCAACACCATTTCCCAGTAACGGAAGGAGCAAGCCATGTTCATCGTGTTCAAGCGCGATCTGCTCGCGTATTTCCGCACGCCTGTGGGCTATGTGTTCATGGGGGTGTTTCTGACCCTTTCGGGACTGTTGTTCTATTTGTACAACCTGCAGAACCTTTCCGGCGATCTGCTCACGTTTCTGTCGTCGATGACAATGCTTATCATGCTTCTGTGTCCGCTTCTGACCATGCGGCTGATCTGCGAGGAACGCCAGAAGCGCACCGATCAGCTGCTGCTCACCAGCCCTGTTTCGCTGGGCGGCATGATATTGGGCAAATATCTGGCCGCTGCATCTGTGATGATGCTGACCATTCTGCTTACCAATGTCTACACGCTCATCATCGCGCTCTGCGGCCGTGTCTATCCCGGTGAGTGGTTTGTGGGCTATCTGGGATTCACGCTGCAAAGCCTCGCGTTTTTGGCGCTGGATCTGTTTGTCAGCTGCTTTGCCAAAAACCAGATGACCGGCGCGGTAACCGCCTTTGGCGCGAACTTCCTGCTGTGGATGGCTGATTTGCTGGCGGACAATCTGCCTGCGGGCTGGCTGAGCGAAGGGCTCAAGTTCCTGAGCCTCTACGACCGCTATGAGCCCTTCCGGCTGGGTCAGTTGAGCTATTCCGGCGTGCTGTTTTTTGTGAGCTTCATCGCCTGCTGCCTCGTGGCGGCTGCGCGCGTGCTGGATGCGCGGCGCTTCTCGGAAGGAGGCGCGGCATGAAAAAGCAGCTTTCCGGATGGATCAGCCGTTTCCGCGAACCCAGATGGCGTCATGGCAAGCTTGGCGCGCTTTTGATGGCCATGTTTGTGCTCATCTGCGTGCTTCTCAATGTGGGCGTCAGGACGCTTGAGGACGAATACGGCTGGAAAAAGGATCTGAGCTTCAACCGTTACGCCACCACCGGCGAGGAGACGCGCGCGGCCATGGACAGCCTCACGCGCGAGGTGGAACTGTACCTGCTGTACCAGAACGGCGCGGTGGATTCGCAATTGCTGGCGCTTCTGGAGCGCTATGAAGCGCTGAGCGATCGCGTGGAGGTGCTCGTCACCGACATCAACCGCAACCCCGGCATCCTCACGCGCTTTGAGCCGGACTTTGAGCATGCGCTGGAGGCTGATACGGTCATCGTCAACTGTCCGGATACCGGGCGGTACAAGCTCCTCAGCTATGCCGAGGACTTCATAACCCAGAGCTACAACATCGACACCGGCGAGTTTGAGCTGGCCGGCCTGGCGTATGAAAAATCGCTCACCGAAGCCATTGTGTATGTAGCGCAGGACGCCATTCCCACGGTGGGCGTCCTCTCGGGCCACGGCGAGCTGGACGAAACCTCCCTTGCGTTGCTTCTGGACTTCTTTAAGAGCAGCAACTGCGACAGCCGGATGGTGAATATGCTCGCGGGCGATGGGCTGGATGAAATTGACCTGCTGCTTATCGCCGCGCCGCAGAAGGATCTGAGCACGGAGGAACTGGAAAAGATCAGCGCCTTTGCGCAGGAGGGCAAAAGCCTTCTGGTTCTGCGCGACTACATCGATCCCATTGAAACCATGCCCAATTACATGAGCCTTTTGCGCAGCTACGGCGTGGTCCCGCTTGCCGGCGTGGTGGTGGCAGGCGCGGAGGACACCGGCAGCTATTATGAGGAACAGCTCATGCTCACGCCCTATATGGAGGCGCTGGACATGACGCAGCCCCTTTTGCAGACCGGCACGGACATCCTGCTCATGCCGGCTTCCAGCGCCTTTGAGACTCCGGGTGAGCCGGATGGAACGCTCACTGTCGGCACGGTGCTCAAAACCGGCCCCAACGCCTACGTGCGCGATCTCACGGACGGGACGGATTCCATTGAGCAGCAGCCGGGCGACCGCGAGGGAGAGCTGAGCGTGGCGGTGTTTGCGCACCGCATGCACATGAACGGCAACATCAGCCGCCTGTTTGCCATGGGCTGCAGCTCGACCTTCACCACCGAATACATCTACCAGCGCTCCTATGTGGAGGAATTCCTGCTGATGCTCATTGGCGAGATGCTGCCGGACAAAACCGTCAGCCTCGGCATCACGGCATCGGCGGCAGTGCGTCCGGGGCTTACGGTAGGCAGCAAGACCATCGGCATTGCGCTCACTGTAGCGCTGCCTCTGCTTGTCATCATGGCTGGACTCATCGTGCTTCTGCCCAGACGAAGTCGGTAAGGAGGAACTATGCAGCATCCCCCGAAAAAAACGGTCAAACGAAGCAGAAACAGGGCTGTCTGGATAATCCTTGCGCTCTGCCTGCTGCTGGCGGCCGCCTTTGTGCTGATCCTGCCTAAAATTCAGACGGCCTTTCCCTCGCCGAAGATGCGCATCACTGTGGATGTGCAGACACAGCGCATCTTTCACACCACAGAGGCGGAGAGCCTTGAAAGCCTGACCGTCACGCCGGAAAACGGCGAAAGCTACACGCTGCGCATGCACGGCGGCGTGCTGATGCTGGAAAGCGGCGGCGAACTGCTCGACATCAACGACGCCATTGCCGGCGAACTGCTCTCGGTTGCCACGAAGATCGTGGGACAGGGAGTGGTGACGGAGGATGCGTCGGAGGTGGAGGAGCATCTGGGCGACATGGGGCTGATTCAGCCGCGCGCCTCGGCGCTCATCCGCTATGCCGATGGAACGGAATACACCCTTGCAATCGGCGCGGATGTTCCCAATACGACCTACGCCTACTGCCGCTGGAGCGGAAGCCCGGCCATTTACATGTGCGATGCGGGCGTGGTTGACGCGCTCACGCTGACACGGCGGCAGCTTTTGCCGGTGGAGCAGCCGAAAATCTACGCCGGACTTCTGGACGAGCTGGTTGTGGAAAACGCGAATGACCGCTGCAGGCTCACCTTCACCGATGGAGCCTTCGGCAGGCTGGAGGAGCCGTTTTCCTATCCGCTCAGCGCAGATGCGGCGTCGCGCCTGCTGACCGCTGTGGACAACTTCCGGCTGGGTCTGCCGGAAGGAACTGTGACGGATGAGAACCGCGCTGCATATGGTTTTGATGAGCCGCTGTGCGTGCTGGAACTCAGACAAAGCTCCGGTGTGATGAGCGAGGTGGACGCCTCCGGCGGTCTGGAAACGCGGCTGGTGGATGGTCAGTCGCTGCGCTTTACCATCGGCCGTGCTGAGGGCGACTACTTCTATACCTGCGAATACGAGGGCAAATGCTATCTGGTCAGCCGTTTCCTCACAGAGAGCTTCCTCAATGTCAGACGTGCGGATCTTCTCACCACTCGTCCGGCGGACGTGGGCGATCTGGCGCTGAAACGGATTCAGATTCGCACACAGGCCGGTGAGGCAGACATGCAGATCACCCGCACCGAGCGCGTACTGCCCAACAACGAGCTGGAAATGGACGCAAACGGCAACGTGGTTTATGATATAGCGGTTACGCTCAACGGACGCGAAAGCACTGTTGAGCTCTATGACGAGCTGGTTTCCCGTCTGGACGCGCTCGCGGTTTCCTCGGATGTTTCTCCGGAGTGGTCTGCGCAGGACGAACCGCGCTGGTCCATCCGTCTGGAAACGGAAACAGGCCTCGTCCGTACGGTCGAGGCCTGGAGGCTGGATTTGTTTGCGGATGTGATTGCGGTGGACGGCGTTACGCTGCACTGCGTGTACAGCGAGGCCATCGACGTGCTCACCGAAGGGCTTTTCTGAAGCATTGCGGCTCATGGTCGTTGACCACGCCCACGGCTTGCAGGTAGCTGTAAACCGTCACAGAGCCCATATACTTCATGCCCCGTTTGCGCAGGTCGCGCGACAGGGCGTCGCTTACGGGCGAGGTGGTGATCACCTCGCCTGATTCATTTGTGATGATTTCACCGCCGGTGAAGGAGTACAGATAGTCGCGGAAGGAGCCGAATTCCCGCTGAATTTCCAGAAAGATCCGCGCGTTGACAACCGCGCCTTCGATCTTCCTGCGGCACCGAATGAGGCCGGGGTCGGAAAGCAGCTGCGCGATTTTGCTTTCATCATAGGCGGCGATTTTGTGCGCGTCGAATCCGTCAAACGCACGGCGGAAGTTCTCGCGCTTGCTCAGAACCACCTGCCACGAAAGTCCCGCCTGAAACGCCTCCAGAAGAAGCATCTCATACAGCTTCTGATCGTCCTCTGCAGGCCGGCCCCACTCCTCGTCGTGGTAGCGGATCATGAGTTCGCCCTTGGCCCAGCGGCATCTGGAGATGTCCATCAGAACTTCCTGCCTGCGCCGCCGCCGTGCATTCTGCCGCTGGAGCTGCGGTGCACGCCGCTGCCGCCGGAATGTCCGGAGCTGCCGCTGGCGGAGGGCGGGGGAGCCTTGGGCCTGCGCATGGTGGTGGTGCGCATGTACAGGTCGGTCGTGTCGGTCAGCTTCACGGTGCTGTTGGCACGGAACTGATAATCATAGGTGCGGCCCTTGAGGCTGTAGCCGTGATTGATCGAACCCATGTAGATCAGCGCTGCAGCGGCTGCCACGATGACGCACATGGCGATCTCGCCCGGAGTGAGAGACTTGTGGTAGGAAGTCAGCCGCTCGCCGGTGATCACATCGTAGCGGTACTGCCCCTCGGGAATGCCGCGGCGCATATACGCGTCCACCTCGGCGATCATCGCTTCAGCAGCGTCGCCGTACTCGCCGCTGGCCAGATAGCTGTACACGGCTTCATGCGCCGCCGCAATGCGCTCGTCGGTCATGTAGTCGATCATTTCACCCGTGGTGCACAGGTAGGGGATGCGCTCGTACATGTCGATGTAGTAGAGAATACCGTTGGCGTATTCACCGATGCCGTAGCCGCCCTGTTCATACAGATCGTCGGCAACCTCCTGCTGGGAATCGTCGCCGTGCGAAGCATAGGTGGTCACAATGCCGAAGTCCATCTGATGCTTGTCGCGGAACTGCTCAATCAGCAGAGTGAGCGCTTCCTCTTCGGACGGCGTGAACAGATCGGCCTCGTCAACCACGGCAGGGCCAACGGCCAGCGCGCCGGACAGGAGGCACAGAAGCATCATCAGAACCAGAAATGCGGAAAAAATCTTTTTCATCGTTGCGCCTCCTTCCTCAGAACATGAAGTAGCTCAGAATGCAGCCGATGACCAGCACCGCGGCAAATACAATCAGGCCGGTACGGCGCAGCTTGCTCTTATCCACCGGCAGCTTGCCGCACACCTCGCCCGTGCAGCCGTTCATGGCGTAGTAGTAGGGATCTTCGGGGTTTTTCTTGTTGGGATAGGTGAGTACCCACGTGGGCAAAAGCACATAGCGGCTTTGGGTCCTGGTCACGCGGGAGGAGGGCGTTACGCTGCAGCTGTCGTAATGGAGCGTATCATCCAGCAAGGGCTCCACGTATCCGGCAACCTCATTCTGGATATCGGGCAGAATTTCACTCTCGTCGATATCGCGGCGCTCGGCCAGGAAGCCGGTGAGATAGCTGCCGGAGAAGGGCTTTTCCTTTTCCAGCGGGAAGGGATGGATGCCGTCGGACAGCTTGCGGTTGGTCTTTTTGAGCGCCGGGCGCAGGATGTCGCGGAAGGTCATGACGCCCTCGCGGCGCACGCGGTAATGGCGGGTGCTGGTGATGACTTCATTGCTGGTTTCCATGACGCTGATCTGACGGCCTTCGCCTTCCACTGCGCCCTCTACCTCGCACTCGGTGACGAAGTGCGGATAGTACACGCCGCTCATCTTTTCCACCTGGGCTCTGGAGAAGAAGGCGTTGGGCACATAGCGCTTGCCCTTGACCCAGTTCATGAAGGTATCCACAGCCTGCTCCTTGTCAATGGTAAAGGGCAGAACCGTGTCAGGCAGCCATTCGTCGGTGAGCTTGCCTTCGAGCACCACGGGGCTGTGGCAGTAATAGCAGTGGGTGGATACGGTGGTTTCATCGGTCATGATTTCACTGCCGCAGCTGGGGCAGCGGTAGACCAGCTGGCCGCCTTCGCCGGGATAGGATGCAGCCTGCGCGGAAGCCTCGTCCTTTTCATTCAGACCGCTCTCATCAAATTCAGAATCGCAGAAGGGACATTTCCAGCGCTGCGTTTCAGGATCAAACGCAAGATATCCGCCGCAGCTGGGGCACTTGTAGGTTACGCCGGGCATGTTTTCACCTCATTTTGGATGGTTTGCTGTGTCGTCATTATATCATGTCGGAAAAGGAAATACAATCAATGGGTCTGCATGGAGCGCGGCGTTTCGCCGGTAAAATCCTTGTACACCCGGTGAAAGGTGCGGATGGAGCTGAAGCCGCAGGCAGTGGCGGTTTCCAGAAGCGTCATGCCGCCCTGCGCAAGCATCTGCCGTGCCATATCCACGCGCAGAGAGTTGACATACCGTGTAAACGAGCAGCCGATCCGCTCGTTGAAGATGTGCGAAAAACGTCCGGTGCTGTAGCCGAAGTACGACGCCGCCTGCGCCACCGTAACCGGCTCCGAGGCATGCTCCTGCAGATACCTCAGAATTCGCTTGATCAGGTCGTTTTCGGCGTCGGAGGGATTTTCACGCAGGCCGATTTTGTCGATGAGGAAGGCGATGAGCGCCTCGCCGAGGCTGTTGACAAAGCTAAAGTTATTGCGGTTGGATGCATCGGCCATCATGCGCAGAAGGCGTCTGCATTCCTTCATGCCGTGCGCGTCCACGATGCTTTTCTCAAAGCTGTGCTGGCTGAGAACGCCGCGAAGCTTGGGAAGCGTAGACAGGGGAATGGTGCAGACGATGATGCGTGAAGGCTCCGGGCTGGAGTATCCATGCACCATGTAGCTGGAATTGACAATCAGATGCCCGGCGGGCACCTGATGACTCACGCCGTCCTGAATGGCACAGATCACGCCGCTTTCGACGTACGCCAGCTCAATGGTGGAGTGAAAATGCGTGAGGAAATGGTTATTATCTGCATACCATGCCACGGTGCGCGGGTTTTCATCGCGTACAAGCTCGTAATACTGCTGCATCAGGGCACCTCCTGAGGCTAAAGATAGATAGCAGGTTTTGGCATAATCATATCACAAACTGGCGCGACAGAAAAGCCCCCTTCCGCTATAATACAGGTAGATTAACAAGGAGGTGTCTCCCCATATGGAAAAGCGCCCTGTTGCATATCAGATTTATTCCGCTCGTCAGGAAGCCGAAAAGGATCTTGACGCGGTGCTGGGTTCCCTCAAGGCCATGGGTTACGACGGCGTGGAGTTTGCCGGCTTCTACGGCAATACCGCCGAAAAGGTCAAGGAGCTGCTGGATAAGCATGAGCTCAAGGCCATCTCCAGCCATGTGCCCTTTGTGCAGATCGAGGCCGACATGTTCGGCGTGATCGCCTTCCACAAGGCGATTGGCTGCGAGTACATCGCCGTGCCCTATCTGGACGACCAGACCCGCCCCGGCGCGCCCGGCTTTGCCCATGCGCTGAAGGTCATTTACAAGTTCGGCAATCTGCTCAAGGAAGCGGGCATGACGCTTCTGTACCACAACCACGACTTCGAGTTCGTCTCCCTCAGCGGTATGTACGGCCTGGACTTCCTGTATGAAGCCGTTCCCGCCGATGTGCTTCAGACCGAGCTGGACGTGTGCTGGGTGAAGTACGCCGGTGAGAATCCCGCCGACTACATCCGCAAGTACGCCGGCCGCTGCCCCGTGGTGCATCTGAAGGACTTCGTGGGTCGCAAGCAGGATGGCTCCACGCCCTACGCCCTCATCGGCATCGATGAGAACGAGAAGAAGGACACCCAGGCCTTCGAGTTCCGTCCGTTCGGCTACGGCTGCCAGAACGTGGAGGAGGTCGTGAACGCGGGCATCGAGTCCGGCGCGAAGTGGTTCATCATCGAGCAGGACATGTCCGTCGGCCGCACGCCGCTGGAAGCTGCTGAGATGAGCATCGGCACCCTGAAAAAGATTGGCCTCAAGTAATATACAAAAAAGGAGAACTTCATCATGAGCGATACTGTTCTGTCCAACTTTACCCAGACTGTGAAGGAAGAGCGCAAGTTTGACCGCGTCTTCAAGGTCGCCATCATCGGCACCGGCTGGATTGCCGAAGCCCACATCGAAAGCTACCTCAACCAGCCCGACGTGGAAGTCGTCGCCCTGGCCGACATCATCCCCGGCAAGGCCGCTGCCTTCGCCAAGCACTACGGCATCGAGAACGCCCGCATCTACGGCCATCACACCGAAATGCTGGCCGCCGAAAAGGAACTGGACGCCGTGTCCGTGTGTACCTACAACCGCACCCACGCCGAGTGCACCATCGACTGCCTCAACGCCGGCATCAACGTGCTGCTTGAGAAGCCCATGTGCGTGACCACCGAAGAAGCCGTCGAAATCATCCGCGCTGAGAAGAAGAGCGGCAAGCTGCTCTCCATCGGCTTCCAGCCCCGCATGGATGAGAACATGAAGATGATCAAGAAGATCGTCGACTCCGGCGCTCTGGGCGAGATCTACTACATCCAGACCGGCGGCGGCCGTCGCCGCGGCATCCCCAACAGCACCTTCATCGAGCAGGAAACCGCCGGCCTCGGCGCTCTGGGCGATATCGGCTGCTACTCTCTGGATATGGTGCTCAACGCCATCGGCTATCCCAAGCCCCTGACCGTGACCGGCTACACCTCCAACTTCTTCGGCACCAACGAGATGTACCAGTACGCTGACCGCTTCCACAGCGCCAAGGAAAACGCCGACCGCTTCAACGTGGACGACTTCGCGGCTGCGTTCATCCGTCTGGAAGGCGGCATCATCCTCGACTTCCGTATCTCCTGGGCGATGCACCTGGACACTCCCGGCGACACCGTGATCCTGGGCAAGAAGGCTGCGCTGCGCATTCCCTCCACCGAGTGCTGGAACGGCACCGTGGGCGGCGCGATGAAGCTGTACACCGACGTGGCCGGTCTGCAGACCGTGACTGAGATCCCGATCATCCCCACCGATGGCAAGCTCTTCGACAAGAAGATCCGCTCCTTCCTCGACGCCATCGATTCTCCTGAAGGCGCTCCCGTGCCCTCCAGCCAGATCCTGTACAACCAGGCCATCATCGACGGCATCTGCAAGTCCGCCGCCGTTGGCCACGAAATTGAGATCGAGATTCCTGAGATCTGATCGTACATTCTCCAACCGTCCCGGTTCGCCGGGACGGTTTTTTGCTGTAAGTTTAACCGATCGCAGGTTCGTTCCACTATATAGGTGAAAGTGCTGATGATATGAATGAAGAGGGGAGGGAAGACGATGGAAAAACAGGAGCTTGATCTCAAGATAACAGAAGCAGCAAGGGTCATTCGCTCGTATTGTATAGCTCGTACATCCAGTCAGACGGATGCGGAGGATTTAGCGCAGGATATCATTGTGGAGATCTACAGATCAGCTGTCAATATCCGCAGTGCAGAGGCATTTTACGGCTTTATGTGGGCGGTCGCAGGCAATGTGTACAAGCAATGGTGCAAAACCAGAGCCAAACGGCAATTTTGTGAATTATCGGATGAAATGTTTGAAAATGTGTCTGACATAGACGATGAACATGAACAAGTGCACCTGCTTCGAAGAGAAATGACGCTTCTTGACGAAAAGTATCGCAAAGCTGTGATCCTGTATTATCTCCAGAGAGAGCCCTGTTCTCGAATTGCGACTATCCTCTCCATCAGTGAAAGCATGGTGAAATACCTGCTGTTCAAATCTAGACACATTCTGAAGGAGGGTATGAAGATGGAACGAATCTACGGTCAACAGAGCTACAACCCCAAGAACTTGTCGCTGCTCTTCTGGGGCAACGGAGCAAACCGCTATTATCACTTGTGCGACAGCAAAATCTCACAGAATATTCTCTATGCCTGCTATAACGATCAGCTGACGGCGGAACAGATTGCACTGGAGATTGGCATTGCGTTGCCGTATATGGAAGATCGTCTGCAGGAATTATGCGAAGCTGATGTGCTAAAAAAGAACGGAAAACGGTATTATACCAATATAGCAATCTTTACAAAAGAATTTCTGACGGATGTACAAGTTAAGACAAAAGGCCTTTGTCAAAGAATTGCTGAACTTCTGATGGAAGCAGTTGAGAAGCATAAAGACTCAATAAGGGAAATCGGATTTACAGGCGCAGATATGGGCGAAAACGCATTTGCATGGCAGATGGTTTGTATCCTACTTTACAGTGCAATCATCGAGAACTTACAGAGCAGAGTCAATCTGAACTATCCCGTAGATCGCTATGGTACAAAATGTTTTGTGTGGGGAGTAGAAAAAAGCGAAACTGGTTTGGGGATCCCGGGCTTTTGTTTTGGTATTTCCAACATGGTCAATAAAACGGGCGACTATATTCAGTTCATGGATTTTCCCATCAATGGTGATATGGTGCATCACTTCTTTTTTGATAGACAGGACGCAGTGAATGTACTGCTGGACATTGTGAAAGGAAACACTTGTCATTTCAGCGAGAATGACCGTTCGGTGGTGGCTGAACTGGTACAAAGAGGCTATGTGGTTTCTGATGCATGTGGAAGTCGTGCCAATATGCCTGTTTTCACCAGTGAAGAGTATCAGAGGCTCAAAGACTTGTTGAAAAAGGATACGGAGAGGATCGCAGATGAAGCTGAAGGTCTGATGGAGGCGGTAACATCGGTGCTGGAACAACACGTTCCGAATCATTTGAAAAAGATGGCAGGAGATTTGGCATATTTGCGACTGTTTGAGGATGCCGTTTCTGCGCCGACTGCATTGTTGTTCGAACATAAATGCTTGCTTCCTTATTACGGGAGTGGATTGCTTCCTACAACCTATGTGATTCTGAAGTAACATTTGATTTTGCAAAAGTCCGCTGCAGGTTAATGCGGCGGACTTTCATCTGTTTGTTTCATTTTCTGTTTCGATGTTTATCTGTAAAAATGAATTCATTGCGCCGTTCATTTTGCTATGGTACAATAATCAACGATACTGACTTCCAAGGAGGAAAACTATGCGCCTCATTTCATGGAATGTAAACGGCCTGCGCGCCTGCCTCACCAAGGGCTTCGGCGATTATTTTGCAGAGATTCAGGCGGATGCTTTCTGCCTGCAGGAAACCAAGATGCAGCCCGGTCAGGCGGATTTTGATCCCGAGGGCTATGAGCAGTACTTCAACAGCGCTGAAAAGAAGGGCTATTCCGGCACAGCCATCTTTACCCGCATGAAGCCGCTGAGCGTGCAGTACGGCATCGGCATCGAGGAGCACGACCACGAAGGCCGCGTGATCACGCTGGAATTCGACAAGTTCTATCTCGTAACCGTCTATACGCCCAACTCTCAGCGCGAGCTTACGCGCCTTGACTACCGCATGACGTGGGAGGACGCCTTTGCCGACTTCCTGTGCGCGCTGGATCGGGTCAAACCGGTTGTGGTCTGCGGCGATATGAACGTGGCCCATAAGGAAATCGACCTCAAAAATCCCAAGACCAATACCCAGAACGCCGGATTCACCATTCAGGAGCGCGACAAGATGACCGCGCTGCTCTCCCGCGGCTTTGTGGATACCTTCCGTCTGCTGCATCCAGACGAGAAGGACCGCTACAGCTGGTGGAGCTACATGATGCGCGCCCGTGAACGGAATATCGGGTGGCGTATCGACTACTTCCTGGTGAGCGAACGAATGGCCCCCAATGTCAAATTGGCGGATATTCACGATCAGATCATGGGCAGCGATCACTGCCCGGTTATTCTTGAACTGGAAGGGATGGACTGATTTTTATGAAGATTCTGTTTGCCTCCGATATTCACGGCAGCGCTGCCGCCGCCGAACTGGTTCTCAGATGCGTTGAAAGTGAAAAGGCCGACCGTCTGGTGCTGCTGGGCGACCTGCTCTATCACGGCCCGCGCAACGATCTGCCCGAGCGCTATGATCCCAAGGCCGTAACGAAAATGCTCAATGAGTACGCCCTCACGCCGCTGTGCGTGCGCGGCAACTGCGACGCTGAAGTCGATCAGATGGTGCTTGCGTTCCCCATCATGGCGGATTATGCCCTGCTGCCGCTTGATCACGGCGCGTTTGCCTTCATCACCCACGGTCATCTGTTCAACACCCAGACTCCGCCGCCTCATCAGAAGGGAGACATCCTCATCCATGGCCATACCCATGTGCACGGCGTATGGCAGGAGAGCGATTACACCTACATCAATCCCGGCTCTGCCGCGCTGCCCAAGGAGGGCCAGCCCAGAAGCTATATGGTGTACGAAGACGGCCTGTTTGAGATCAAAAACCTCGAAACCGCTGAAGTGCTCGTAAGCTGGAAGGCGGGCGAGTGATGCGCACGCTGGAGGAAGTAAGACAATTTCTGGCCAAGGATGCATTCGCTTTTGACGTGTGCGGTATTACCATCGACGAGGTGGGAGACGGCGCGGCAAAAGCCTCCATGCCTCTCAGACCCATGCACCTCAATGCCAACGGCGTGGCGCAGGGCGGTGCGATTTTTACGCTGGTGGATATCTGCTTTGCAGCTGCGGCCAATACCGGAGAGGTCATGACCGTGGCCCAGAATGCGGATATTCATTACCTGCGTCCCGGTACCGGCGGCTGCCTGTACGCCGAAGCGCAGCGCGTGTATGAGGGCAGGACAACCGCGCTCTACCGCGTGGATGTGTACGACGACCGTCAAAAGCAGGTCGCCAGCGCCAGCGTGACCGGCTTCCACGTTCAGCCCCGGTAACTGCTTCGTGAACAAGACGTGAACTTATCCGAAAAAGCCTTGCTCATCCAAGGCTTTTTCGTTATAATAGTCAAAGTGTCCTGAAATATTACCTAATATAGATTGGAGAGACGTACCCATGCGCAAGCGTGTCCTTTTGGCTCTGGTACTGGTTCTGGCTCTTCTGGCCTCCACCAGCTGTAACCTCATCATCAAGGATGAGGCGGTTGACCGCGCGACCCCCATCATCGAGGTGGCCGGACAGGTCTATACCAAGGGCGAAATCAACGATCAGGTCAATTCCATGCTCGAGTATTATGCTCAGATGTACTCTGCCTACGGCATGCCCTTCGATGTGACGGATGAGGCCAACATCGCCGATATGCGCAGCACCGTTATCGATGCCTATATCAGCGAAGCCGTCAGCCGCGAAAAGATCACCGCCGGTGGTCATGACCAGCTGAGCGATGAGGAAATGGCGGAGATTCAGACCAAGGTGGACGAGGACTATCAGATTTATTACGATTCTGTGGAAATGTTCTCCTTTGCCGGCAGCGAGCTGGAAGGCGAAGCGCTGACCAAGGCGATTGAAGAAGAAATGGTCAAGCAGGGCTATCCCACCCGCGAGCAGCTGCTCGAGACCGAAACTCTGATGGCCGCTCAGGAAAAGCTGATTGCTGAAACCGTTAAGGACGTCGTTGTGACCGACGAGGAAATCGCCACTGAGTATCAGTCTCGCGTGGACGCCGCCAAGGCCAATTACGAAGCCGATCCCAACGCCTTCGGCACCGACGTGAGCAAAGGCTCTGCGCTCTACTATACGCCCGCCGGATACCGCTATGTCAAGCATGTGCTTATCAGCTATTCCGACGAGGATCAGAGCGCCATTTCCAGCCTGGAAAACCAGCTGACCTCCAAGGAATCCAAGCTGCGTGAAGTCAGCGAAAACCTCCAGATTCTCGGCGATGATCCTTCTGAAGACAACGAAATCGCGGCTACCAACCGTGTGGAACTCACCGCCAGCTTCGAAACCCTGACCGCTGAAATCGCCGACCTCACCGCTCAGCTGGACGCCGCAAAGGCCGCTGCCGATGCCGCTATCCAGTCCACGGTGGATGAGGTTGCCGCCAAAATTGCCGAGGGTGCAGACTTCAATGCCCTGATCGAGGAATACAACACCGATCCCGGCATGACCGCCGATTCCATCGGCTATCCCGTCAGCGCTGAAAGCACCAACTGGGTCGAATCCTTTAAGGATGCCTCCATGGCGCTTGAAAGCGTCGGCGATGTTTCCGCTGCCGTGCCCAGCAGCTACGGCGTGCACTTCATCAAGTATGAATCCGATGCCGCCGAAGGCCCCGTGGCCCTCGAAACTGTGAGCGAAGCCATCGCTGAGGAACTCCTGACCACCAAGCAGGATGCCTACTACGCCGGCGTCTTCGAGCAGTGGGTCACCGAAGCCGCTCCCAAAGTCTACGAAAACCTCCTCTAAGAGGGCTGAGCCCTCTTTCGGACCGCTTCGCGGGGATTGGTCGACGGAGTTTGGCCTTGCACATAAGACCGCCCCTCCACGGAGGGTGTCGGGGCTCGCCTGGCCGAACGCTGTTCGCCGAAGCATACGAGAAAATGAAAGAAGCATCTGTCTGCGTCATACAGACAGATGCTTTGTTTTTGGCAGATATATCCGATCACACAAGCGAGCCGGGAGGCCTGTCGCCGACCGGCGGTCTGAACGTGCAAAGCCAAACTCCGGAAGCCTATCCCGCGAAGCGGTCCGGGGTGCAGGGCTGATGCCCTGCCGCGAAGCGGTCCGGGGTGCAGGGCGTCAGCCCTGCTGGAATTGGGATTTGACTTTGTTGAGCTGCTGAGGGGTGGCTTGCTCGGAGGGGTACCAGCCCTGGGCGCTCATTTTCTGATAGATGCCGTCCTGCATGCAGAGACTCTGGTGCAGGGCGTCGTCAAAGGCAGTGTGGACGTTCTGATTGGAGCTCTCGATGGCTCCGTGCAGATAGAGGTCGCATACGCCCTTGGTGGTCAGGAGCAGATTTTCCATGATTTTTTCGTCGTTCATTGCTGGCTCCTTTCGGTCACACGAGCTGATAGAGCTTGTTGAACAGCTGCTGGTGCTGCTGCGCAAGCTGGCTGACGTAGTTCTTCAGTTCGGGATTCTGCAGACTCTGCGCGGCCTGCTGACACTGGGCAGCCAGAAACTGCTCATGATTGAGCGCGTCTTCAATGTACATAAGTTCCTTGGGACTCATTTCCCATCACCTCCATGGAACAGTATGCCCGGCGGGCGGATGGATGATGCGGCGTTACCAGAGCTTTTCAACGGTCACATTTTTGAAATAGTGGGTCACGATTTCCTCGGCGGAAGCTCCGGAGGATGCCATGCCGTACGCGCCCCATTGACTCATGCCCACACCGTGGCCGTAGCCTTTGCCCTCCATGAGGATTTTGCCGTCCTCGTTTCGCAGGCTGGTGAGCATGGTGGAGCGCATTTTGGTGCTGCCAAGGGCAATGCGCAGTTCTGCCGCACTGATGGGGTGGGTGGATACGTCTATTACGGAGGCGCGTCCGCTTTCGCCGCGTTCGCTGATGGAGAGCGTTGTATCAGCATTAATCTTGACCTCAATGCCGGAAGCGGCGCAGGCGGCCTGAAATTCCTCGTAGGGGAAGGAGGCGGACCAGCTCTGCGCATCCTTGAGGGACTGTGCGTCAGCGGGATCGGATACGGTTTGCGGTTCAGCGCTTTGGACGGCCTGCGTGTAGACGGGTTCGTCCTTTTCCCAGCCAAGACCGGGCTTGGCCAGCTCTGTCATGCCGCCGGAATGCGCGTGAAACCAGGCATAGGGCAGCTCGCCGCCTGAAGAGAGCACCAGTCCGCGCGTATCGGCTACGGCCTGCTTGATGCGCGCATTCACGGCGCTGAGGTCGTAGGCCTGCGCCTCCTCGATGTCGGTGGAGATGTCCGCACCTTCGTAACGGCTCTGTTTTTCATCCACAAATTTCAGTACAAAGGTGCGCGCCAGAATGGCCTGTGCCTTGAGCGCCTCCATGGGCCAGTCGTTCTTCATTTCACCGGCCAGAACACCCTGAACATAGGTTTCGATGTCCATGGTCTGCGTCTTTTCATCATCGACGATATAGACGTCGAGCACAGGGACACCATTGTCATTGAGCGGAAGCTTTCCCTGCGGCCATCTGAGCGGATTGGCAGCAGGCGTCTGGGTGGATTCAGGCATGGTCTGCGCACTGCCGGCACAGCTTTGCAGAGCGACCAGCGCACAGAGCATAAGAAGCAGGAAACGGATTTTTTGCAGCATCAAAAGACCTCCTTCGCTGGCATTATGCCCGCGAAAGAGGTCTTTTATCATTCAGGAATGAAGGCCGGTTTCGTAGCCGTGTTTCTGGCTGGTACCGTCCTGTCGGGCGTGATTTTCCTTGTTTTTGCCCACGTAGACGTTGTACAGATCGTCGGCGGTCATGCCCGCTTCCAGACACATGCTGATGAAGAAGTGCAGGATGTCGCTGAGTTCCTCGCGGATGTTGGCCTGGTTCAGCTCGTGAGGATTCTTCCACCACTTGAAGTTGACTTCCTCCAGAAGCTCCGCCAGCTCGGAAATCATCGCCAGCGTCTGCTTCTGAATCCATTCCTCCTGGGAGAAGTTCAGCCCGCGCTCCACACGCAGCTTGTCCTGAAAGCCCTTTTGCAGTTCAAAGATGTGCTCAAGCTTATCCATTGCAGATTCCTCCGATGAAGCTCAGGTACTTTTGCGCGTTCTTGCCCACGATGGCAGCGCTGGGTTCGCCGCACAGCAGACGGCGGGCCAGTTCCATGGTGCTGTCGAGGGTCACAGCGTCGATCTTGGCGATGACTTCCTCAGGAGAGCGCGTCTTTCCGAAAAGCAGCATGCCGCGTCCGAGGCTCTGCATACGTCCGGAGGAACTCTCCAGCCCCAGCAGGAAGCCGCCGCGCAGCTGTGCCTTGGCAGAGCGGAACTCCTTGTCGGTCATGCCGTCCTTGAGGAAGAGCGCCATCTGCTCCTGCAATTCACGGATCACCGTTTCGCCGTTTTCGGGATTGGTGCCCGCATAGACGTTGAACGAACCCACTCCGCGATAGGAACTGGCGTAGGAATACACGCTGTAGGCCATGCCCAGCTCCTCGCGGATACGCTGGAACAGCCTGCTGGACATGCCGCCGCCCAGCGCGTTGTTGAACACGCTCATGGGATAGATGTCGTCGCAGTTGCTTTCGATGCCGGGGAAGCCCAGACAGATGTGCAATTGTTCGGTGTCCTTGTTTTTGGCCTTCTGTCCGCTTACAAAATGCTGCGGCTCGAAGGGCGCTTCCTCAGCCTGCTGGTTGGGGAAAACGTCGAAATAGGTGTTCACCAGCTCAAGGAAATAGTCCCAGTCATAGTTGCCGGCGATGGCCAGTACCATGTTCTGCGGCACATAGTGGCGCGACCAGTAGCGGACCATGTCGTCGCGGGAATAGCGTCGGATGAGGCTGGCAGGGCCAAGGATGGGGAAGCGGAGCGAGCCGGAAAACTGCGCGTCAGCCAGGAGCTCATGCACCAGATCATCCGGCGTATCCTCCACCATGGAGATCTCCTCCAGCACCACGCCGCGCTCCTTGTTGAGCTCCTTTTCGTCAAAGGTGGGGCGCAGAGCGAGGTCAGAAAGAATATCCACGGCGGTCTTCAGCTCATCGTCGGTCACCTTGGCGTAGTAGCAGGTGCACTCCTTGCTGGTGAAGGCGTTGAGCTGGCCGCCGACCATGTCCATCTCTTCGGCGATATCGCGCGCGGAACGGTTGGCGGTGCCTTTGAACACCATATGCTCGATGAAGTGGCTCATGCCGTTTTCCTCGGGCGTTTCGTTCATGCTGCCCACTTTGACCCAGACGCCCACCGTGCAGCTGCGCACATGGGTGAGCTTTTCGCCCACGACGCGCAGGCCGTTGGGCAGGGTGATGATGTCAAACATGCAATGCGTCCTTTCTAAAGGCAAAGCCGCCTGTTGCATGACGGATCGCCATGCAGCCGGCGGCTTTTGAAAGTTGGCTCAATTAGTTGCGGTCATTTCCGCCGGCGGGACGGCCGTCACGACGCGGGGGACGACGACGCTCGCCGCCATTGTTTCCGCGGGGAGCGGAATCATGGGCGGGATACTCGATATCGTTGCGGATGAGGTTCACGCGGCCCTGAGAGTCGATCTCATTGACCTTGACCTCGATCTCGTCGCCGATGTTCATGACATCCTCGACCTTTTCCACGCGGTGGTCAGCCATCTTGGAGATGTGCAGCATGCCGTCCTTACCGGGGGTGAGCTCGATAAAGGCGCCAAAGTTCATGATGCGCACAACCTTGCCCAGATATACGTCGCCGACCTCAACATCCTTGGCGATGCCTTCGATGATGCGGCGGGCCTTGTTGGCAGCCACTTCGTCGGGAGTGGCGATGTACACGCGGCCATCATCCTCGATGTCGATCTTCACGCCGGTCTCGGCAATGATCTTGTTGATCATCTTTCCGCCGGGTCCAATGACCTCGCGGATCTTCTCGGGATTGATGGTGAAGCGGATGATCTTGGGAGCCCACTTGCTCATGTGCTC
>JAGBBE010000170.1 GCA_017938645.1 Clostridia bacterium
AGGGTCGCGGATGTAGCATATTACAGCAAGAAGATTGTTTTGGAGAATAGAAAAGAATAACCAAATCAAGTGTGCCCCTTACAGCCTTTCTTCCCACTTGGGATGGGTTGTAAGGGGCTTCGTTCTCATTATCTTTATTATTCGGACGATTATGGCGATCGTTTGTTCACTTGCGATATGCAGACATACATATTATAATATATTACAGATGAAAAAAGGTCGTGAGTGTATAGAAAGGATGCCTATATGAAACATGGATTGGTTTCGGTTTCTGGCTATGATTTTTTTAGCCAATATGATTTGTCGTTTTGCGATCTTGTAGACGAGGCTGACAAATTGGCTGTTGACAAGGCATGGAATGCCTTGATGGGTAACCGTGGCTTTATATTGGGGCAGGACATTGATGTATTACGTGAATTGTTTGATTTGATATGTTCAGAGTTTGCAGCGACATATGGGAAGGAACGCACAATTTCTCTGAGGGAGGGATATATCACAAAAGACCGTGGCCAAACACCTGCAAGGCACAATGAAGTGTCTCGAATCTTCTCGCAATCAAAGTCAATATACATTGACCTTCTCATGAGCAATGTACTATTTGAGTATGCGGCCGCGTTCTACCTTTGGGCCCGACATCCTGAAAACGAGGATCTTGTATCCCGATGCTTTATTCACACATTATATACGTTAGAAGGATGCTGCAGGAGAGGAAAACTATCGGAAATGGATGGTCAGCTTTCCTTGCAGAAACTGATTGCTGATAATCTTGATGATCAGGAGATCGTCTTTATCGGGGATCTATATTGGTGTATGCTGTCATTCGCTATGTGTCATGAAATTGCACACCTTTATTGCGAGCATGGCTGTCCCCGTAGTACAGACGATGGGTATATACAGGAGTTCCAGGCTGATGCAGTTGGATATGATGTATATCTAAAACTGATGATAAAGAACATGCATAGTACAGAAAATGTTTCATCCGGCGTGTTCCGGGAATACTTGTATACTGCACCTATGATTCTACTTCTATTCTACCATGACCTCTTTGCGATGGGTTACTGGATGTATGGAGAAGTAATCTCTGATACACATCCAGTCCTGAAGGAGCGAATTGATAAGTTACTTGCCATAAGTCAGGATGATAAGTATGAATTTGATTCCTCCTCGGGAAATGTTGTGTTAAACTGTTATTATGATATATCTGATAAGTTCCTTGTGGAATTATGGTACAAGCTCAAGAATGGCAAGTTGTCAGATATAGTGCGGAAAGGAGCCAGTAGCGTGACGGGAAAAGCTTTTGAAGACGCATGTGCATTCGATGAAACCATATGCAAAAAGATTACTGAGCAAGCGCATAGTCTAGGATACGATGCACGCAGACTGATCGGTTTGTGGAATATGTCGGCACAAGTCAGTGCGGACTCTTTTGGAGACAACCATGGTCTTGTGACTGCTATTGCTGGCAAGGCGTATTCGATTAAGGGCCTGAATGTAATATACAATCAGAAGGTCTTGTTGGAGTCTGTTATTGAGATGGGCCTGACGATTGCAAAGCCAGGAGATATAGTAGAAACCATTCGCACGGCTTTGTACATAATCTATAAGATTGCTTTAGTAGGAACAATCGAAATAAAAGATGTACATGCAGAGCTGTTGAAGGCCTGTCACATAAACAAGGCATATGCTATGCCAATAAAGGAAGATGCACTGCTTGCTCGTGTTCCTAAAGCATCTAGTGACGATATAACCGAGCTTGATAGATTGGGTTGCATCGAACTAGTTGATGGGTATGTATACCTGAGGGAGAAAGTTGTTTTAGAATAATGGACGCACAAAGGAGAACAGCTTATGAAATTTTTCATTAGCCATTGCAGGTGCAGAAAAGATGATTGATCTGAATGATTTAGATATATGTATGCCTCCCAACACTTGGCAGGGTGCCTTATGCCTAGATAAGTAATGGTAAGTTGACCCTTAGTATGCTTAACAATCTTGCAATATTTTCGATTTCATGCATGTTAAGAGGCGAATGCTCGGAAGGCTCGAAATTGGACTCATGACACAACTCATGACACAGGATTTTGCAAACCCTTATAAATCAAGGGGTTTGAGGCTTGTGGTAAGAGGTTCAAGTCCTGTTTCCCGCACCAGGAAAAAAGCCTCTGACGAAAGTCAGAGGCTTTTTTCAATGAAGCGCCCTTCGGGCATGAAGCCGCTTCGCTAATGAAGAAATGAAGTACCTCGCTTCGCTCGGAATGATTTTTGGTCGACTATTTCATTCCGAAGCGCAGCGAGGTACTTCATTAGCCGCGTAAGCGGCGTCTTCATTTCTTCATTTCTTCAGCACAATCCCGCCCGGTACATCCACAAACGTATAGCCGATTTCGTCCGCGAGGCGCTGCGCGAGCTGTGCATGCTGTTTTTCGGCATATACCACGTCCGGAAGCTTTTCGGGGTTGAGTTCGTAATAGCCCTTGAGCTGACGGAAGGTGTGGTCGCCCATGTCGGACAGCCAGGTCGAATACGCCGCGATTTCGTAGTCGCGGATGAAGTAGTATGTGGTGTCGTTGGTGAGGTAGAGGATTTTTTCGATGTCGTAGTCATCCAGCACCTTGAGGTTGTGGACGACCCTGTGGTAATAATCGTGGCTCGACTCGGAAACCATCAGGCCCTTGTTCACGCCTTCCTCCATGCGCACAGTCTGCGCAGCCATGCCGCCTTCCTCCCAGAAGACGCTTTGGTAACGGAGGATGGTCTCCGTGCCCAGCTGGAAGAGCATCATCACAGCCGCCAGAAAGGCGCAGAGGCGGCGCAGGAGGATGGGGCTTTCATCGGCCATGAGTTCGCGGACGAACACAGCCAGCATGATCAGCGTGCCGACCGTGGAGACCGTGGCGGACGAGGTGATGGCGTACAGTCCCTGATCAGAGGCCGCGTTCATGCAGAAGGTGTACAGCATGCCCGGCGCCCATACGGTCCAGAAGATTCTGCGGCAGATTTTTTCGTCCGACAGAAGCACCATGGGCACAGCCAGAAGGCTCATCGACCACATCAGATAGTTGATGTAACTTTGGCGGAAGTACAGATCCATCAGCACACCGACGCATCCGGCGCTGAGCAGGAAGTACAGCCAGCGGCGCTTTTTCCTGCCGCGGTCGATGAAGGTTACGCCCACAAGCAGCACATACGCGGCATAGACTTTGATGGCCTGAGGATGGAAGAGCAAGAGCTTCTTGGCGTAGCGCTTGCAGATTTCCCAGAACGTGCGCGTCATGTGAAGCGGATCGTCGAAGATGTAGGGCATGGCCTCCAGAATCCGTCCCAGCGGCGCGCGGGAAAAGGCGAATGTGATCAGCGCGACGGCGGCAACGCCTGCGCCGATGGTCACATACAGCGCGCTCGCGGGCGAATAGAGATCGTTCTTTTCAGGGGTGATGCCTCTGCGCCTGCACACGAGGTGCTTTACCCAGACCACGGCCAGATAGATGCCGTACACCGCCGCCAGATACGGGCAGCACAGCACCGCGCCGGCAAATGCCAGTCCGCCTGCGATGAAGGTCGCCTTCGACTGCGCGGTCAGAAAGAGCGTGCACGCAAGCACCATCAGCATGATGCCCATCGAATTGTATGACAGCGACATGATGCCATAGGGCACGTAGAGCACGAAACTGAGCGCGGCCGCGGCTGCGCCCACGGGACTGATGCGCCGCGCACGCAGATAAACCGTGATGGCAATGGCCGTCTGCACAAGAACGCAGACATAGCGCATCGCCAGCACCAGTCCGTCGGTGGTGCCCATCAGGCTCACCAGCGCCGACACGAAGGGAAGCATCAGGGTAGATGACATCTGGCAGAGGTTCCACTCGTCCACAAACAGCGCGTCGCCCATGTAGAGGCGGTAAGGGATCTGCAGGTAGAAGCACTCGTCAAACTTGGCCACGCCAAACTGGCACTTCCACAGCAGAAACGCAACTGCAGCAAGCAGCACGGCAAAAAAGGCCATGTCCTGCCATTGCACGCGGCGTTTATTGATCGTTTCCATGTTCTGTACTCATTCCTTTGATATGGTTTGGTTCACCGCTCATTATACCATGATGACAGCCGCATATACAATCACCTAAAAAAGCAGCGTTCCTTCAAAAGAAGAAACGCTGCTTTTACACATCATCCGATCACTCAAGCGAGCCGGGAGGCCTGTCGCCGACCGGCGGTCAAAGAACGCAAGGCCAAACACCGTCCGCCACGTCCCGCGAAGCGGTCCGGGGTCAAGGGGCTCAGCCCCTTGCGATCACACAAGCGAGCCCCGACACCCTCCGTGGAGGGGCGGTCAAAGAACGCAAGGCCGAACACCGTCCGCCAACCCCTGCGCGGCTTCGCCGCGCAGTCCGGGATTGACCGCACTGCGGTCATTTAGCGTATTCGGTGGAGCGGGTTTCGCGGATCACGTTTACGCGGATCTGGCCGGGATATTCCATTTCCTTTTCGATGCGCTTGGCCACTTCCTTGGCCAAAACCTTGGTGCCCTCGTCGGTGATGTCCTCGGGCTTGACCATGATGCGCACCTCGCGGCCGGACTGAATGGCAAAGCACTTGTCCACGCCGGGGAAGGAATTGGCGATCTCCTCGAGCTTTTCGAGGCGCTTGATGTAGTTTTCCAGACTCTCGCGGCGAGCGCCGGGGCGCGCGGCGGAGATAGCGTCGGCGGCCTGCACGAGCACGGCCTCGATGGTCTGGGGTTCCACGTCATTGTGGTGGGCAAGGATGGCGTGGATCACGTCGGGAGATTCGCGGTACTTGCGGGCAAGCTCCGCGCCGAGGGTCACGTGCGTGCCTTCGGCCTCGTGGTCAACGCCCTTGCCGATATCGTGCAGGAGGCCTGCGCGCTTGGCCAGCGCCACGTCGGCGCCGAGCTCGGCGGCCATCATGCCGGCCAGATGGCTGACTTCAATGGCATGCTTGAGCACGTTCTGGCCGTAGGAGGTGCGGTAGCGCAGGCGGCCCAGAATCTTGACAAGCTCGTGATGGATGCCGTGCTGATGGGTTTCGAACACGGCCTGCTCGCCGGCTTCGCGGATCTGCTGGTCGACCTCTTTGCGGGCCTTTTCGACCATTTCCTCGATGCGGGCGGGATGGATGCGGCCGTCCATGATGAGACGCTCCACGGCGATGCGGGCGATCTCGCGGCGGACGGGATCAAAGGCGGAAACGATGACGGCCTCGGGGGTGTCGTCAATGATGAGATCAACGCCGGTGGCGGTTTCAAGGGCGCGGATGTTGCGGCCCTCGCGGCCGATGATGCGGCCCTTCATGTCGTCGTTGGGCAGGTTGATCACGGAAACGGTGGTCTCGGCCACATGGTCGGAGGCACACTTCTGAATGGCAAGGGCAATGATATTGCGGGCCTTCTTTTCGGCCTCGTCGCGGGCGCGGCTTTCGATGTCGCGCACCATGGCGGCGGCGTCGTGGTAGGCGTCCTTCTGGATGCGGGCAACGAGCATCTGACGGGCTTCGTCCTGCGTCATGCCGGCGATGCGTTCCATCTCGGCGATCTGCTTTTCAACGCCCGCGTCCACTTCTTCCTGCTGGTGCTGCAGTTCCAGCTGCTTCTGGGCGATGGCTTCCTCGCGCTTTTCCAGCTGATCCTGCTTCTTGTCGAGGGATTCTTCCTTCTGAAGAATGCGGCGCTCGCTGCGCTGCACTTCGGCGCGGCGCTCACGGCATTCGCGGTCAAGCTCGGTTTTGAGGCGCAGCACTTCTTCCTTGGCTTCGAGAATGGTTTCCTTTTTCTTCTCATCCGCCTTGCGCTGCGCGTCCTCGAGCAGATTCTTGGCATATTCTTCGGTACGGCCGATCTTCTTTTCGCTGGCCTGCTTGCGGTACTGGTAACCGCACAGGGCGCCGAGAACGGCTGTGAGAATGGCAATCAGGATTGCTACGAACACGTTCATGAACTCTGTTTCGCTCCTTTCATTGTGGATTTTTTTGAATTTGGCTGGCTTTTCATTTGATTCCTTGGCTGGGTCGGCCTTCCATCTTTGGATGATAAAGACAAAAGACCGGTGAGGAAACCTCACTCGGCCTAGTTGATTCGCTTTTCGGTTACGCGCAATGACCCCTTTCGAGACATCGAAAGAAGTGTAGAATACGCCCATACAGGCACATTATGTTTGCACATACAGGACGCGCGGTTTACGCCTCCCCCGTTTTCATATACCCACAGCGCCCGCAGACGCCGGATAAGCTCAAACCCGTGCAGAGACGGGAAAACTCAATTTGGGAATATATTCGCAAAACAGCAAGGCTCTTGCTTCGCAACAAGCCTATTCAGCCGACTACATTATTATAGCCGCAATATCAAATGCTGTCAAGCGATTTCAGGCTCACGGGAAAATCGAAATAGGTGTCGGGAAAGGGCTCGTCGATCAGGGTAAAGTGCCACCATTCCTCCGCCAAAGGACGGAAGCCGTGCTTTACCATCAATTCACGCAGGGTGCGGCGGTTTTGAATCTGCTCCTGCGTGAGGGTGCGGGTGGACTCCGCCCACGAAAGCTCGCCGAAGAAGTCAAACCCTCCGCCCATGTCGAGATCCTTCTGGGTTTTCTCATCAAAGAGCGTGAGGTCGATGGTGGAGCCGCGCGAATGCCCGGATTTTTCAGCGATGAAGCCCAGTCGGAACAGGTCGCGCTTGTCCACGTCGGGATAAAAGATGTGCCTGGTCTCGGTTTTGCCGATGTCCTGCGCCCAGCGCACGAAATGGCTCACGGCTCTTTGCGGACGGTATCCGTCGTACAGGCGCAGCCTGAGCCCCATCGCGCGCGCCTCCTGATTGACCGCCTTGAGCGCCTCAGCTGCCTCGAGGGTCAGAATCACCAGCGGCTCGTCGTAGCCGTCCACGCGCTCGGCCACAAAGTTGAAGGTCGTGTGATAGCGCACGTCCAATAGCACGTCCGGAATGAAATGCGATACGGAAACAAACATCATCAAAACTCCTTGCTGGTTTTGGGCTTGAGCAGCCCCTCGATGAGCCGCTCGTCTGCGCGCGGATAGAGCACCCCGTCCCATTTGACCGATGGAGACGCCTTGCAGTTTTTCATGCAGCCGACCACATGAAAGGTAAACCCCAGCGCATCCGACGCGCCGCCGGGCTTCACCTGATACGTGTTTTCCACCCATGCGGCCAGCTTTCGTCCGCAGTTTGCGCAGATTTCCAGCCGGTGCGGATGCTCATCCATCCTCAAAGACGGCACGCGGCGGATGAGCGCAGGCAGAATGGCCCTGCCAAGGCCGTATGCCTGCGCAATGGCGGAAAGCGCCTCCTGCGTAAGCGGCCCCGTTTCCTCCATGACCTCGCGCAAAAGCGCCACGAGCATCTGCTGGTCGCCAGGCGCGCCCTGCGTGCGGTAATATTCAATGGCTTCGGATAAAACCCACATACTCTCTGATTCCTCCTGACGGTTCAAGCATTTGACATGCGTCTTCTGTTTTCCTGCATCCTTGGGGCAGGAAACAAACGCCGTTTCGGCGAATGCTTCTGCGACTATGTTTTCCGGAGGCATTGTATGCTCACTCAGAAATTCCGCGATCATCTGCGGCTGGTGATCTATCAGATCTACCCGCGCAGCTTTCTGGATACCAATCACGACGGCATCGGCGATCTCAACGGCATCACGCAGAAGCTGGACTATCTCAAAGACCTCGGCGTGAACGCGCTGTGGCTCTGTCCCTGCTACAAGAGCCCCAACGACGACAACGGCTATGACATCGCCGACTACCGCGACATCATGGACGAGTTCGGCACGATGGACGACATGCGCACGCTCATCGACGAGATGCACAAGCGCGACATGAAGCTGATCATGGATCTCGTGCCCAATCACACCTCCACCTCTCACAAGTGGTTTCAGGAGTCTCGCAAGGGCCGCGACAACCCCTACAGCGACTTCTACTACTGGTTCGACGAAATCCCCAACAACTGGGAGAGTGTGTTCCGCGGCAGCGCCTACGCCTTTGACGATGTACGCGGACAGTATTATCTGCACTCCTACGCCGTGTCGCAGGCCGACCTGAACTGGGACAATCCCGCCGTGGTCAGGGCCATGCAGGACGTGGTGGACTTCTGGGTGGACATGGGCGTGGACGGTTTCCGCATCGACGTCATCGACCAGATTTCCAAGGAGTTTGACGAATCCGTCTATCCCGGCGGACGCAACTGCTTCGGTCCGCATCTGCACGAGTACATCCACGCGCTGTTCGGCCGCGAAAAGACCGCGCACCTGTTCACCGTGGGCGAGTGCTGGGCCAGCGACATCGAGGAGATCAACCGTCACTGCGCGGCGGAAAGGAACGAGCTGAGCACGCTGTTCCAGTTTGACCACCTCGACGCGGGCCGCGTGGAGAAGTTCACGCCGAAACCCGACAGCCTCAAACCCCTGCGCGACATCCTCATCAAATGGCAGAACCAGACCGCGCAGTACGATCTTCTGCACGCACTCTTCACCGACAACCACGACAACGCGCCGCTGATTTCCCGCATCGCCGACGATCATGCCCTGCGCTATGAGTCCGCCGCCTGTCTGGCTTCCATGGTGTACCTGCTCAAGGGCGTGCCCTTCCTCTATCAGGGCATCGAATACGGCCTCACCGCCGCGCAGTATGACTCCATCAGCCAGTTTGACGACATCGAAAGCCACAACGCCTACCGCGATTTCTGCGCAGAGATGAGTGAAGAGAAAGCCCTCGAAAAGATCAACTTCGGCAGCCGCGACAACGCGCGCCATCCCATGGCGTGGAACGGACATCCCGGCGGCGGCTTCACCGACGCAAAGCCGTGGATTGCGCTGCACAGCCGCTATGAGGAAGTGAACCTCGAGCGCGATCTCACCTCCGACAAATCCGTATTCCGCTTCTATCAGGCCCTGCTTAAGCTGCGATGCGAAAACGAGGCCTTCCTCGACGGTGATTTTGCCGTGCTTTCCGGACCGGAGGACGATTTCTTCGCCTACACCCGCACGCTTGAAGACGAAAAGTGGCTCGTGGTATGCAACTTTGACCGCGAGCAGGAGATCCGTCTTTCCCCCGAATGCGAAAAGCCCGCGCTTTCCAGCCTCGGCCGCACGGAGATGAACGGCCTGTACAAGCCCTATGAATGCGCCGTCGCCCGCGTGAAGTAATCTGCAAAGGAAGACCGTCATGAAGCTGATTTCCCTTGTTCTTGCGCTTCTCCTCGCCCTCATGCCGCTGTGCGCGCTTTGTGAAACGCTCACGCTCTACAGCGATCCCTACGCCATGGAAAGCACCTACCGCCGCCTGATCGACGGCTGGGCAAAGTCGCTCGAAGCCGCCGAGGCGGACGTGGTGTTCTTCGGCGATTCGCTCACGCTGGGCGGCGCATGGGAGGAGTATTTCCCGGATCACATGGTCATCAACCTCGGCGTGGTCGGCGATGTGCTCTACGGCATGCAGATCCGCACCGCTCTGGTTCGCAAAATCCTGCCCTCCAAGTGCTTCGTGCTCGGCGGCGTCAACAACTTAAGCTACCGCGAGCCGGTGGATCAGGCGCTGGGCTTTTACGAGGCCATGCTCGACGAGCTTTCCGCCATCAGCGATGAAAGCGGCATGACCGTGTACGTGCAGAGCGTCCTGCCCGTCAACGAGAACATCTGCGGCTACGGCATCAAAAATGCCGACGTCTGCGCGCTCAACGACGGCATCCGTCAGCTCGCCTCCGAGCGCGGCATGGAATATATCGACGTCTATTCCATGATGCACGACGAAACCGGCAACCTTCTGCCTGACTATACTGTGGACGGATTGCATCTGTCTGAATCCGGCTATATCACCTGGTGCGAGGTGCTGCAGCCCTATCTGGATGAATGAGCAGAATTTGCCTTCACTTTCTGTACACAGAATCCTCACAGATACTTGAAAAGATGGACGATTTGGATTATGATAATAGGGTGTGGTGCTATACCATCACAAAGCAAAACAGCGGTCAGACAGATCTTCCGGCCGCAGATGTACGGGTGTAACAGATGAGCAGGAATTTAGCAATCATTGGCGCCAGCTACCTTCAGCTTCCCCTGATCGAGAAGGCGAAGGAAATGGGATACACCACCCATGTCTTTGCATGGGCGGCCAATGATATTGGCGAAACCGCGGCTGATCATTTTTATCCGATCAGCATCGTGGAAAAGGACGAAATCGTCCAGAAGTGCCGCGAAATCGGCATTGATGGCGTATGCAGCATTGCCAGCGATCTGGCTGCGGTCACGGTGAACTACGTGGCTGAAAAGCTGGGTCTCAACGGCAACAGCATGGCCTGCACGCTCAAGAGCACCAACAAGCATCACATGCGCCGCGCCTTCGAAGCCTGCGGCGATCCCAGCCCCAGGAGCATTCTGGTGGATGGAAACACCGACCTTGCGTCCCTCGACCTCACCTATCCCATCATCGTCAAGCCCACCGACCGCAGCGGCAGCCGCGGCATCTACAAGCTCGACACGCCCGACGGTCTTTCCGACGCGGTGCGCGCCTCCACCGGCGAAGGCTTTGAAAAGAAGGCTTTGGTTGAAGAGTTTGTTGAGGGCGACGAGTACAGCGTGGAGGGCATCAGCTTCGGCGGCGTTCACCACATCCTCACCATGACCAAGAAGTACACCACCGGCGCGCCGCATTTCATCGAAACCGGACATTTCGAGCCCGCGCCCGTGAGCGCTGAAACCTTCGAGCGCGTCAAGCAGGTCGTGATCCACGCCCTTGACTCCCTCGAAATCCGCAACAGCGCCTCCCATTCCGAAATCAAAATCACGCCTTCCGGCGACATCCGCCTCATCGAAATCGGCGGACGCATGGGCGGCGACTGCATCGGCAGCGATCTGGTTCGCTACTCCACCGGCATCGACTACGTGCGCGCGGTCATTCAGGTGGCCTGCGGCGTTGAGCCTGATCTCACCCCGGTATGCGATCCCATTCCCGTGGAAGTGCGCTTCCTCTTTACGCAGGAAGACGTCGACGAAATGAACCGCATTCAGTCCACCGACCGTTTCCTCAAGCTCGTGGCCTACTTCCCCGAATGTCTCGGTCAGGCCACCGACAGCTCCAACCGCGCGGGATGTTATATCATCAAGGGGTAAGGCCCCTTATCCCCCGGGTCGCTGATGTGATTGATATGAAAAACCAGCGTTTCTTCTTTGCGGAAGGGACGCTGGTTTTTTTGCGCAGTTTTGCGCGGGGAATGTGTGTGTACACATGATACTCGTGCCGACGAGGAACGGGTTCTACTTTTTCCGGAAAAAGTAGCAAAAAGCAGGCGACGCGTCGCTCCGGGAAATCCCCTTATGATTGCCCGGTTTGGGAACGGGGTGCGCGATTCGGCTTGGCTTGAGCATTTGGTTTTGGGTTCTTACTTTATTGGCTTCACCGCGAGCGCGCCCCTGATCCGTTCCCAAACCGGGCGAGGGGATTTCCCTGCGCTCCTAATGTCGCCCTCGCTGCCCGCCACTTGGGTGTATCTTTTTTTCGTAATGCGTCCGCAGGAAAAGCCAGAGTAGCCGCATTTTCTTTTGTAAGGACTGATAGAAGCCTGAAAATGAAGAAGAGGGCGCGTCACATGGTGCGCCCGGGCGTGTGGTACAAATGTTTGCCACGTTCCTCTTCCTTATATTCCGTACCTTATCTCTACGGGGGTCCGGGGTGTCCCCGGTCGTTTCAAGGGGGATATGGGCGTCCAGAGGGCACCGGCGGGGGGCGAGTGTGCCGGTACAATAAAAGCCCGAAGGGCGGGGGAAATCGAAATCCCCCCTGACCCTCTGGCCCTAGCGGAGCGGGCAGAGAACCGAACGCGCTTCGGTAAAGCGCACAACAAACAGAGCACCCAACCCATAAAGAAAACGCCCACCCTGACAGGTGGACGTTTTCTTTATGCCTTAAATCTTGCCCTTCAGCAGCTGAGCGCGGGCAGCGATCGGCAGACCGAAGAGATTGATGAATCCAGCAGAATCCTTCTGATCGTACACTTCATCCTCGCCGAAGGTGGCAATTTCCTCGCTGTAGAGGGAATAGGGAGAAGTAACGCCAGCGTTGATCAGATTGCCCTTGTAGAGCTTGAGCTTCACGTCGCCGGTCACGGTCTTCTGGGTTTCCTTGACGAAGCCGTCGAGCGCCTCGCGCAGAGGCGTGAACCACTGGCCGAAGTACACCAGCTCGGCATAACGGTGAGCAATCAGCTCCTTGTAGTGCTGGGTGTCGCGGTCGAGGCAGATGGTCTCCAGCACCTGATGCGCACGGTAGAGGATGGTTCCGCCGGGGGTCTCGTATACGCCGCGGCTCTTCATGCCGACCAGACGGTTCTCCACCAGGTCGCACAGGCCGATGCCGTTCTCGCCGCCGACCTTGTTGAGATATTCCATCATCTCAACGGGCTTCATTTCCTTGCCGTCCACCATGGTGGGAACGCCCTTTTCAAAGTGCAGGGTCACGTAGGTGGGAACGTCGGGAGCCTGCTCGGGGCTGACGCCCATTTCGAGGAAGCCGGGCTTGTTGTACTGAGGCTCGTTGGCGGGATCTTCCAGATCCAGACCCTCATGGCTGAGGTGCCAGAGGTTCTTGTCCTTGGAATAGTTGGTCTCGCGGTTGATCTTCAGCGGGATGTTGTGGGCCTCGGCGTAGTCGATTTCTTCGTCGCGGCTCTTGATGTCCCACTCGCGCCAGGGAGCGATGATGGCCATTTCAGGAGCGAAAGCCTTGATGGTCAGCTCAAAACGAACCTGGTCGTTGCCCTTGCCGGTGCAGCCGTGGCAGATGGCGTCGGCGCCTTCAGCCTTGGCGATTTCCACGATGCGCTTGGCGATGATCGGACGCGCAAAGCTGGTACCGAGCAGATATTCGCCTTCGTACACCGCGCCCGCCTGCATGGTGGGGTAGATATAATCGGTGATGAACTCTTCCTTGAGATCCTCAATGTAGAGCTTGCTCGCGCCGGTCTTGATGGCCTTCTCTTCGAGACCGTCCAGCTCGGTGCCCTGTCCCACGTCGCCGGAAACAGCGATGACTTCGCAGTTATTATAGTTTTCCTTCAGCCACGGAATGATGATAGAAGTATCCAGGCCGCCGGAGTATGCAAGTACAACCTTCTTGATGTCCTTCTTGGATGCCATGGGTCGATGCCTCCTGGTGAATGATTATGCATGATATTATGCATATTATGCAGACATTTGTCAAGCCCTTCAATGAATTTTCGTCAAAAAGCCCGAATGAGCGGAGAAAAAATGACCAGAATGATCACTTTCTCACAAGTCCGTGATAGACGCAGTTGTCCGGATAGACCTGCGCCACCTGATCGGGCCATTTGGCCTGCGCCTTGTTCTTTGCATACTGGTAGGCTTCCTCAATGGTGAGGACGCCGTTTGCGTCAGCATCGGCGAGGAGGGACTGTTCCACCTTGCTGAGGTAGTTCCAGCCCATGCCGTTGACCAGATGGTAGGTGAACAATCCGTAGTACAGACCGCTGGAGGTCTGGATCTCCACGCTGTCCTGCGTGGAATGGGACGCGGTGATCACGTAGTAGCCGTCGGTGGCGAGATTGCTTCGGGTTTTGGCGCTGAAGGCCGCCACAAAGCTCTCCACAAAGCTTTCCGCCGTGTCGGCGCTCTTGCCGATGATCGCGCCGCTGTTGCAGGCGTCAACGATCACGATTTTGCGGCCTGGGATCTTGTCCAGATACGTGCGCAGGCTGGCGGGCGTCATCGGGTAGCGGTCAATGCCGACGAGCCTGCCCTGCGACGCGCCGTGGCCGCTGTAGTAGAACAGCGACACATCCTGTGCCTTGGCGTCGGCAAAGGCCTCGCCGATGGCGCTGATGATTTCATCGCGCTTCAGATCCTGCCGCACATCGCAGATGTAGGGCGTATCAGGATGCAGAGAAAGCGCCTTTTCCATTGCCACGATGTCGTTGGCCGGGCCGCTGAGCGAAGCAAGGGGGCTGTCGTAGGCACACTGGCCGATGAGCAGCGCGCGGTAGGTCGTGTCGGCCTGATAGTCAATCAGGTTGGAGGCGGCGTACTGCATGGCGGCGCTTCCGGCTTTGGTGCGGATGAGCAGCGTCGGCTCGCATCCGTCAAAGGCTTCCGCTCCGATGGACAGAACGCTGGAGGGAATAGTCACGTCGCCGAGCGCAGAGCAGTCTGCAAACGCGCCCGCGCCAATGGTCAGCGCGCCGTCCGGGATAATTGCTTCGGTGATGGATTCATCGCCCCGGAACGCCTCCTGGGCAATGTCGATGACGCCAGAGGGAAGCGTCAGGGTCTGCGCACAGGCGGCTGCAGGCAGAAGCAGCGCCAGCAGAAGGCAGATCAGTTTTTTCATAGAGACCTCCTCCGCAAAAGTTTCCACTACATATATAGCACATTTCCTACGAGGACGCAAGCACGTTGCAATCCGGGATGGAATGTGCTAGGATACAGTCATCAACAACGAAAAGAGGTATATCCATGGAACAGCTCTGGAAGGACATGGAGGCGCTGGGTCTGAATCTGTACGACATGGCGCTGATCACGGAGGAATGCGAAGGTCATCACTGCTTTCAGCCCGCTTCCAACTGTCATAACGGTTATTCCGTCACCAAAGCGTTCATCGTAACGGCCATCGGCCTTTTGTTTGACGACGGTCTGCTGCGCCCTGAAAACCGTTTGTGCGATTTCCTGCCTGTGCCGGAAGGACGCTGGCGCGAGGTGACGCTTCATCACCTGCTCACTCACACCACCGGCGTGGAAAAGGGATTTCTGGACATCGACGTGGAGGACGTGCGCGCATGGCAGACCGAGGAATACCTCGACCTCGCCTTTGCGCAGCCGCTTCCGTATGCACCCGGCACGCATGGGCAGTATTCTGACGGCGCGTTCTATCTTCTTTCGCGCGTCGTGAGCGCAGTGGCCGGCGAAACGGCTGATGCGCTGCTTGCCCGTCGCGTGCTCCGTCCCATGAACTTTGGCGAAACGGCATGGAGCCGCTGCCCCAAGGGTCATCCCATCGGCGCGACGGGTTTGTACTCGCAGGCGCAGGATGTGGTGAAGCTCGGCTGGCTGTACCTGAACGGCGGCGTGTACGAAGGCCAGCGTCTTCTGTCCGAAGAGTGGACGAAGCTGGTTGTGGATAACCACTATGAGTTCAATCCCATGGTCGGCGGCTGGATTGGAAAGGGCGGCATGTACGGCCAGCGAGTGGCCTTCCATCCCGTATGGCGCGCTGCCGTGGCATGGCACGGCTTCAGCAAAGAGGATGTAATGCCTGCGATTGTGAATGTTTTGAACCGCCATCTGGAAAAGAGGAACGAACATGCTTGATTTCATCACCATCCGCACCGAGGCCGAGGCGCTCCAGAGCGAGGCCGTCGAGTGCTACCGCTATCTGCACCGTCACCCGGAAACGGCGCATCATGAAGTCGAAACCAATCGTTTCATCCGCCGCGAACTGGACAGGCTCGGCATTCCCTATGACGCGCCTGCTGATAACGTCACCATCGCCGTGGTTGACAGCGGCCTGCCCGGCCCGGTGGTCGGCCTGCGCTGCGACACCGACGCGCTGCCCGTGCAGGAGGAAACCGGACTGCCCTTTGCATCGGAAACCCCCGGTGTGATGCATGCCTGCGGCCATGACGCGCATATCACCTCCGGCCTGTTCGCGGCACGCCTCCTCAACGCCCATAAGGGCGAATGGAAAGGCAAGCTGAAGGTCATCTTCCAGCCCGCCGAAGAAGGCGAAGGCGGCGCGCGCGACCTGATCAAAACCGGTGCTGCCGACGGCATCGATGCGTTTTTCGGCATCCATGTGTGGAGCCCGCACCCCTCCGGCGGCATGTACGCCTCCGCCTCGCCCGTGAGCGCGTCGGTGGATATGTTCACCATCCGCATCCACGGCAAGGGCGGTCACGGCGCAACGCCTGATCTGTGCCATGACGCGGTTGTAGCTGCGTCCGCGCTGGTCATTCAGCTGCAGACTGCCGTGTCACGCTGCGTCTCCCCCATGCAGCCCGCACTTTTGACCATCGGCAGCTTCCACGCAGGCACGGTGGGCAATATCATCGCCGAGGACGCCGAGCTCAAGGGCACCATCCGCGCCTTTGACGCAAAAACGCGCAAAACGCTGGTGGATACCCTTCATACCATGGCTGACCTTGTGTGCCGTGCACATGGCTGCACCGCCGAGGTAAATAACATCGACCTGACTCCTGCCGTGATCAACCATCCGCAGGCAGCCGAGGTCGCCCGCCGCGCATGCGACAAGCTGTTTGGCGAAGGCACGGTACGCAATCAGTCCGCGCTGATGCTGGGCGACGATTTCGCCGACTACATGGCGCTGGCTCCCAGCTGCTACGCTCAGGTCGGCATCGCCGATGAAGCCAAAGCCACGCATTACGCCCACCATAATTGCCGCTTCAAGGTGGACGAAGACGTCCTCTGGAAATGCGCCGCATGGATGGCGGCCTTCGTCCTCGAATGGAATCAGTAATCATATGAAAAGAACCAGCGTTCCCTCAAAAGAAGGAACGCTGGTATTTTGTATATACCGATCACTCAAGCGAGCCCCGACACCCTCCGTGGAGGGGCGGTCAAAGGACGCAAGGCCCAACGTCGGAGCTCAACTCTGCGCGAAGCGCAGTCCGAATGGGGTTCAACCCCAGGGGTTTTCGGTGGGATAGGGCAGGGAGGCGGGCTGGTTGTAGGCGATGTCCTTCACGCCCAGATACTTGAACAGCTCGAACAGATACTTGCCGATGTGGCCGAAAGCAACCGCGCCGTGGTGCGGATAGCCCTTCTGCACGAGGACGTGACGGTAGAAGCGGCCCATTTCCTTGATGGCGAAGATGCCGATGCCGCCGAAGGACTGGGTAGCCACGGGCAGAA
>JAGBBE010000171.1 GCA_017938645.1 Clostridia bacterium
ATGTACCGTCTGGGAAAAGTACCTGCGCGACGACCTGTGCATCCTCCATAGGACTGACTGCTGTATAGCTGAGAATTCCATTTTCCAGAAGCATTTCGCCAGATTGTTCGCTGTTTGGTAGGATATGGGAAATCATACCGCTGAAAAAAGAAGACGCATCGTTCCATGCGAGGAAATTTGTGCTCCAAGCGCCTTGCACATCACTTGTCCAACACAGAACGCGACCAGCGCCGTACTGCCACCAGGCGAGAAGGGGATCTTCACGGTCACTGATGAGCGATACCGTGGCCAATGCCTTTTCGGTAGTTGCGTGATAACCGTTCAGTGTGGGGAAACCCTCAAAATCTGTCATTGAATTATCTGTGATAATAGGGGTAAAAGTACGATTCTGGACATACGTTCCAGCAATCAGGAGGGTTTCCTTAGTGAATATCTTGGGTACGTTGTCAAATTGTCCTGCCGCATAGGCACGACCACCGCCAAGTTGAGCAAGATGACGCAGGACGCCAACGTCTGCACCGTTACCGACTGCTACGGTGGTCAATGTAATCCCTTGCTGTGCCATGTTCTCTGCCAGCATGTCATAGCCTGTATCTCCGGATTCACCATCCGTCAAAAAGATGATGTGCTTATGTTGTGCAGTTACCTGAGACATAGCATCATTTGCCATGGCGAGCGGAGTATAGAATGCTGTACCACCACCGGGACGGATCGTGCCGATTTGCTCTTGTATGGAAGCAACATCCGTGACGTTTGACAATGGCACTACCCACTTGCCTGTATCATCAAAAGCAATCACCCCGGCAAAGTCCTTTTCGTTCAAAACTTCTATTGCTCTGCACGCAGCCTCTTTGGCCACGTCCAATCGGGTAACGCCATACTGTGCATCAGTCATGGAACCGGATTTATCGATGACCATTATCAAGGCGGTGGAAGGCAGATCAGCTTTGTTTTTTATATCAATGGTCACAGGCAGCATGCTTTCCAGCGCACTGCCGCGATAGCCGCCCAGTGCATAGCTGCTGTCACCGCCAAACACGGCTACACCAATTCCCAGTTCTTTTACAGCGGAGGACAATGCTGTGATCTGCTTGTCTGTCAGTGTATCTGCATCGACATTGACCAGTGATACGGCATGATAGGCTCTTAGTTCTCCGGCGTTTTCGGGAAGATGAGAAGGGGCGAGCATTTCGACAGACATTCCGGAGGCGCGAAGCATTTTACCGAGTTCATTTCCTGCACCGGATTGTCCTTCAATAATAAGGATGCTGGGAGCGCCGGATACAGTAATGTACGATGCACTCCGGTCGTTCTGAGAAACGTTGTCGCCTGGCATGATTACCTGTGCTTCATAGGTGACAACGCCGGGCTGCGCTGCGATATCTCGGAATACAAAGGTATTTTCTCCGCTGCGAAGGGTGACATCACGGGTAGCGGAAACACGTCCGTTTGCAGTGAGCACGATGGTTGCATTTTCTGAAATCGTGGAGTGAACCGTAACGGTTACGGGTATATCTTGCCCCTGATAAGCTGTGTTTGGAAGATCAAGATGGGATACCTGTGCATCTGTCTGCCGCGGGGAAGAAAGCTGCAATGTATTGACAGGGATACCTCGACTTTGAAGCGTAGAAGTGTCCGCATCCTCCAGCAGGCCGTCGCTGATGACGGCGATGCCACCGGAGGCATCAGAGGGCAATAGAGCGCTGGCCAGTGCAAGGGCTTGAGAAAGATCGCTGGCGGAAGCGTCTATTGCGGTGGAAATGCCGCTGTAGATAGGTGAATCTGAGAGCGGGATTTCCACCATTGAATTTTTGCCATAAGCAATTACGCCGATCTTTTGCATATCTTGTTCCGCAGCGATGGCATCATGAATGATCTGGTCGGCTTCCGTTTGGTTGGTTGCCATTGATGCAGAGGCGTCTATCAGAATCCAAGCGACTTTTTCACCGGTGCTGATCGGAAGGCTTGTTCCGGCCAGGGCAAGGATGGTCAGTACAATCAGAATATATCGCAGAACATGGGAGATGAGGGTCTTTTTGCTTTTGATTGGTCTTCGTTTTGCTGTGATATACACCAACAGTATACAGATTGGCATCAGCATAAGCAGTTGTGGATGTAAAAAATTAGGCCACACGTTGTCTCACCACCCATTCAATCAACAAGAGCACCAAAAACAGTGCAGTCAGAATATACGTCAACTCCCGCCCTTTCTCGAATGTCAACTTCTCGCCGTTAGCATCGATGCTCGATGCTGTATTCCGGACGTCGCTTTCTGAAAGCGGCATTCTCAGGGAAAAGAATCTTTCACCGGTATTCTCGCCATCATAGATAAAAAGCGTATACAAGCCCGTTTCGCAGGTGTCGCTAAAGCTGATTGTTCCGTCATCAGCACCGGAAAATTCAGAGTTGCCTGCAGTGAACAGCTGCATCTGATTTCCACTGGGCGTTTCAATCCGGATGCTTTCGCAGTTTGAAGGAACAGGGATATCCACATGCTCGCCGCAGTTGCCGTCTCCAATATCAGCTGCACTTCTGGGAAGAAGAACAGAAAGTATGTTCTGAATCAGGATCGGAAAATCGTATTTCATCGGAAGATTTGTATCGTGGATATCAAATCCCAGTACAACGCTGCGGCTGTCAG
>JAGBBE010000172.1 GCA_017938645.1 Clostridia bacterium
AAGGCAGCCTTTTCCCCGTACAGGCCGATCTCGGGATAACCTTCGCGGTGGGCAACGCGGGCCATGGCGAGGTACATGCCGACCTCGGTGCATTCGCCCATAAAATTCTCGCGCAGGCCCTGCTTGATCTCTTCGGGAGCATCCTTGGCAACGCCGACAATATGCTCGGCAGCCCAGGTCTTCTCACCGGCCATCTCATCAATCTTGGTCTTGGGAGCCTTGCATACGGGGCAGAACTCGGGAGCCTCGGAACCTTCGTGGACATAACCGCAAACCTTGCAAACAAACTTCATAATGATTTCCTCCTTTAATATCTTTGAGTGTTGATTTCTTGCTTCAGGCAAGCTGCTGTTTCAGCTTGCATATATGTTATCAACCATATGCGCAGAAGTGAAACAGGAAAAATGAAAAAAAGATAAAAAAACAGCGTTTCCCAAAAACGACGGGAAACGCTGCGGTTTTGAAAGGCTTATCAGGGCAGCTGCAGGCTGGCCAGCAGAACTTCGGCCTCGGCCAGCATGGCTTCTTCGGTAGGAAGCTCCTCGGGCAGATGGAGAGCGGAAGTGCAGTTTAACAGCACGGTGGAATCGGCAATGGTGTCAGCGTAGATAATCAGCATGCTGTAGTATTCGCCGGTGGGCTGGCTGTTTTCGCCATAGGCAGGAGAGGTGGCATACAGATAATTCACCGTATGACCAGCCATCTGCACGTCTTCCTTCTGATTGACAGTTTCGTACAGGCCGGAGGTGCTGAGTACATCCAGCATATCCTTGCCTTTCTTGTTCTCGACGCCGCTGACGTAGATGTTGTTGATGGCGCGGGTCTTGTCTTCGGTTTCGTAGTAGAAGTAGGTCTCGTAGGGATCAGAGCTGAGTTCCATGCCGTAGTCAGCGGGAGCATAGCCTTCGGGAGCGGTCATATTGCCCAGCTCGTAGTAATGCTTGCCGATGCCGCGGACGATGGAGGTCTCGGTAATGTCAGACGGCTTGCCCATGAAGGTGCGCAGAGAACCTGCGGGCATGTAGAAGAAGTCGATGGCAAGGATCAGAAGGACGATAGCGACAACAGCGGCAACGGCGCCGATGATAATCTGCTTCTTGTACTGCTGCCAGATAGCAAGGCGCTTTGCCTGCTTTGCGGCTTGCTTTTGTTCCTCAACCTTCTTGCGGGCAGCAGCAGTGGGACGATAGTTCTTTTTAGCCATTGATTGTTTCCTCCGGTCTGTATAAAAATGATGGTTTTCATAGTATACCACGTTTCATAGCGCTTTTTCCAGTGTTCAGATGCAGTTCATACAAAAATCAGAAAAAAAGCAGCGTTGTAATTGAATAAAAGCTATGCTAAAATGCAGGTAATGTGTCCAATGGGGGAATAATGATGTTTACGCAACAGGATCGAAAAGTATTGAAACTGCTTGCTCAGCGTGTAAATGAGATCGCATGCCTGCCTGAACAGGAACGCAAGCGGGAAATGTGGCGCAAACACACTGCGCTGAAAGGCGGAATTCCGCCGGTTTTTGTCTCTCCGGAAGGTTCGTGGGTGGAATTGATTCCTACAGAAAGTTTGCAATGCGAGGATGCATTCGCCCGTGAAGCGGAACTTGAACTGCGCAAGCGAATTTACCGCTGGGAGAATCTCCATGATGATACGCCGATCGAAAATCAGTACGATATTCCTGTGTCGTGGATTCCCATCAATCAGGGTTGGGGTCTGCCGGTTTTGCGCAAGGAATCAAGCGATCGCGGCGCGTGGCATCATCAGGCGGTTGTAGAAGATCCTGACGACTGGAAAAAACTCAAAAAACCTTTTCTTGATGTAGACGATAAAGGCGCGCGTGAACGTGCTGAACAGCTCAAGGATGCGGTGGGGGATTCACTTCGGGTCAATGTGACGGGAATCAAGATTTTTGATTTCCATATTGCGCATATCTATTGTGATTTCCGCGGACTTGACAATCTGTTTATGGATCTGGTCGACGATGAGGAAATGGTCAAGGATGTATTCGCGTTTTTGGCAGAGGGGCTCGCCGGACTGGTCGAACAGGCGCGCAGCATGAAGCTGATTCAGAGCAATAATGATTATACCTATCACTATACCGGAGGACTTGGTTACTGCGATGATCTGCCGCCCTATCAGGATAAGCCTGTAGATGTGGGGCAGGTATGGGCGGCGGCGGAAGCACAGGAATATTCCTGCGTGTCCCCTGAGATGTTCTGCCGCACGGTGCTTCCTTATGAAAAACAGCTCCTTGAACCCTTTGGTTTGAATGGCTACGGCTGCTGTGACGACCTTACGGAAAAGCTTGATGAAGTGCTGAAAATCAAGAATCTCAGGCGTGTTGCGGCATGTCCATGGGCAAACCTGGGCAAGATGGCAAAACGGCTTGGAAAGGACTATATTCTCACTTGGAAGCCTAATCCTGCGCATCTGGCAGCAGAGAATTTTGATGAAACTGCTCTGGAAGCGTACATGACCCAGAGCCTGCAGGACGCCAAATGCGGTTATCCGGAGATCATCCTTCGTGATACGCATACCTGCCGCAATGATCCCTCTCGTTTTACGAAATTTGTTGAGATTACCCGCCGAGCCATCGAAAAGGTATATGAATGAGGCTAAGATGATGAAAATCCGCTGCATCTGGGAACACAATGGATCAGACACACTGTTGTATGCCGATGATTTTCCAGGCGCTTACGCAAGAGGCGAAACGCTGGAAGCAGCAATCAGGAAAATGCCTGCAGAAATTTGTGCATATCAGCGTTGGGCGGGTCTGCCAAAAGAAAAGGGAGAAGTTGAAATCGTGCAGGAAAAGGACTCTGACCTTGCTATCTGTGATGCGGATTCGGATGTGCTGTTTGAAAGCGAGAGCAAACCACTCACCATGGATGAATATCAGGTGCTGAAGCAGCTGGTAATGAAGTCGGCAAAGGATTTTCATACTCTATATGATGCCATTCCGGATAAGCAGCAAAGCATTCTTCCTGTCCGAAAAACATTCTACGGACAGGTTCCGCGTACAGCGCAGGAGATGTACGAGCATACGAAAAGCGTGAACGACTACTACTTTGGCGAAATTGGCGTCGAAACAGATCACGAAGGAAGCATTGCCGAATGCCGGGAAAGAGGTTTTGCAGCGCTTGAAGAAACGCCTGACTTTCTGCTGATGAAACCATGTGAGGGAAGTTACGGAGAAGAATGGTCGCTGCGCAAGGTGATGCGACGTTTCCTGTGGCATGACCGCATTCATGCCAAGGCTATGGTTCGCATGGCTAAAAAGACATTCGGGTACGATCAGGTGGATGATCCATTCGGTTTCTGAACAACAAAAAGGCAGGAGAAAACTCCTGCCTTTTGATATACATGGAAATATCATGCTTCGAAGTCCTTCAGATAGGCTGCAACAGAGCGGCTCATCTCTCGGGAAAAATCAGAATTGAATTTGCGGTTGCAGAAGGCCTGCATCCACTCCTCATAAGGACGTGCCACGGCCTTGATGGAGAACATCTCCTGCAGTTCGTCTGCATCCATCGTACGGTATGCATTCTCATGAACAATGTGCTTCATTGCCACGCGCTCGGGCTTTACACGATCCTTCTGCTGCTGGGTCGGGTAACCGAAAACCAGCATGCAGCACGGGAAGACGTATCTGGGAAGCTTCAGCATCTCCTGATGGATCTCGCAGTTCTCCATGATATCGCCGATGTAGCAGGAGCCAATGCCCATGCTCTGAGCCGCGACGACGGCATTCTGCGCGGCGATGGTAGCATCGGAAACCGCCAGAAGCAGATCGCCTACGCCGGGCTTACGAGGCTCGCATCCGGAGGAAAGGAAGGCTTCATACCATTTCCGGCAGTCGGCACAGAAAATCAAAACCAGCTTGCCTTCGGCAATGAAAGGCTGATGATCGCACGAATCAACCAGCTTTTCCTTGAGCGCCGGATCGGTCACATCGATAATAGTATACAGCTGCTGGTTGCCCGCTGTGGGTGCGTTGACTGCCGCAAGAAGGATGGCTTCCTTCTCCTGCAGGGTGATTTCACGTTCTTCAAATGCGCGCACGGATTTGCGCTCGATGAGCTCGCGAATGGTCTGATTCATGGTAAGTCCTCCCGTTGATTGATCATATTCTCACTGAATGATTTCACGATGAAGTGACTGCATTGTATCATGCGAAGATATCCGTGTCAACGAAGAGGGGAGTCTGGAATACAAAAAGGACCGGTTCCGATTGGAACCGATCCTGAAAGGTTGATTGGATTAGCCAAAGTAACGCTTCAGCAGACCTTCGAAAGCCTTGCCATGGCTGGCTTCCTCCCTTGCCATTTCCTCAAAACCTGCGCTAAAGCTTGGTTTTGCGTACAACTTTCTACAACTTATCTACAACTTTGAAGGCTTGCCCTTCAATTCATTGACAACCTTTTACAACTTTGAAGAACTTTTTGAAAGATTTCATTCAAATGCGTGACATAGCCACATCTTCGTGACATAGGAGGTTACCTCCTGGCTTATGATGGCAAAAAGATGCGAGTCTATCGCATTGACCACATGGAAGGGGTGGAGGTTGAAGAGGCGGAGGCTGAGGGTCTGGAGGAGTTCAAGAAGATCAAGCTCTCTGACTACACCAAACAGACCTTTGGCATGTACAGTGGCGAACTTCAATCTGTCACCATGCGCTTCCCCAATAACATGGTTGGCACTGTGCTGGATCGCTTTGGCAGAGAAGTCACCCTCATAAAAGCTGATGACAGGCACTTCAGAATTACTGTCCCCATCACTGTCAGCCCTCAGTTCTATGGCTGGGTGTTTGGCCTGAAAAACATGGTGACAATTGAAAGCCCTCAGTCAGTTGTAGATGGCATGAAAGAGATGCTGGCTGCTGTTGAAAAGAGATATGAATATCCTAAAGGGTTGCAGTAAGTTGCGACCCTTTTCTTTGTAAAGGAAAATTGACAGAAAAATTTGCTACACCTATAATGGCATTGAGTGGTTTGGTCATGCCATTTGAAGGAAATTCTTTCAGCAGCAGCGATTCAAAGTTTGTGACATAGCATGACATAGTGGTTTGGGCGCGACATAGGAATGACATAAAGGAGGGGCGAAAACAAGCCCAAACCAGCAGCAAAATGGCATAACAAGACAAAAAGGGAACCACCCTTTTCAGAGTGATTCCCTTGAAACCCCTTGATTTTACTGGATTTCTTATTAGCCGAAGTAGCGCTTCAGCAGGCCTTCGAAAGCCTTGCCGTGACGGGCTTCGTCGCGGGTCATTAGCGCGGCTGGAAATCTCCGTTCTTCGTCCCTTCGGGCCGAATCACTGCGATTTCTACGCCCCGCTGGGGAACGAACACTTGATCGCTACGAATTAAGCCTCTTTTCTCGATGATTGTCTTGCAATCTTCAATCACTTTATAGAGTTCTTTGGTATTGTGAAGTGTAAACAGTACGCTTTCTGCTTCGCGAATTTCAACTTCCTGAAACACCTTCTTTTTCGAACTGTCGATACTCCTGCGAAGCTTTCCCAATGTAGGGATCTCACTCGTCTTCTTGCCAGTATATACATTGGTTACAACACACTCTAAGAACGGATCGTCAGTCGAGGGCGGCAAAGGATTACGGATGGGCGAATTCGCCCTGCGCATTGCTCTACTCTTGAAAATGGTGACTTCGCAAGGCGAATTTCGCAGTATTTTGCGGAGTTGAGAGTAAAAGTGTCTTGCGAAATGCCGGGGCTGGTGTGGCTTTGTTTCGCATGGCGGCGGCAGCACCTTTCTCGTCGCCGTTTCCGTTCAGACCTTCCACCCTCTTGATATTTTGTAAATGAAAGCTGATTGACATAAAAAATCTCTACACTTATAATTCAATACGAAAGACACCAAAATCAAAGACACCGCACCATTTTTTCGGCCGATATTCAGCGAGGAAAGACACCAAAAAGGCACCGAGACATGAAAAGAGGCCAGCCCCTTGCGGGACTGACCTATCATTTTAGGCTGTTTACAAGCCCATTTTTGTAGAATTACTTTCAGAAGCAGCAGGCTGGCATTCCGGAGAAGGCCTAACCATTTCGAGAACATCGTTGTTGATAAGTTTTGTCATACATAATCATTCCGCAGGATTGGTTCCTTTCACTTGAAACCATCTGATTTTATAAACCTGCGCTATGAGAATCACTACACATTTATGTATAATATACGCAGTAACTATAGAAGTAACGACAGACACAATAATAAATATTCCCGAAGGCGCTTGCGGAAACAGTGTTCCAATCACGGACATAACAGCATCGTGGATCAGATATATTTCAAAGGAAATGCTTCCTAAGAACGCCGCATATTTATTTGAGATTGAAAACCTAATATTCAATTGCAATATAAACAATGTAATTGCAATTCCCAATCCGATTTTAAGCAGATACTCACCCCAAAACACGATCGTTTTAAACTTAAGGTACAATATGCCCAGAAACAAAGCAGCAATGCATGTCAAAATACATTTTTTAAGCCATTGCTGACCAGTAAAGGCTACAAACTTTGTAAGATGTCGTGCAAGTAAACTACCCCATATAAAGCCCCAGATTTCTGTTGGCCAAAAAGAAATATCAATGATCTCGCCGTTTCTCAAAAAATACAACACTAAGCTTGTCAGAATAATTACTGCATCTTGAATAAATTCACAAATATTGCTATTATCACACAAAATATGCGATAGCCAAAACACAACATAGCAAAACATAAGCCACATAACCCAACTGTTTATGTGAAAAATCGAGCCAATACTTTTTTTCTCGCCAGTCAGCAAAAGCAGCATACCTGCAACAAAAAGATTTGCTAAGAAGGAAGGAATAAGCAATGCAGGAAAGCGTCTTCTCCAAAAACAGTATTTTCCGTTCGGATTATTCTTTAAGCCTGTCGTCAAGCCGAATGCCGATGTTAAGAAGAAAAATGTAACGCCAATATATGCAAAACTACCGGCCATATCCTGAATTTTGTTCTGATATGCAGCAGGTACATGTACCAAAATCACAATAATACACCAGAAGCCACGCATCGCATTGGTGTTCATTTTATCAAAAAAATACTGATTCCCATCTGGATGTGCTTTTGCTTTATATACAACCGAAAACAACAACCCCAACAATAGCAACGACGTCAATATATAATCTACCATATAGCACACCCTCTCTTTTTTTGAGCGATTATATCATGATACACACAAGCTGTCAACGATTAGTATTTTTGTCACAACCTTGCTTTTAATGATCGATTTCGTGTTTGGTGGCAATACACTTGCAGATTCAAAAGATATATCTGGAAATATTGGACACCATCGGATCGAATGGTACATGGAGCATGATATTGTCCTTGTTTCTCCAGAATATACTTTACATCGGATGGATCATAGCGGCCTTTCTTGCGGGTCTTTTGCTTGGAAAATGGCCGAAAAAGCAAAAGGTGAAGCTGCAAGAGCGATTCGACAGGCTAAATATCTGCAAGGGTATGAGCTATATGGAGATTTTGCAGCATGTGCAAGCCGCGCCGCGAATAACAGACCGCAATGCAAACGGCGTGACAGAAAGAACATGGGTGGATGAAGGATATTCCATCAAACTCACATTTGATCGGCTGGATATTTGCCTTGGGGTGACGGATGAACAGGTGAAAAAGGTGTGATTGTCACGAACAAAATCACCAACATAAAGAAGTAAGAGAGTATTGGTGCGAGAACAGAAACGAACGGAGGAAGCATGATGGATACCGTGATGATTGTTTTGTGTTTAGTTTTCGATTGACCACCTTTGGGTGTTTTGAGGGCTTTTCAAAGCACTCAGCTTGAAAGACTAACCACTTTGTGACCACTTGATGTTAGGAGACACAAAAAGGGAACCACCCTTTTCAGAGTGATTCCCTTGAAAAGCTCGATTTTACTGGATTTCTTACTTGCCAAAGTAGCGCTTGAGCAGGCCTTCGAAAGCCTTGCCGTGGCGGGCCTCGTCGCGGGCCATTTCATGAACGGTGTCATGGATGGCGTCGAGGTTGAGCTTCTTGGCCTTCAGAGCCAGCTCGAACTTGCCGGCGGTAGCGCCATTCTCGGCATCCACGCGCATTTCGAGGTTCTTCTTGGTGGAGTCGGTTACGACTTCGCCCAGCAGCTCAGCAAACTTGGCGGCATGCTCGGCTTCTTCGTAGGCAGCCTTCTCCCAGTACAGGCCGATTTCGGGATAGCCTTCGCGATGAGCAACGCGAGCCATGGCCAGATACATGCCAACCTCAGTGCACTCACCCTGGAAGTTCTCGCGCAGACCCTGAATGATTTCTTCGGTGGCGTCAACCTTGCCAATGCCGATCACATGCTCGGCGGCCCAGGTCTTTTCCTCAGCCATCTGGTCAAACTTCGCCTTGGGAGCCTTGCACACGGGGCAGAACTCGGGAGCCTCGGGACCTTCGTGAACATAACCGCAAACCTTGCAAACCCACTTCATATAATGATATCCTCCTTCAATCTCTTTGAGATGTTTTTCTTTTGTCAGGCGGCTTTTTCAGCTCGCATATATGTTATCACCTTTTACGAGAAAAGTGAAACATCTTTTTTGAAAAATATTATTTTTTTATTTCAGAGCATCGAGTACCGCCGTTTCCATCTGGTCGACAGCGCATACGGTATCATGACGCACAGGCAGAGTGAGCAGGTCACGCACCTGATGGGGAATAGACATACCGGATGCTTCTTCGATCTTTTCAGCACAGGCGAAGAAGTCCAGACCTTCCACCGCTTCTGCTCCGAAGAGACTTGCCGCTACATCGGGCGCAAACTTGTAGGGGCTGGCTGTGGATACGATCACAGTGATCGTGGGATCGGAGGTAGCCTCGCGGTACTGATGAAGCACGTGAGAGGCAACCGCAGTGTGGGGATCCATCACATATCCGGTTTGGTCGTATACGCGGCGGATTTCCTCGGCGGTCTGCTTATCGTCGGCATAGCTGGCCCAGAAGACTTCGCTGAGTTTCTTTGCACGCTCTGCGCCGATGGAGAAGCGGCCTTCTGCGGACAACTGTTCCATCCAGCTGCGAACCAGCACAGGATCGCGGTCGGCATACTCATAGAGCAGACGCTCCAGATTAGAGGAGACAAGGATGTCCATGCTGGGGGACATGGTCTTGTGGAATTCGCGGTGAGTGTGATACACGCCGTCAGCAAAGAAATCGCTGAGCACGTTGTTGGTGTTGCTGGCGCAGATGAGCTTGCGGATGGGCAGACCCATACGCATGGCATAGTATCCGGCAAGAATGTCGCCGAAGTTGCCCGTGGGTACCACGAAGTTTACGTGCTGGCCGAAGCGGATTTCGCCGCGGTTGACCAGCTGCGTGTAGGCCGTAAAATAATACACGATCTGAGGTGCGAGCCGGCCGAAGTTGATGGAATTGGCGGAGGAAGGCAGCTTGCCCTGCGCATTCATCTTTTCATGGAAGGCGGGATCCTTAAACAGCTTCTTCACACCCGTCTGGGCATCGTCGAAGTTGCCTTCCACGCCGATAACGTGCGTGTTATCGCCGCCGGTGGTTACCATCTGCAGTTCCTGCACGCGGCTGACTCCGCCGTGAGGATAGAAGACTGTGCAGCTGGTTCCGGGCACGTCCTTGAAGCCCTCCAGCGCAGCCTTGCCGGTGTCGCCGCTGGTGGCCACCAGAATGCTGACCTCGCGCTTTTCATCGTTCTTTTCTGCGGAAAGCGTCACCAAATAAGGCAAGAGCTTCAGCGCCACGTCCTTGAAGGCGAGCGTGGGGCCGTGGAACAGCTCCATGACGTGAGTGTTTTCGTTAAGCGCCTTGACAGGGGCGATGGTGGCGTCGTCCCAGCTGTCGGCTGAATAGGCTGCGTGAATCGCATCTTCGATTTCGGCAATGGAGAAGTCCTCCAGATAATCACGCAGCACACGGGATGCATGGTTGTGGTAGCTGGTGCCGCGCAGGGTGATCAGACGCTCCATCGGAATCTGGGGAAACATGCTGGGTACATAAAGACCGCCGTCAGGAGCAAGGCCCCAGAGGATGGCCTGAGACGCCGTAACGCATGCGCCGCCGCGGGTGGAGAAAAAGGACATGGAATCACCTTCCTGAATTATACTCAAACACATTCATCATACTGGTTTTCGGCGCAAAAGTAAAGATAAGCACACCGAAAAGACAGAAGAAAAAAGGCGGCCCTCATGGCCGCCCCGGAATGCCTGTGGCATTAGATTACGTACTTCTTGATGAACTCGGGCAGTTCTTCTTCATCAGCGCTTACGGAGATGGCAAAATCCACGCCGTGCTTTTCGCTGATGGTCTCCAAACGCTTGAAGAACCATTCGGTGGTGTTCAGTTCGCACTTGATGAGCTTCTTGAAAGCATCGATGCAAATCAGACCGATGTCAAAGTTCTGGGCGACAACGCCGCAGAGAAGACCGGTGAACATCTGGTCGCTGGTCAGTTCATATTCGCTGGCATTGATAAAACGAACTTCGTGACGAAGATCGAACATATAACGGTTGTCGTCGTCAATGAAAACAACGTCATGTCTGCTTTCCTGAGCAGCCTTGTTAGCCATGTCGAGGATCCTCTTGGTCTTACCCGATCCCTTTTTTCCGGCAATCACCTGAATCAATGGTAACGCCTCCTTAACGATAGTTTTTGATGGAACACAAACAGCGCGAACATGTATCCGATCCGGGTATATGCTGCGCTTTTGTGCTGTTTACAGATTCATTATACATGAACTTTCCCGGAAAGGCAACTTTTTATTTGCACTCTTCTTGTCCTTGATTTTGAACAAGGGCTTCACGAAGCTCCTCCATGCTCATGGACGGAATCTCCCGTACATCTGCATCCGGCGCGTCGCAGTCAAAACGGCAGATGGTGCGGAAATCGCAGAAGTCGCAGGTGGTAAGGCTGGCTTCTCGCACAGGTGAAATGCGCGTTTCGCCGTCAAAGAGGCGCTGTGCAAGCTCGCAGGCCACCTCGCGTGCGTGATGGAGCAGAGAACGAAGCTGTCCTTCATCCAGGGCCTTGGCAGCTTTCCTGAGTTCTCCATTTTTTTGGTACATGGAAGGAAGAACGCAGGCAATGTCGCTATTGTCCATTGCTGTAAGGATTTCTACATCGCTCAGAGCAATGCCGCGCAGCTGAAACTTCTCACGAAGCCTGTCTTCTGCCAGACTTTGCAAATCGCTTGCGGTTTCCACCAGAGGATCAGCCACGTAGAAGTAGAAGGCTCCGGCTGGTTTCGCGTCGGGAATAGCGCTGGTGCACACATCCAGATACAGCAGAAGCTGAAGCTGCAGTCCCCACCATGTGCGTGATGCTTCGAGACTCTGCTGGGATGATTTGTAGTCAATCACACGCAGATAGACGCTTTCGGGCGAATCATAGCGGTCAATTCGGTCGATCCGTCCGCGCAAAGCTACCTCTCGTCCATCAGAGAGGACGAGAACAATGGGAGGCATACCGCCTTCATAGCCGAAGGAAGCCTCTGTGCGGTAGAGAGAAAAATGTCCAGCAGCGAGATGTGTGGTGATGGTCTGTGCGGCACGGCGGATGGCGTTTCGGGCAAGCTCAAAGCGCGCGCGGCTGCGTTCGCCGTCGCCCATCGGACCGGCCATGAGCTCCTCAATCAGCGGTGCGATCGCCTCTTCAGCCATCTGATCAATACGTTCAGAAGGAAGCGAGGGAAAGTCCTTTTCCCGCTTTGCCAGCCTTGCGAAGTTGTTGAGCCCGGCATGATAGAAGGTTCCGGTTTCGATGGGATCAATCTTCCATTCGCGCAGCACATGGGGCCTGAGACCGTAGTTAACAAAATGCTTGAAGGGACATTCGGCAAACGCCTCCAGACGGCTGACGCTAAGAACCTCATCGCCGAAGAGCGCGCGGGTCTGCTGAGGAGAAAGAGGCTGCGCGGAACCGTCAAATCGGAGCGCGCGCAGAAGGCGCATGGTTTCCGAAGCAGTTTTCGGTGAACGGAGCAACTGTTTGAGTCTTTCCTGCCAGTTCTCGCTCAGAGAGGCAACACCGTCGGAATGTGCACGAAGGAGCAGACTCAGACGGCTGAAGGCCTGCATGGAGGACATGGGCAGCGCGTCACCTTGCACCGGCGACTCGGGAATCCCAGGCAGAAGCTCCTTTTCAAGCGTTTCCAGCAGTGAAAGCGGACGCAGGGCAGTTCCATCAGGCGCGGTACGGGCGCAGCTAAGAAACAGGTATTTTTTTGGCATCGTCATCGCGCGCTTCAAGTCCAGCTTGGCCAGAAGCGTACGGTTTTCATCCGTGAGCCCAAGGAAACACCCGGTATCCTCCTGTGTTTTCTGGCGCTCTTCGGGCGTCAGAAGACTGTCCGTTTCCTTGGTAAGCAGGCCGTCGCTCAGTCCAAGAATGAACACAGCGTCAGCTTCCTCAGCCAGCAGGTGTCCAAGCGTTCCGGCATGCAGCATTCCTCCGGCAGGCGGCAGCGAGGCGAGCGATACGGCGGAAAAGCCGCATTCCATACGGGTTGCAATGTGCTTAAGCGGAATGCGCGAGCTGCCGCCGATGCGCACCAGCTGATCCATTAAAGAAAGAACAGCATGCCAGATCTGGCTGTTCTGATTCGCCCGGGCGGTAAAGCCGTGGGACATCAGGCGTTCTTCTTCCTTCTGAAGCATTTCGTATGCGTTGATGTCCAGCAGAAGGGTAAAGACTGCCGAAAGCGATGATGTGGCGTCTCTGGCGTCCACCAGCGCTTTTCTGGCTTTGAGAAGAGGCTCCATCAGGCGCTGACGCAGTTCCTCGCAGCGAAGATGCTGCTGTGGATCATAACGCGATGTGCGTGTGAAGGCTTGCGTCCAGCGGCTGCGGTCGATGCCGCAGGTATGGACATAGTTTTCCAGATCGCAGGCTTCCTCAAACGTAAAAGGAGCGTAGCCGCTTTTGAAAAGCGGAAGCATGTCACGGTTGCGCCAGCCGTCCGACATGGCACGTAAAGCGCTCAGCAGAAACTGAACCAGACCATGCGAAGCGGCGGGCATCTGCCGGTCGGTGTAAAAGGGAATGCCGCTGTCGTTGAGCGCGGAGGTGACGGCGAATTCATAACCGTCGCTGTCCGGATAGAGCACGGTGATGTTTTCCAGCTTTACCCCTTGCTGGGTAAGCCACATCACCTCGCGGCTCATCTGCGTGGCTTCGTCAAAGGGAGAAAGCGATTCAGACAGATAGACGCTATCCGGCTGATGAGAAAAAGCAGATGTGGAACGGGCAAAAAGGAAGCGGTCCAGATGCGTCATCTCAGGCGCATGCGCAAGCGGTTCGGGTGACAGGGGAATCTGCCTTGCGGTTATTCCTTCTTCGGCAAGCATGGCGGTAAATCGTCCGATGCCCTGACGGATCGGCGCATAGATTTCTCCGTCCGGCGCGCTTTCTCCGTCGCATAAAAGGGCGATGGTCAGGCTTTTGCAAAGTGCCGCTGCAGAGCAAAGCATGCGCATGAGCTGCTCCGGAAGCGTATCGAATCCGTACACGTACAGATGCTGCCCGTTGAGACAACCGCTTTTTGCCAGTTTACCGGCCACAAAGCTCAACTGATCCTCACTGTCGCTGAAACGACCGCTGAGTACAGCCTGATACTGTGCATAAATCTGGGATAAATCATGAAGTTTCGCTTTCTGAAGAGCGTCTTCCAGCGTATCTGCATAGGTTTCCAGACCCTCCGGCGTCAGACCGCCGCGCTTCATGTCCGTCAGAAGCGCGGAAAGCTTCTCCACAAAGCCGCGGCGGCTCATGATGCTGCCGTAGTAGGGCAGCTTGTCCTCCAGTTTTTCAAGCGCCTGACCAATGGCCATCCGGCGTCCGGAATCGTCCAGCGGCTCGCGTCCGTCGCGTCCGGCGGCGGAGAGCACGCGCTCATAGAGGCGGGAGGGACTGAGTACGTCAATGAGAAACAACCCGTCCAGATGCAGACGATCCATCAGCTCGTGCTCTGCCGCCAGCGTGAACTGTTCCGGTACCAGCAAAATGGCCTTTTCGCCCTGTTTTTCAAGCGTGCCAAGCTCCCTGACAACGGAAGAAAACAGCCTGTGCGGCCTTGCAGTCAAAATACGGACGGACATACCTGCGCCTCCCTGAAATGCGTATGGAAAAACCGATGGAAACATGATATCATAAACGCTGGACAAAGAAAAGAAGGAAGGTTCCTCCATGACCGATACCATTGTGGGCATTGCAACTGCTGCGGGCGAGGGCGGCGTGGCCATCGTGCGCCTGAGCGGAAGCGAAGCCGTTTCGATTTTTGAAAAAGCCTTCAAGCCGCGCAAGCGCATGCCCCCTTTTGAAAGCCACAGGCTGATGCTTGGGTATGTGATGGACGAAGAAGGCGCCATTGACGAGGCTATGGGCGTTGTGATGTATGCGCCCAACAGCTATACGCGCGAAGACGTGTGCGAAATCCATACGCACGGCGGCAGCGTGGCTGCGGCGATGGCAGTCAAGCGTCTGATCCGTCTTGGGGCGCGTCCGGCTGAAGCGGGCGAGTTTACCCGCCGTGCCTTTATGAACGGCCGAATCGACCTGATGCAGGCAGAAGCCGTCATGGGTGTGATTTCCGCGCAGTCGCAGGCTGCTTTGAAGGCGGAGGAACGTCAGCTTTCCGGCGGACAGAGCGCGTTTATCCGCAAGGCACAGGAAAAGCTTACGGGCCTTTTGGCCGGTTTGGAAGCGCATATTGACTATCCGGATGAGATTGACGAGGACGAAGCGCTTGAAGGCCTGACCGAAGGGCTCAACAGCCTGATCGGCATGCTCGAAAATGCCATTGATGAGCGCGGCGCACGCATTGTAAGAGAAGGTCTGCATGTGGCGCTTTGCGGCAGACCCAACGCCGGCAAGAGCACGCTGTTCAACGCCCTTTTGGGCGAGGAGCGCGCCATTGTAACCGACATTCCCGGCACCACGCGTGATGTGCTGGAGGGAAGCTTCCAGTTGGACGGCGTTCAGGTGATTGTGCAGGACACAGCCGGTCTTCGTGAAAGCGGAGACGCGGTGGAACGCATCGGCGTGGAACGCGCGCATGCGGCGCTCAGCCGTGCAGATGCCGCACTTCTGCTGGTAGATGCTTCCACGGAGCTGACGCAGGAGGAACGCGAGCTGCTTGCAATGCCGGTTTCCTGCCCCTGCGCCGTTCTGATGAACAAGGAGGATGCGGGCGAGCACATCAGTATGGCTGGAATTGAGCAACTCACGCAGCATCGGCCCATTCTTCCGCTGTCTGCCCAAACGGGTGAAGGTCTGGAGGCGGTACGCGCATGGCTGAAGGGCTTCCTGCGCAAACCGTCTGAATTGATGCTCACACATGAGCGTCACATGAGTGTGGCGCGTCAGGCGCTGGAGAGGCTGGTTCAGGCGCGGCGCGGGCTTGAGTACGATCAGCCGCTGGATCTGGCGGCGGTCGATTTGCATGAGGCGCTCTATCTGCTGGGACGCATCACCGGCGACAGCGTGGATGAACAGCTGCTGGACGACATTTTCTCACGCTTCTGTGTGGGCAAATAAAAGGAATGAGTACTTTGAAGAGAGATCAAGCAAGACTCGGATACTTTTTTACCGTCATGTTTGTGTTCAACATGGCTGCCAATTTTGTGCATCCCGTTACGCCTGCCATCATCGTGGAACTGAAGCTGAGCGACTATATGTTCGGCCTGGCATTTGCGTCCATGATGTCGTTCAACTTTCTGTTTTAGCCGCTATGGGGTAAGATCGTCGGCTACCTTTCCAGCAAAAAGGTCATACTGATCGGCGGCATAGGCTATGCGCTGGGACAGGTGTTTTTCGGACTGGCCGGAAGTGAAATCCAGTTCGTGCTGGCGCGCATGTTTGCAGGCGCCTTTGCAGGAGGCGCTTATCTGGCGTTTCTGACGTATACCATCAATGTTTCCTCGGCGGAAAAACGGGGCCGCAATCTGGCGATCAACGCTACGCTTACGTCGGTTTCATCTTCCTTTGGCTATTTCGTGGGCGGCATGATCGGAGAAATCGACATCTTCTACCCGGTATGGCTGCAGGTTGTGGTGCTGGCGGGAACGTCGGTGCTGATGTTCCTTGGCTGCGGCGACGACCGACAGAGCGAAAGACTGCCATGGAAAGGCAAAGAGCTGCTGCGCGAATGCAATCCCTTTGCAGCCATTGCCCAGTGCCGCCGTTTTTTGACCAAAACGCTGGTTCTGCTTTTCCTGGCCTATGGTCTTGGAAATCTGGGATACATCGCCTTTGAACAGTGCTTCAACTTCTCGCTCAGGGATCAGTTTCAGCTTACCAGCGGCTATAACGGCGTGATCAAGGCCGCCCTTGGCGTGATCTCGCTGGTGTCCAACAGCACGCTGTGCATGTGGATTCTCCGCAGGAAAAGAATTTCGCCTTACATCGCCGGCGTAATGGGAGTGTGCACAGCTGCGATGATCGGCGTGATTTTCTTCGAAAGCATCGTTCCGTTTATTCTGGTTAACGTTCTGTTCTTCGCGTTCTATTACATTTCCATTCCGTTGATGCAAAACCGCGCCGCAGTGCTCGGTGAAGGCGAAAACAGCAATCTGGTCATGGGATCCTTCAACGCTACCAAAGCCTTCGGCAGCATTTTCGGCGCTGCGCTGGCTGGTTTCCTGTATGAATGGAATCCCAAAGCGCCCTTTATCTTCGGCTTTATCGCCTTTGCCATGGCGGCTGCAATGGCTGTGCTGATGATTAAAACTGAAAAGAAAACGGCATAAAAACCAACCCCGGGACTTCGTTAAAGAAGCCCGGGGTTGACTGCTGTATTCACTTGCGGCCCAGCTTCGACCAGAAGCCAAACGTCATCGGCCACAGAACGCCGCCTACGGCAACCATCATAAAATAACGGATTGCACCAGCAACGGAGCCGTTGGGAATGATGCTCAGAAGCAATGGCTTCAGACCAAGGCGAACGGCCATTACAAGAGCCATGCCGATGATGAGCTTGATAAGCTGTACCCACCACACGGCTTTGGTTTCAAAATGCGTGTATTTCTGATCAATCCACCAGGCCAGAATAACGCCGCACATGGTGCCCAGCAGCTTCCATGCACTCTCCACGCCGTGTGCGTCAAATTCGGCGATATTGCGTTCGGTGGAAGGCGCAAGCATCACATAGCCCACCAGCACAACCACAAGCGCCAGCGCAAGAACCCAGATCAGCATTTCTTTTTTCTCACGGCCTTCGGCCTGTTTGAAAAGCCATACAAAGCCCAGCACGGTTACGGCGCCGGTCAGAAAGGAAACACCCACATCCATTGGTGTATGAACGCCCAGATACATGCGGGAGAAGCCAACGGCCAGAATCAAAAGCAGGCAGACAATCGTTGTCCACTTTTTGTTCAGCCACACGGCCATTGTGCCAAAGACCGTAGCCGCGCTCTGCGTGTGACCGCTGGGGAATGAGTAGCCGGTTGCGGCCTCGCGCGCAGCTTCCACGATGGTGAAGGTGGGATCGAGTACCCATGGGCGCGGAATGAGGAAGATGGCTTTGAGAAGCTGGTTGATGGCAGTGCCGCTCAGGCCGATTGCCAGAAAACGATAGCCCCACTTTTTGTTGATGCACCAGAAAATCAGTAAACCAAGCAGCATGAAGAACGTTTCTTCGCCAAGCATGGTAACGGCGGCAACTACCTGATCCCAGAACGGAGAGCGGTATTGCGCCAGAAATTTCAGAAAAGTCATCGGTAAGCCTCCTTGATGGAATTGATGCCATTATATCATAGATTTACCAAAACGAAAACATCTTGCGAATCCATAAAAGGCGCAGTATAATGCAAACAGCACCGAACACAAGGAGGCAGTTATGCCATATCTCTACGAAACCCATCTGCATACCTGTCAAGGAAGTCTCTGCGGCGTGTCTACAGGACGTGAGCATGCGCGTTATTACAAGGAGATTGGTTACCAGGGAATCATTGTGACCGACCACTTTTTCCACGGTAATTGTGCCGTTCCGCGTAAACTTCCGTGGAAGGAAAGAATTGAGCTTTTTTGCTCCGGATATGAGGATGCTCTGGCCGAGGGTCAGAAGATCGGGCTGGATGTGTTCTTTGGCTGGGAGCAAAACTATGATCTGGATGAATATCTGGTCTATGGTCTGGATAAAAAGTGGCTTCTGGATCATCCGGAGTATGAACACTGTACTCGTCAGGAGCAGCTGGAGGCTGTTCATCGCGGCGGAGGCTGTGTGATTCAGGCGCATCCCTTCCGCGATCGCGGATACATCCCGCGCATTCTGCTGGGCAAACGGTTCTGCGACGGCATCGAGGTAGCCAACGCCGGTCAGAATCCGGTGAATGATTATCCTGCACTGCGTTATGCCAGGGAAAATAATCTTGTCATGATTGCCGGGTCGGACAATCATCACTCCTGCGTGGAAAAAACGCCGCCGGAGAAACTGTTTGGCATTGCGCTGGACGAAAAACTGGACAGCATTCATGATCTTGTCCGCCTGATCCGCAATCGCGGAAAGATCGGTGTGCATGTTCCTCGGGATCGTTTTTCCATTACCCCGGAGGATGCGCTTGAACGCGAAGTCTTCTGGCTCGATGAAAATGAAAACGCCGTTCTCTCCACAAGAGACTGGCTTCGCGGATAACCAAAACCGCCTCTGCTGTTTATGGCAGAGGCGGTTTTGACATCAGATGGGAAGGGCTTGGCCTTCTGTGCAGATTTGGGTGATTTGGCCGTCGGCGATGCGGTAGGCTTCGCCGATGAGCAGCTGTTCGTGATCGTCACGATAGACATAGCTTCCATCCACCAGCGCATAGAAGCAGTGTCCGATGCTGTCGGCGTAGGTGATGTCCTCAAAAAGCAGACGGCCATCCAGCGTCCAGTCTTTGATCTGCTGATAGTGGGGCAGAATCTGCACAGAGGTCAGACCAAGACCGGGCAGATAACGCTCGTAGGCAGGATCAATGCTCTCGCCTTCCAATTCAGGCTGCGCGTATACGATTGAAGCTGCATTCATCGAACCTGCGCTGATGCCCATGATCACGCCCCGATAATTCTCCAGAAGCCGAGCCAGTCCGATTTCCCGAAAAAAGGCGTTCTGCGTCGGTACATGGCCGCCTGCCAGAATGATGAAGTCGCTTGCTGCAATCAGCGCTTCTGCTTCCACGGCATTGCGACCGTCCAGAATGCCGAACTGTCCGAAGGGAAGACCAGCCTCGCTGAAGGCGGAACGCATGTCACTGCCGAACTTGTCGGTTCGGTCATAACTGTGAGGATTGGAGCAGATGAACAGACAGCGCGGAAGCGGGGGAAGAGCGGCGCTGATACGGTCGATAAAGCCGTTGGCAGGCGTAAGCAGCGCACGGTCCGCGCCCTGAATGCAGGGACTGCTGGTCAGAAATACAATCATATGGATAACCTCGTTTCTTGCTAAGTCAGGAGAGCAGCCATTCCAGATCAAAGACAGCTGCAGCAATGCCGATGTCGTAAGGATCGTTTACGCCTTTTTCATAGAGCAGGTAAAAACGTTTCTCCACAGCGCTGTAGGAAAGGCTTGAATAGGCGCATCGGCCGGGATGAATCAGACGTGTGTGCGTCCATGTGCAACCGTTGTCGAAGCTTACGCATGCGGTCAGCTTTGTGCGATCCTCAGCCCTTGGATTCACAAACACCGTGATGGAATCAGCTTCCTCCGGCAGAAGGGATACATCGCCCAGCTCATGCCGTTCCACGCGCAGCAGAGAAGCATTGCAGCCCATCGTCTTCTCTTCAAGCAGGAAGTCGTCTCGTCTGAACTGCGAGTAGGTCTCGCCGCCGTCGGTGCTGGTCGCAAGGTAACGCTTCTGATCGGCATAATATGCGCGCGAATTGTAGGTGATCACACCCTGACCATCCTCCATGAGCGCTCCCTCGCCTGTGCCAGCCTGAACCGGTGCTGAGGCTTTCCACGTCTTTCCATGGTCGTCGCTGAAAATGGCGTTGTTGTAGCTGGCGCGTCTGATTTCGATGAAATCATGATATTCATCCACCGCGACGCGGGAAGGACACAGGAGCCTTCCTTTATACGGGCTATGCCTGAGGGTGATTCCATGAGCACTTCCATGACAGAAACCGCGTACCGGAACAACCGCCCCGTCCTCACGCATGAACGAATACGGCTCAATGTCCAGCGGACGGTCGTTCCATGTAATCCCCTGATCTGCGCTCTGAAGCACAAAATCTCCGGCGTGAATGCCGCTTTGACGGATTCTTTCCTGCGTCCTGGCTTCCACCTCAGCACGTTCTTCGTCGGAAAGTTTGCGGAACTCATGTGTGGCTACGGGAATGCGCATGCCGAAACAAAAGGCCAGACCGGCATTTTCGTCATATACCGCCGCGCCGATGGAACAGGCCCAGCCGGGAATCGCAGCCAGTTCAGCTGCAGATTCCCATGCACATCCCAGCGGTTTGCGGGCAAAAGCAATGGCTGTCTCTTCGGCATGATCATCTACCGTGTCCTTGCGGTCGTTGCAGAATGCCAGCATTGTGCCGTCATTTGCGGCAATAATGCTCGGAATCCGAAAATGAGACCGTCCGCTGGAAGAAAACAGGATTTCCTCACGATATTCCATTTCCAGTCCTCCTGTCGAGGCTTTTTTTCATTATAACACAAAAGAAAGACGCTGCAAATGCAGCGCCTTTCTCAAAACATGTTCTGCCTGTCAGCCCTTGCCCTGACCATAGTAGGCGTTGGGGCCGTGCTTGCGCATGAAATGCTTGTCGAGAATGTGTTGGGGAGCAGGAGGACAGTCAGGATTGATCTGCACGGTATAGAGAGACATCTTGGCGACTTCCTCGAGAACCACAGCGTGATAGACAGCCTGCGCAGCGTCCTTGCCCCAGGTGAAAGGACCGTGGCTGTGACAGATCACGCCCGGGACGTGCACGGGATTGATGCCGCGCTGCGTCAGGGTTTCGATGATTACGGTGCCGGTGTTGAGTTCGTAGCCTGCGTCAACCTCTTCAGGAGTCAGATGACGGGCGCAGGGAACCGGACCATAGAAATAATCAGCATGCGTGGTACCGAAGGCGGGAATATCGCGTCCAGCCTGCGCCCAGCCCACGGCATAGGGGCTGTGGGTATGTACGATGCCGCCCATGCAAGGATACGCTTTGTAGAGCTCCAGATGGGTCTTGGTATCAGAAGAAGGATTCAGGTTGCCTTCCACCACGTTTCCATTCAGATCCAGAACGACCAGCTTGTCAGGAGTCAGATCTTCGTATTCCACGCCGGAGGGTTTGATGACCACCAGTCCGGTTTCACGGTCGATACCGGAAACATTTCCCCAGGTATAGGTGACCAGCCCGCGTTTGGGCAGTTCCATATTGGCTTCGTATACGGCTTGCTTCAGAGCTTCGAGCATGTCGGTTCCTCCTTATCTCATAGCGCGCACAGCAGCCTTTTCTGCTTCCAGAGCCTCGACGAAACGTGCGGTATAGGCATCAAAGCCCACGGCATCCTCTTCGTGAGGCGCTTCGGTGGAAGCGTTAGCCCTGGCAAAAACTTCGGCGTTGAGGTAATCTTCCAGCGTCTGGCCCTCAGACTTGTTGACACGGTAGGAGGCCAGCAGCGCCATGCCCCAGGGACCGCCTTCCCCGGCGGTTTCCATCACGGAAACGGGCGTGCGCAGAGCACTGGCCAGAATGCTCTGACCCACCACGGGCGTCTTGAAATAGCCGCCGTGGCCCAGCAGAGAATCGATCTTCACATTTTCCTTTGCGAGGATGTCCATGCCAAGCTTCAGGCTGGTCATCGCGCCGGAGACGATGGAACGGGCAAAGTTGGCAAAGGTCATCTTGGCATCGGGCATGCGCACCAGCATCGGACGGCCTTCGTCCAGACCCACAACCGGCTCGCCGGAGAACAGCGCAACATTCACCACACCGCCGCAGTCCTTCTCGCCCAGAAGCGCAGAGGAGAAGATGGCGGTGTAGATATCGTTCATGCTCACGTCAAGATGAGCAGCGTCACAGAAGCCCTTGAGCATGCCCGCCCACGCGTTGATGTCGCTGGTGCAGTTGTTGCAGTGCACCATCGCAACGGGCTTGCCGGTGGGCGTGGTGACCATGTCGATTTCCGGATAAACCCTGAAGAGAGGTTTTTCCAAAACAATCATGGCAAACACCGAAGTGCCGGCGGAAACATTGCCCGTGCGCACAGCTACAGCGTTGGTGGCGGTCATGCCGGTGCCTGCATCGCCTTCCGGAGGGCAGAGAGGACATCCGGCTTCCAGCTCACCGGTGGGGTCGAGCAGCTTTGCGCCTTCTTCGGTAAGACATCCGGCTTCTTCGCCTGCATTGGCTACGGAAGGAAGAATGCTGCGAAGCGTCCAGGGGTAGCCGTCCTTTTCGACCAGCTTGTCGAACTCGGCCATCATGGCGCTGTCATAGTCGATCTTCGTGCTGTCAATGGGGAACATGCCGCTGGCTTCGCCCACGCCGAGTACTTTTTCACCGGTAAGCTTCCAGTGAATGTATCCGGCCAGCGTGGTCAGATGGGCGATATCCTTGACGTGCTCTTCCTTGTTGAGCATGGCCTGACGCAGATGGGCGATGGACCAGCGCTGTGGAATGTTGAACTTGAAAAGCTCCGTCAGTTCGGCGGCGGCCTGAGCGGTCATGGTGTTGCGCCAGGTGCGGAACTGCGCAAGCTGGGCACCGTTCTTGTCAAAGGCCAGATAGCCGTGCATCATGGCAGATACGCCGATGGAGGCAACACGGCTGAGTTTGACGCCGTACTTTTCCTCGACGTCCTTTTTGAGGTTGGCATAAGCGTTCTGAACGCCGTTCCATACGTCTTCAAGGGAATAAGTCCAGATGCCGTTTTCCAGACGGTTTTCCCATGTGTGGTCGCCGGAGGCGATGGGAGAGTGATCTTTGCCGATCAGAACGGCCTTGATGCGGGTAGAACCCAGTTCCATGCCAAGCACTGCGCTGCCCTGCTGAATTGTATTCGCGATAAATACCTTGTCCATATGCAGTCTCCTTTCAAAATGCGGTTTATCCGTATGCGTAAAGGATTTGTGCGTCTTTTTTCTAATGATACCCTATCCAACTTGGAATTGCAACAAAGAAAAAAGAACGAACGCAATAAAGCCAAAAAAGAATACAATAGAACGATATTTCGCCTGTTTTTTCTCTTCAAGAGATGGTATAATGACCCTATATGAAAGCAGAGGAGCATTGGAAAAAATGAAATGCTATCTTGCGGTTGATATCGGCGCGTCTGGCGGAAGGCATATCGTTGGTTGGCTCGAGGACGGGGCTGTGCACACCCATGAAGTCTACCGCTTTGAAAACGGCGCGGAAATGAAAAACGGACATCTCTGCTGGGATGCTGAAGGACTGTACAGGCATGTGGTGGAAGGCATGAAGGCCTGTCATGAGCAGGGGTTTGTGCCTGTAAGCATGGGCATTGATACATGGGCGGTCGATTTTGCGCTTCTGGATCAAAAGGGTGAGCTGCTGGGCGACGTCGTTGCCTATCGCGACAGCCGAACAGAAGGCATGGATGCTCTTCTGGAAAAGACGATGTCCTTTTCCGAACTCTACAGAATCACCGGCATTGCCAAGCAGCCGTTCAACACCGTTTATCAGCTGATGGCAGTTCTTAAAGAGCATTCCGAATACCGGGAGCTTGCGGCTGACTTTCTGCTTGTGCCGGAATATCTGAGCTATCGTCTCACGGGAAAACGTGCGCATGAGTGGACGAATCTGTCCACCACGGCACTGATGGATGCGCATACTCACGAATGGTCCGTCGAAGTCCGACGTGCAGCCGGTCTCCCGGATCACTGGTTTGAAACGCCGGTGGTTCAGCCCGGAACAGCGCTCGGAAGCCTTCTGGATGAAGTAAGGGATGCGGTCGGGTTTGATACCACCGTCATCCTGCCTGCAACCCACGATACCGGAAGCGCGTATATGGCCGTGCCAGCCAGAGACGAACATGCGGCCTTCCTCTCCAGCGGTACATGGAGTCTGCTGGGCGTGGAACTGGATCATCCGGCGGCGGAGGATGCATGCCGTAAAGCCGGTTTTGCCAATGAAGGCGGCTGGGACTACTCGGTGCGCTTCCTCAAAAATATCATGGGTATGTGGATGCTGCAGTGCATCCGCAGCGAAACCGGCAAGCAGCACAGCTATGCCGAAATGGCTGAAATGGCGGCTGCATCCGGCTATCCTGCGTGGGTGGATGCGGCGGATAACCGTTTCCTTGCACCGCAGAGCATGCTTGACGAGGTCAGGGCCGCTTTGCGCGAACAGGGCGCGCCTGAACCCGAAACGCTTGCTGATGTGCTGCGTGCTGTTACCGTTGGCCTGGCCGTATGCTACCGCGACAGCATTGCAGAAATGAGCCGCCTGACCGGGCAGACATTCACGTCTGTTAACATCGTGGGCGGAGGCAGTCAGAATGTCACACTGAACCGTCTGACGGCTCAGTGGACGGGCATGCCGGTATACGCAGGTCCGACCGAAGGCACGGCGCTTGGCAACCTGGCCGCACAGATGATTGCCGGAAAAGAATTTGAAGATCTCTCTGCCTTCCGTGCAGCCATTCCGAAGAGTTTTGACATTACAGAATACAGAAAGGAAGATGAATGATGACTCCCTTTGAGTACGCCAGAGAGCGTTATGCCACCATCGGCATCGACGTTGATGCTGCAATGGATACCCTCAAAAAGGTTCCTGTGAGCCTGCACTGCTGGCAGGGCGACGACGTGCGCGGCTTTGATACGGATCCTTCCAAGCCTTTGACCGGTGGAATTCAGACCACCGGCAATTATCCCGGACGCGCTTCCACGCCGGAAGAGCTGATGGCTGACCTCGACATGGTACTCAAGCTCTGTCCCGGTCAGATGAAGATGAACCTGCATGCCTCCTACGCCATTTTTGATGAGGATAACGGCGGCTGGGTGGACCGTGACCAGCTGGAACCGAAGCATTTTGAAAAATGGGTTCGGTTCTGCAAGGAACGCGGACTGGGCTGTGATTTCAACCCCACGTATTTCTCGCATCCCAAAGCAAACGGGCTCACGCTTTCCTCTCCAGATGAGGAAATCCGCAAGTTCTGGATCAGGCATGGCAAGGCGTCCATCCGCATTTCGCAGTATCTGGCGGAGGAACTGGGTCAGCCCTGCATCATGAACATCTGGACGGGCGATGGTTTCAAGGATATTCCGGCCGACCGCATGGGTCCGCGCGTGCGTTACAAGGAAGCAATGGATGAAATTCTTTCTGAGCCTTTTGATTTTGACAAGGTAAAGCCCTGTGTGGAATCCAAAGTGTTCGGCATCGGTGTGGAAGCCTACACCGTGGGCAGTGCGGAGTATTCGCTGGCTTACGCCGCCATGAACCCCGGCAAGTGCATTCCGCTCATGGACAACGGTCATTATCATCCCACTGAGGTCGTCAGTGATAAGATCCCGGCATTGCTTGCGTTCTTCCCCGAGCTGGCGCTGCATATCACCCGTCCTATCCGCTGGGACAGCGATCACGTGGTTCTGTTGGATGATGAGACCAGGGAAATCTGCAAGGAAATCGTTCGCTGCGGCGGTCTGGAAGGCCGTGTGCACATCGCACTGGATTATTTTGACGCTTCCATCAACCGCATCGCTGCGTGGGCTACAGGCTTCCGCAATGCCCAGAAGGCGCTCCTGATGGCGCTGCTTACGCCAAATGAAGAACTGAAAAAACTGCAGGATCGCGAAGAATTCACCGAGCTTCTGGTTCGTCAGGAAGAACTCAAAACCATGCCGTTTGGCGAAGTGTGGAACGAGTACTGCCGCCGCTGCGGCGCACCGGAGGACGGCAAGTGGTTTGAACAGGTCAAGCAATACGAAAGGGACGTGCTTCTCAAGCGCGCATAAGGAGGAAAAACGTTTTATGGCCATGACTGATTTTGAGATCGTTCAGCGATACATCCGCACCTGCAATGATGGATGGCTTCAGGGCTGGCATGAACGCAACGGCGGTAACCTGACCTATCGCCTTACCAAAGAAGAAGTTGAGGAAATGAAGCCCTTCTTCTACGCCGAGCCCCGTGAGTGGGTGAACATGGGTGTGACCGGCGAAAATCTCGCGGGCGAATACTTTATTGCTACCGGCAGCGGCAAGTTTTTCCGCAATGTCGAACTGGATCCTGAGGATTCCATCTGTATTGTGGAGATCAACGACAAGGGAGACAGCTACCGCATCGTATGGGGTCTGATCAACGGCGGACGTCCCACCAGCGAGTTCCCGACTCATTTTATGAATCACTCCGTGCGCGTCGCTGCTACCAACGGCGTGTGCCGCGTCATCTATCATGCGCATCCGGCCAATGTGATTGCCATGACCTATGTGCTTCCTCTGACGGACCGCGATTTCAGCCGCGTTCTGTGGAAGAGTGCAACCGAATGTCCTGTGGTGTTCCCGGGCGGTATCGGCGTGGTGCCGTGGATGGTTCCCGGCGGTGCGGAAATCGCTCTGGCGACCTGCGAGAAGATGAAGGAATACGATGCAGCTGTCTGGGCGCATCATGGCCTGTTCGTTTCCGGTCCGGACTTCAATACCACCTTTGGCCTGATGCACACCATCGAGAAGGCCGCGCAGATCTG